>NZ_LLXZ01000162.1:0-60916 GCF_001440395.1 Bradyrhizobium jicamae | reverse complement strand
GGTGACGCCGGAGGCTGCCGCGGCCAAAGTGAGTTTTCGGCTGGCGACGAGATCGAGCTGGCGCGCCTGCCCCCAGACTTCCAGCACCACAGCGCCGAGCGCGTCGCAGGCCAGCGCATCGGCGGCGGTCCGTAGCGCGGCATCGGTGTCGGTGGCGCGCACGGTGACGAGCAGCCGCGGGTCGAGACCCAATTCGCAGAGCCCGCTCATCGACAGCGCGCCGGATTCAATTTCCGAAAAATCCTGCCGCACCCAGACCAGCGGCCGGCGTGGCGATATCCGTCCCGCCAGCCCCGCGATGAAGCCGGTGGCCGTTGCGCTCTGGTGCCCCTCGGCGAACACTTCATGCACCGCCGATACCGCCAGCCCGCCGCATAACGTTGCGTCCGCGGCCTTGTGGCCAAGCGAAATCCTGGCGAGGTCATGCGCATCGCCATGCGCCTCCAGGCGCTCGATGCTGCCGCGCAAACTTGCAACCGTGCTGGTGCGTGCGGTGCTCATGCGCCGCTCCTTCGGAAATTGGGCCTTACCGCTTCTTCCCGAGTGAACCCGCGGCTGGCTCATTTGTTCACGATATGTTCTAATATAAAGCTAACAGGCCCAGCGGAGTCAATCGGGATCGACACCTGAGAGATTCATGAGCGGAATCAAAGGGATTTAACGATGGATGTGCAACGTAAACTGGAAATCCTGGCGGACGCTGCGAAATACGATGCTTCCTGTGCCTCCTCCGGCACGGAGAAGCGGGATTCCAGCGACGGCAAGGGCCTCGGCTCGACCGCGCCGGGCATGGGGATCTGCCATTCCTACGCACCGGACGGACGCTGCATCTCGCTGTTGAAGGTGCTGCTCACCAACGCCTGCAACTACGATTGCCTCTATTGCGTCAACCGCACCTCCTCCAACGTGCCGCGCGCCCGCTTCACGGTCGACGAAGTGGTGAAACTGACAATCGACTTCTACCGGCGCAATTACATCGAGGGCTTGTTTCTCTCCTCTGGCATCATCCGCAGCGCCGACTACACCATGGAGCAGGTGGTAAGCGTCGCGCGAAAGCTGCGCGAGGAGCATCATTTTCGTGGTTACATCCATCTCAAGACCATTCCCGAAGCGGACGACGCACTGATCGCGGAGGCCGGAAAATATGCCGACCGTCTCTCCATCAACATCGAAATGCCGCTCGAAAACAGTCTTGCGAAATTCGCGCCGGAAAAGAACGTGCGCGCGATCCGTCGCACCATGGGCCGGCTGCGCCTAAAGCTCGACGAGGCCAGGGAAAGCGACAAGGCCGCGACCAAGGCAAAACCGCCGCGCTTCGCGCCGGCCGGGCAAAGCACGCAGATGATCATCGGCGCCGATGCGGCCGACGACAAAACCATTCTCGATACCAGCGCCAATCTCTACGGCTCCTACCGCCTCAAGCGCGTCTATTATTCGGCCTTCAGCCCGATCCCGGATGCGAGCCGCGCGCTGCCACTTGTCGCACCGCCGCTCGTTCGCGAGCACCGGCTCTATCAGGCCGACTGGCTGATGCGGTTTTACGGCTTCGATGCCGGCGAGATCGTCGACGAGGCCAAGGGCATGCTGCCGCTCGACATCGATCCGAAACTCGCCTGGGCGCTGCGCCACCGCGACCGCTTCCCGCTCGACGTCGCCACCGCCAGCCGCGACGAGCTGTTGCGGGTGCCGGGCTTCGGCACCAGGGCGGTCGATCGCATCATCGCCACGCGCCGCCTGACCTCGATCCGTCTGGCCGATCTGGCGCGGCTGCATATCCCGCAGAAGAAGGCGCTGCCGTTCATCGTGCTCAGCGATTTCAGCCCCTCGCCACATCTGATCGACGGCGCAGGGCTGAAGGAGCGATTCAAGCCGAAGGCAACGCAACTGGGATTTGGGTTTTGACCACCAGCGTCATTGCGAGGAGCGAAGCGACGAAGCAATCCATCTTTCCTCGTGCCGAGACATGGATTGCTTCGCTTCGCTCGCAATGACGGGAGGAGAGAGAAATGCATTTCATCACCCTCGATAGCGAAACCGATTTCGACGGCTGGCGCAAAGCAGCACGCGCGCTGGCGCTGAATGATGTGACACCGTCCGAAGTGAGCTGGCGCGTTGCCGGCGCTTCGCCTGAGCTGTTCGAGCCGATCGCGCCGCCGCTCGAACCGCCACAAGGCACCTTCAGCGTACCGGCCAAATTCGTCGAACTGGCCGAGATCGCGATCCTCCATCACAACCCCGAGCGGTTCGCCCTGCTCTACCGGCTGCTGTGGCGGCTGCGCGGCAATCACGATCTGCTCGCGATCGCGACCGATTCCGATGTGGCTGACGTCACAACGATGGCAAGAGCCGTGCGCCGCGACGAGCACAAGATGCACGCCTTTGTTCGCTTCCGCGAAATTGGCCGCGAGCAGAAATCGCACTTCGTCGCCTGGTTCGAGCCGGAGCACCACATCGTCGAACTGGCCGCACCATTCTTTGCGCGCCGCTTCGCCGACATGCCCTGGTCGATCCTCACCCCCGACGTCTGCGCGCATTGGGACGGCCATGCCATCTCGATCACGCCGGGCGTCGCCAAAAGCGAAGCCCCGACCGCTGACAGGCTGGAGGGAACCTGGCGCAGTTACTACGCCAGCATCTTCAATCCCGCCCGGCTGAAAGTGCAGGCGATGCAGAAGGAGATGCCCCGAAAATACTGGAGGAACCTGCCGGAGGCTTCCTTGATTAAACCCCTGATCGAAGGCGCCGGACGCACCGCCAGCGCGATGATCGCCAATGCGGCGAGCGAACCGCACAAGCCGCAGAAGCGGCTGGAGCCATCCAAGGCAAGCGACAAGGCCGACGACATGCCCCACAAACATGCCGACGATATCGAGACGCTGCGCGAGGAAGCCGCCAATTGCCGCGCCTGCCCCCTCTACAAGAACGCCACCCAGACGGTGTTCGGCGAAGGGGCGCAGACAGCGCGGATCATGCTGGTCGGCGAGCAGCCCGGCGACAAGGAAGATCTCGCCGGCAAGCCGTTCGTCGGGCCCGCCGGCCAAATGCTCGACCGCGCGCTGGACGAAGCCGGCATCGACCGCAGCAAGGTCTATGTCACCAATGCGGTGAAGCACTTCAAGTTCGTGCCGCGGGGAAAAATCCGTCTGCACCAGAAGCCGAACACGCCGGAGATCAGGGCATGCCGGCAATGGTACGAACGCGAGCTGGCCGCGATCAAACCCGAGCTGGTGGTGGCGATGGGCGCCACCGCGGCGCAAAGCGTGTTGGGCAAGATCACGCCGATCAACAAGAACCGCGGCCACCCGATCGATCTCGACGACGGCACCAGGGTTTTGGTGACGGTGCATCCGTCCTATCTGCTGCGGTTGCCGGACGCCGAAGCCAGGGCGAGCGAATACCGCCGCTTCGTTCAGGATCTCAAAATTGCCGCCGGCGTGCTGCGAAAATCAGCACATGCGGCCTGAATTCCGCCAAGCCGGCAGCCGCAATATCTGGTGAAAAATAACGGGAAAAATTGACAATCCCGCCTGCAACCATTAATTGATGGGCGACACAATCGCATTCTCAAGGGAATGTGGGACGTTTTGGTTCACGCCATGATGCTCCTGCATGGTCGACGCGCTGCGCGGTCCTCCTCCAGCCCCGGCGCCGTGCAGCGCTCGACCCTCTTTTTTCTCGCGGCGCCACCGCCGCCGTACGGACGGCCCTCGGGGGTTCCATCGACTAAACACCCCTCGCGTAGCGAGGCGTCCTAGCCCCTCGCCGCGGCCTCCAGTTCTGCGATATCGAACTTGACCATCTTCAGCATGGCTTCCGCCACCCGCTTGGCTTTTGCCGGGTCGGGATCGTTCATCAATTCGCCGAGCCGTCTGGGCGCTATCTGCCAGGACAGGCCCCAGCGGTCCTGCAGCCAGCCGCACTGCTCGATCCTGCCGCCCTCTTTCAAGGCGTCCCACAAGCGGTCGATCTCAGCCTGCGTGTCGCATTCAACCATGATCGAGAAGCTGTGGTTGAACGGATCGAGCGGACCCGCCTCGATCGCCATGTAGCGCTGGTCGCCCAGGGTGAAGGCTGCAATCTTGACGCTGCCCGCGGGACCGCTCGGGCTCTCGGCCGGCAGGGCCGAAACCCACTGCACCGACGAACCGCGGATGTGCGAGGTGTAGAAGCCGATCGCGGCCTCCATGTCCTTCTCGAACCAGAGATGCTGTGTGACCTTCATCGGGGCTCCTTCCTCCAAATGGCCAGCGTGCGCACGGCCGCTTTCGTTCCAAGGACGGATGAAATGAACGTCCGCCGACAGGGACGACGAGATTTTCTCGTGCAGACCATCGGCCAAACCGCTGAACCGATAAGCAATTCAGGAGCGCCTTGTTGGATCCGCGCATCATAAATCGGTTCAAAGGAAAATAATGAAGACCCGCACTGGAGATACGGGCTTTCCTTGATGTGCGATCAAACTTCAGCGACGCTGCCGGCCCCCCTGTCATCTAACCTTCAAGGGCCTCGGTCAAAGATGCCCGCCTCTCAGCCTATTTCGACGGGGCGTCAGAATGACCGATATGGCTCTCAATTCAACGATGGGCGATGCAACGCCTGTCCAGCCGGCTTCGCGGCCGAACCTCGACAAGGGGTTCAATCCGCTGACCCTGATCCTGTTCTTCGGCATCCTTGCCGCCGGGCTGCTGTACGTCGCCTACAGCATCTACGTCGACATCGACGCGACCGGTATGCGGGTCACGGCCTGGCTGCCCTATATCCTCTTGCTCGTGGCGCTTTTGATCGCGCTCGGCTTCGAGTTCGTCAACGGTTTCCACGATACCGCCAACGCGGTCGCGACCGTGATCTACACCCATTCGCTGCCGGCGGAATTCGCCGTGATGTGGTCGGGGTTCTTCAATTTCCTCGGCGTGCTGCTCTCGTCCGGCGCGGTCGCCTTCGGCATCGTTTCGCTGCTGCCGGTGGAATTGATCCTCCAGGTCGGAAGCAACGCCGGTTTCGCAATGGTGTTCGCGCTGCTGATTGCCGCCATCGTCTGGAACCTCGGCACCTGGTATTTCGGTCTTCCGGCGTCCTCTTCGCACACGCTGATCGGCTCGATCATCGGCGTCGGCATCGCCAACGCGCTGATGCACGGCCGCGACGGCACGTCGGGCGTCGACTGGACCAAGGCGACCGAGATCGGCTACGCGCTGCTGCTCTCGCCGCTGTTCGGCTTCTGCATGGCCGCGATCCTGCTGCTGGTGTTGAAGTTCGTCGTCCGCAATCCGGCGCTGTATGCCGCCCCCGAAGGCAACAAGCCGCCGCCGCTGTGGATCCGCAGCGTCCTGATCGCGACCTGCACGGGTGTCAGCTTCGCCCATGGCTCCAATGACGGTCAGAAGGGCATGGGCCTGATCATGCTGATCCTGATCGGTACAGTACCGACCGCCTACGCGTTGAACCGCGCGCTGCCGGAATCCCAGGTGGCGCAGTTCCAGAAGACCTCGGACGCCGCTTCGAAGGTGATCGCCGCCAAGGGCGCCGGCCACAGCATCATCGGCGATCCCCGGCCCGCGGTGACGCAATACGTCTCCGCCCGCAAGATTAGCGAAGGCACCTACCCCTCGCTGGCCGTGCTGGTGAAGGACGTCGGCGAGCAGGTGCAGAAATACGGCTCCCTGAACAAGGTGCCGGCCGAAGCCGTCGGCAACACACGCAACGACATGTACCTGACGTCGGAGGCGATCCGCTTCCTGATGAAGGACAAGGAAAACGACCTGCAAAAGGAAGAGGTCGACACCCTCAAGGCCTACAAGGCCTCGCTCGACTCAGCCACCAAGTTCATCCCGCTCTGGGTCAAGATCGCGGTCGCAATCGCGCTCGGCCTCGGCACCATGATCGGCTGGAAGCGCATCGTCGTCACCGTCGGTGAGAAAATCGGCAAGTCGCATCTGACCTACGCGCAGGGCGCCTCCGCCGAACTGGTCGCCGCCTCCACGATCGGTGTCGCCGACGTGTTCGGCCTGCCGGTTTCCACCACCCACGTGCTGTCATCCGGCGTCGCCGGCACGATGGCGGCCAACGGTTCGGGCCTGCAGATGGCAACCGTGCGCAATCTCCTGATGGCATGGGTGCTGACGCTGCCGGCTGCGATCTGCCTGTCGGCAAGTCTCTACGTACTGTTCGCGAACTTGTTCTGAGTATCGGCAGTGCGGTAGAGGCGCGGAAGGCCGGAACCAAATTCCGGCCTTCTGCTTTCAGCTAGGTGCCCTGACCGATGATACGGCAGGCCATCGACATTCACACACCACGCGAACCCAACAGCTCTGCAGCTGGAGCCCGCCATGACCAAAAGACCCCCGAATGGCACCATCCACGATCCCATTCAGGCGGAAATGCTGGATAGTTTCGATGAGGAACTGGAACTTGAAATCGACGACGATCGTCTCGATGCACTGACCAATGAATTTGCCGACCATACGGCCGAAGAGACCATCGATCGGCGCGTCTACTTCAAGGAATTGTTTCGCCTGCAGGGTGAGCTGGTAAAACTGCAGTCCTGGGTGCAGCAGCACCACCTCAAAGTGGTGGTGATTTTCGAGGGGCGCGATTCCGCCGGCAAGGGCGGCGTCATCAAGCGCATCACCCAGAGACTCAATCCGCGGGTCTGCCGCGTCGCGGCGCTTCCGGCGCCGAACGAGCGTGAGCGCACGCAATGGTATTTCCAGCGTTACGTTTCGCACTTGCCGGCCGCCGGCGAGATCGTGCTGTTCGACCGCAGCTGGTACAACCGCGCCGGTGTCGAGCGCGTGATGGGCTTCTGCACCGAAGACGAAGTCGAAGAATTCTTCCGGTCGGTGCCGGAATTCGAACGTATGCTCGTGCGCTCCGGAATCACCCTCATCAAGTACTGGTTTTCCATCACCGACGAACAGCAGCATTTGCGCTTCATGATGCGGATCCACGATCCGCTCAAGCAGTGGAAGCTCAGCCCGATGGATGTGGAATCACGCAGCCGCTGGGAGCAATATACCAAGGCCAAGGAAGCGATGCTGGAGCGTACCCACATTCCGGAGGCTCCCTGGTACCTCGTCGAGGCCGACGACAAGAAGAAGGCACGGCTGAACTGCATCGCGCATCTGCTCGAACAAATTCCCTACCAGGAAATCAAGCGCGAGCCGGTGGTACTGCCGCCGCGGGTTCGCCATCCGGAATATAGCCGCGGTCCGATTCCACCCGAAATGTATGTACCGGAACGCTATTGAGCGCCGGACCGCAGACCGGTCCGTCAGTCGGGCAGCATCCCGAACCCGAACAATCCGGCGGCGTGTCGCTGATCGCCGACGCCGCCGTTTCGGCTGCAATTCCGGTTCAACGGAAAATAAAGAAGGCCCGCACTGGAGATACGGGCCTTCCTTGATGTGACGTTGCGCTTCACATGCGGTTCAGGTTGAAGAACCTCTATGCCGCCGCGAGCTTGTTCTCGACCAGCTTGATCCAGTACGACGTCCCGTACACGATCGCCTCGTCGTTGAAATCATAGGCGGGGTGATGGAGCCCTGCGCTGTCGCCGTTGCCGCAGAAGATGAACGCGCCGGGGCGCGCTTCCAGCATGTAAGAAAAATCTTCCGCGCCCATCAGCGGCGGCATGTCGTGGACGTTCTGGGCGCCGGCCACTTCCTTGGCCACCTGCGTCGCGAACTCGGTCTGATCGGCGTGATTATTGGTGACGGGATAGCCGCGCTCATAAACCAGGTCGATCCTGGCGCCGGTCATTTTGGCCACGCCCTCGCACACCTCACGGACGCGCTTCTCGACCGTCTCGCGCACTTCCGCCGTCAGCGTCCGCACGGTGCCGCGGAGTTCGGCGGTGTGCGGAATGACGTTGCGCGCGTTGCCGGCATGGAACTCGCAGATCGAGATCACCGCCGACTCCAGGGGATCGATGGTCCGCGAGACAATCGACTGCAGCGCGGTAATGAGCTGCGAGCCGACCAGGACGGAGTCGATACATTTGTTCGGGCGCGCGGCATGGCCGCCGAGGCCCTCGATCTTGATGTCGATCGAGTCGGTTGCCGCCATCACCGGGCCGGGCCGGATGGCGAAGGAACCGATCGGAATCCCGGGTCCGTTATGCATGCCATAGACCTGCTCGATGCCGAACCGGTCCATCAGCCCGTCCTCGATCATCGCGGCGGCGCCCGCCCCGCCCTCCTCGGCCGGCTGGAAGATCACGACCGCGTCGCCGGCGAAATTCCGGGTCTCGGCGAGATAGCGGGCTGCACCCAGAAGCATCGCGGTGTGGCCGTCATGGCCGCAGGCGTGCATCTTGCCCGGCGTCTTGGAGGCATGGGGAAGATTGGTTGCCTCCTCGATCGGCAGCGCGTCCATGTCGGCGCGGAGCCCGATTACGTTGATCTCGCCCTTGCCGGGCTGCTTGCCCTTGATGACCCCGACGACGCCGGTGCGGCCGAGGCCGGTCGCCACCTGATCGCAGCCGAATTCGCGCAGGCGGTCCGCCACGAATGCTGCAGTGCGGTGAACGTCGTAGAGCAATTCGGGATTTTCATGGATATCACGGCGCCAGGCCTGAATATCGGGTTGCAGATCGGCGACGCGGTTGACGATAGGCATGGGATTTCTCGAACCTCAGTTTGGAACGCGTAAGGCTTTTGTAGCATGCAAGGTGCGGTCCACCCAACACTCTGCCGCAGAGCCGCCATCCCCGGCGGAAGCAGGGCGGGAAAAGCGCCTCACGCGGCCAGCGTGTTCTCGACCAGCCTGATCCAGTAGGAGGTGCCGAACACGAGCGCCTCGTCGTTGAAATTGTAGGCGGGGTGATGGAGCCCTGCGCTTTCGCCGTTGCCGCAGAAAATCAGCGCACCCGGCCGCTGCTCCAGCATGAAGGCGAAATCCTCGCCAGCCATCAGTGGCGGCATCTCCTGCACATTGGCTTCGCCGGCGATCTCCCGGGCCGCCCGCGTCGCGATATCCGTCTGCCTGACATGGTTGACCGTTACCGGATAGCCGCGATCGTAGGTCAGATCGATCCTGGCGCCGGTGATCTGCGCCACGCCGGCGACGACCTCGCGGACCCGCCTTTCCACCATCTTTCGTACGTCGCCGTTCAGGGTACGGACGGTGCCCGCCAGCTCCGCGGTGTGCGGGATCACGTTGCGGGCGTTGCCCGCGTGAAACTCGCACATCGAAATCACAGCCGATTCCAGCGGATCGACGCTGCGCGACACGATCGACTGCAGCGCCGTGATCAACTGCGCGCCGACAAGCACGGAATCGATGCTTTTGTGCGGCTGCGCAGCATGCCCACCGCGCCCCTCGATCTTGATGGCGACGGCATCGCCGCCGGCCATGATCGGACCGGGCCGAAGCGCGAACGCTCCGACCGGAATGCCCGGACCATTATGCATTCCGTAGACCTGCTCGATACCGAAGCGGTCCATCAGCCCGTCCTTGATCATCGCAGCCGCGCCCGCGCCGCCCTCTTCGGCCGGCTGGAAGATCACGACCGCATCGCCGGCGAAATTGCGGGTCTCGGCGAGATAGCGCGCCGCCCCCAAAAGCATGGCGGTGTGGCCGTCATGGCCGCAGGCGTGCATCAGGCCCTTCGTTTTGGAAGCGTAAGGCAGATTGGTCGCCTCCTCGATCGGCAGCGCGTCCATATCCGCCCGCAGCCCGATGACCTTCACGTCGCCATTGCCGGCGGGCTTGCCGCCCTTGATCACGCCGACGACACCGGTGCGGCCGATACCGGTAACGACCTCGTCGCAGCCGAACTCCCGCAACCGGTCCGCCACCAATGCCGCGGTGCGGTGCACGTCGTAGAGCAGTTCCGGATGTTCATGAATATCCCGGCGCCAGGCCTGGATCTCGGGTTGAAACTCGGCGACGCGGTTGACGATGGGCATGGGATAACTGGCTTTCCGGGTTGAACGTGTCCTGTAGCATGCAAGCGGCGGTCCAACCAATGCACCCTCGCCGACACATCCGGCCTCGCCGTCATGGCCGGGCTTGTCCCGGCCATCCACGTCTGACTAATAGGTGAAAAGACGTGGATGCCCGGGACATCTGGCGCGAAGGCGCTTCGCGCTTTTGCCCGGGCATGACGGATCGCAAGTGGGCGGAAACCAAGATGCCGAAGCAGTTCGAAGGCGATTTCGATTACATTGTGGTGGGCGCTGGGACTGCCGGCTGCATCATGGCCAACCGGCTGTCGGCCGATCCGAAAAACCGCGTGCTGATCCTGGAAGCGGGCGGCAACGACAACTGGATCTGGTTTCAGATCCCGGTCGGCTATCTCTTCGCGATCGGCAATCCCCGTTCGGACTGGATGTTCAAGACCGAGGCGGAGCCCGGGCTCAACGGCCGCTCGCTCGCCTACCCCAGAGGCAAGGTGATCGGCGGCTGCTCCGCCATCAACGCCATGATCTCGATGCGCGGGCAATCCGCCGATTACGATCACTGGCGGCAACTCGGCCTGACCGGCTGGGGCTATGACGACGTACTGCCGCTGTTCAGGCGGCTGGAGGACCATTTCCTCGGGGAAAGCGAGCATCACGGCGCCGGCGGCGGCTGGCGCATCGAGGCGCCGCGGCTGTCCTGGGACGTTCTCGACGCGGTCGGTGAGGCCGCCGAGGAAATGGGCATCAGGCGCATTGCCGATTTCAACACCGGCGACAATGAGGGCGTCAGCTATTTCCACGTCAACCAGAAGCGCGGCCGGCGCTGGTCGTCGGCGCGTGGCTTCCTCAAGCCGGTGCTGAACCGCAGCAATCTGCGGCTGGAAAAGCATGTGCTGGTCGACCGGCTGATCGTCGAGAATGGCCGCGCGGTTGGCGTGCGCTTCATGCAAGGCAATGAGGTGATCGAAGCCCGCACCAGGGGCGAAGTGGTGTTGTGCGCGGGAGCGATCGGCTCGACGCAGGTGCTGCATCGAACCGGCATCGGCCCCGCCGACTGGCTGTCGCCGCTCGGCATCGACGTGACGCTCGACAAACCGGGCGTCGGCCGTAACCTGCAGGACCATCTGCAGCAGCGCGCGATCTACAAGGTCGAGGGCGTGCGCACGCTGAACGAGACCTATTACAATCTGGTCCGGCGCGGCATGATGGGGCTCGATTACGCCTTCCGCCGCCGCGGCCCGCTGACCATGGCGCCGTCGCAGCTCGGCATTTTCACCCGCTCCGATCCCCATCGCGCGCGCGCCAACATCCAGTTTCACGTGCAGCCGCTGTCGCTCGACAAGTTCGGCGATCCCCTGCACCGCTTCCCCGCCATCACCGTGAGCGCCTGCAACCTGCAGCCGACATCGCGCGGCACGGTGCGCATCAAATCGGCAACGCCGGACGAAGCGCCATCGATCGCGCCGAACTATCTCTCGACCGACGACGACCGCCAGGTGGCGGCCGATGCCATCCGCACTACGCGGCGGCTGATGAAGCAGAAACGGCTCGAACGCTATCGGCCGCAGGAATATCTGCCCGGCCCCAGCGTCGGCGATGACGACGCGTCCCTGGCCAAGGCCGCCGGCGATATCGGCACCACGATCTTCCACCCCGTGGGGACTGCGAAGATGGGCACCGCCAACGACCCGATGGCTGTCGTCGACGAGCGGCTGCGGTTCTACGGCATCGGCGGCTTGCGCGTGGTCGATGCGTCGGTGATGCCGACGATCACGTCGGGCAATACCAATACGCCGACGGCGATGATCGCGGAAAAAGGTGCGACGATGATTTTGGAGGATGGGCAGTAGAGCGGCGAGATCGAGCCGCGCCGCACGATTACGAGGCAAAGTGGGATCTTGTGCGGTTACCGCTACTCCCTCGCCGAAATTCTCGCGTGAATACGCGCCGAAAGCGCCAGGTCGTCGTTGGTGGCGTACAATTCAAGAAGGGAAATGGTTGTTTGGACGACAACCTGATCGCGCCACTGATCGATCAGCTCGGCAAGTTCTGCGGTCTCCAACGCATCGAATTCGGTGCGCATATGATAGTACCCTACGAGGTAGAGCTTCGTGGGGGCCACGCCAACGCTCTTCTGTACCAGCGCAAAAGCGTCTTCGCCCTCAATTTGCTGCGGGTAGACCGGAAAATAGATGCGCCCGGCATTCCTGTTGCCGAGAAACGGACCTTTGAGACAAATCGATATCGGGCCGGTCTTGTCCAGCACCTCCTGCGCCGACGCCGCGCAGCGATCAAGATCTGCTTCCGAAATGCCGCTCGCAAGCGTCGCGTGCAGCCTTGACCGGCGCCGTTCTCCAAGCTCCCACGCAATCTTCGGCGCGAAGCGCGCCGACTTCATGGCCCGCTCGAGCGCCTGAGCCGGCTCGGATTGCAGGAAGACCTCCGCGGCAACCGGTATCACGAGCGCATAGCGCGCCTTCTCGTAGATGCCGTTTCGATAGTCACGCCCCTCAACCTGGCTGACCACCGCGGGGTGTTCCGAATTCACGAGAGGAAGGTGCGCAAGGCGGTATCCATCGTCGAAGACAACACGCTCGCCGGATTGATATGTCTTCCGGTTAGACTGATAGGCCATCATCGAGTCGTCGCAATACGTTATAGCTGGCATCCGCCCCCTGCTCCGCGTCAGTTACGGATTATAGAAATCCGCAGCTACGCCCATAAGCGAATATTTTGGCAGACATGAAGACACTATTGCAACGTGGTCAGAATGGCTTCGCCAGGCCTGATTTCATTTCTCACGACGACCGAACAGTGAACTAGCTCGCACGGAGCCAACGGGCCGCGAATGCGCGCCCGTTAGTTCATTCACGCTATCTCGACGCTACTGCGCCCGGCGATAGTGCCTCGTCGACCTTTGCCGCACGCGCGGCTCGGGCGCGATTACCCCCTCGCCGTAATAGGCATTGGAATTGTAATAGGCATTCGATTGATCGAACGACCTATACGCCGGGCGGCCGCCGAGCACGTCGGCGTTGGGATGATAGAAGGCGTAGGCGCCGGGCTCCTGGATCGCGGCTTGCGCGAACACGGGCGTTGCGATCGCGGTCATCAGAAACGCGGCGGCGAGGGTTGGGATCGACTTGGTCATCGGTGGGATCCTCTTGTTTTGAAGTCACCCCACCCAATTGGGTGTCGCAGCGCAAAAGCGGAGGGCTGCGCGAGGGCTCTCACCGCGATGTGAAAAGCCGTGCGCGGAAATCCCGATGGCGTGAAGGCGGACCTGCTGCCACGTGCTGTCAAATGCGCAGAATATTCGCCTACAAATGAAACGATCGACGCAACGCTTTCGCTTTTGCGCAGCGCTGTACGGCGGATTGGCGATGCGCCAATCCGCCGCAACGAAATCTGCATGCTACGTCTGCGGGGGATAACGCTCGAAGGTCGGCAGTTCGTGCGCGCTCTCCATCCAGTGCAGCCGCTCGGCGGTCTGGATGTGGATCATCGCCGGGGCGGCGTTGGGATCGTCATACGTCCCGCTCTGAATGTCGACGATGCCGGGCAGGATGTTCGCGTTGGTGTAGAACAGACCCGTGCCGCAGTCGGCGCAGAATTGCCGCCGGCCGTGTTCGGAGGACTCGTAAAGCTTCGGTGCTCCCTTCGTCACCTTGAGCGCGCCCTCCGGATACATGGTCCAGCCGACGACCGGCGCGCCGGCGTGACGCCTGCAGTCGGTGCAGTGACACAGCGCATGAACGATGAGTTCGCCCGCGATCTCGTAACGGATGGCGCCACAATGGCAGCCGCCGGTGATGGTAGTCATGCTTCTCTCCCTGTCGACACGGCGATTGCCGTTCCGTCGGAGATAGGCGCGGAGATTGACGGTTCAACGACGCAATCAACTTTCCGTTGCGTCTTACTGTCGCGTGACTACGCCGACTTCCTGACCGCGTTGTCGACCAGCGTCTTGCCGAGCGACCAGATCGCGCCGGGCACCTTGTGGCTGGCGGCGATGACGTCGTCGAACGACTTCTCGATCCAGGCACAATCTTCTTCTGATATCACGAGCGGCGGCAGCAGCTTGATGGTGTGGCTGCCGTGGCCGGAGACCTGCGTCAGGATCTTGTGATCCTTGAACAGCGGCACGGTGATGAGCTGGCAGAACAGGCCCTTGTTGGCGGTCTCCAGCAGATTCCAGGAAGCCTTCAGCTTCAGCGATTTCGGCGGGCCGAACTCGATGCCGATCATCAATCCCTTGCCGCGCACTTCCTTCAGCAGTTCATAGCCCGGCACCATGCGCGTCAGTGCAAGGCGGAGCTCGGCGCCGCGCTTGGCGGCCTGTTCGACCAGCTTTTCCTGCTTGATCACATCAAGCATCGCGATCCCGGCGGCCATCGCCATATCGTTCTTCGAAAACGTCGAGCCGTGCACAACAGCTCGGTCCATCTGGCTGAAGATCTTGTCGAAGATCGACTTGCGCGTGAGCAGCGCACCGACCGGCACGTGGCCGCCCGACAGCGCCTTCGAGAGCAGCACCATGTCCGGCTCGACATTCCAGTGCTCGACCGCGAGGAATTTTCCGGTGCGGCCGATTCCGGTCTGGATTTCGTCGGCGATGAATATCGAACCGTATTTCTTGCACAGTGCGGCAGCGCCCGGCAGATATTCATCCGAGGGCATGTTGACGCCCTTGCCCTGGATCGGCTCGACGATGAAAGCTGCGACCTGGCGCGAGGACAACGCCCGCTCCAGTGCCTCAAGGTCGTTGAACGGAATCTGCGTGCACCCCGGCAACAGCGGCTCGAATCCGCTGCGGAAGTTCGCATCGTCCATCAGCGACAGCGCGCCGTAGGTCAATCCGTGGTAGGAGTGGGAACAGGACACGATGCCGGGGCGGCCGGTGGCGCCGCGCGCGAACTTGATCGCAGCCTCGGCAGTTTCGGCGCCGGAATTGGCAAAGAACACCTTGTCCAGATATGGCACATGTTCCAGCAGGCGTTCCGCGAGCACGCCGGCGAGCGTGGAGACGTCGAGTTGCACCAGATTGGGAAAATCGGCATCGAGCACGCCTTTCAGCGCGTGACGCAATGCCGGATGATTCCGGCCAATCGCAAAAACGCCAAATCCGCTGAGTAGATCGAGATAGCGGGCCCCGTCACGATCGAACAGGTATTGACCTTGACCCTTCTGAAAGCCCACATCGTAGCCGATGGTCTTCAGCACCCGGACGAGTTGCTCGTTGAGATGACGCGCATGCATGGAACTGCGCTGCGCTTGCCGCTCAACAAACAGCTCGGGAACGTCTAGATATGAATCTGGCATCGGCTACATACGTCGGTTGATGGCTGTTTCGTCAACTGAAAACGCCCAATGCGGCGTTTTGACCCCCGCTTTGGATCATCTACTTAAACATAGGTTTGAACCATGTTGCACGGCCCAAGAACTATCGCGCGTACAATAGTTTGTTCGGGAATCATTTTAGCCACAGGTGTTAATGCGGCGCGCGCCGCCGACCCCACCGGTGACTGGAAAGTGGCCGATGGCGTGGCCAACATCCGCGTCGCCCAATGTAGCGGCAACATGTGGGGCGTGGTTGCCTGGGAAAAGGTGCCGGGCGGCAAGGACAAGAACAATCCGGACGCCGCAAAGCAGAGCCGGCCGACGCTTGGCATGCCGATCCTGATCGACATGAAGAAGAAGCCCCGCGTCGATGCCTGGGAAGGCCAAGTCTACAACGCCAAGGACGGACAGCTCTACAGCTCGACGATCAAGCCTGTCGGCGCCGACCAGCTCGAGATTCAAGGCTGCGTGCTCGGCTTCCTGTGCGGCGGTGAAACCTGGACCCGCGTCGGGCCGCCGATTCCATCGAGCCCTGCCAACAGCATGGCCAAGGGCGCGCCGAAGGGTACACCCGGCACAGCGCCCAAGAGTGCTGCATCGGGCGCACCGTCGACTGCGGCTCCTGCGCCCGCGGCGCCAAAGACCACAGGCACGGCCAACCCGGCGCCTGCGAATCCTGCTCCGAAGGCCGCACCCGGTCAGAAGCAGGCGGCCGCACAGTCCGCCGACATCGGCGATATCTGCCTACTCCCCGACATCGCGCGGTTTGCCCATTAGCGCCGGCTGGAACAACAGCACCGCGGCCAGCGTGATGACGAACGACAGCGCCAGCAATTTACCCATGCTGGCGGTGCCGGGATGACTGGATAGCCACAGGCTTCCGAACGCAGTCGCGGTCGTCAGCGCCGAGAAGAAGATCGCGCGCGTCAGGCTGGACTGCAGCAGGTTGGTCCTGCCCTCGCGCCACGCAGTGACGTAATAGATCTTGAAGGCGACGCCGACGCCGAGCAGCAGCGGCATCGCGACGATGTTGGCGAAGTTCAGCGGCAGCTCGATCAACACGCAGAGTTCCAGCGTCACCGCGCCTGCCACCAGCAGCGGCACCATCGTCATCAGCACGTCGGTGACCCGTCTCAACGCCAGCCAGAGCAACAGGCTGATCACCAGCAACGCCCAGATGCCGGCGTGAATGAATGCCTTCACGATGGTGTCGCCGGACTTGAGGATCGACACCGGCCCGCCGATCGCGTTCGGCTCCGCGGCCAGAACCGCATCGGCAAAGCGGCGCAGATTGTCGTTGTCGTTGGGGTCGCCCTTCGGAAGCGCCTCGACGCGGATCAGGCCGTCCTTGGACTTCCAGCTATTGAGCAATTCCGGCGGCAGCGTCTTCAACGTCACCGGCCCGGCCTGCATCGTGTTGCGGAGCTGGTCGAACACGATCTTGAGCGGCGCGACGAAGACGTTCTGCGCCTTGTCGCGCGTCGCCTGATCGCTGCCGGAAAGCTTCGACAGCGCATCCGCCAATCTGCGCGAAGCAACGGCGCCCGGGCCGTTGCCGTCGCCGGCGGTCCTGCGCAAGGCATCGGCCGAACTCTTCAGCGCTTCCACATTCTCTTCATCCGTTGGCGCCGCATCGACCGAATCGGGATTGAGCGCAGGGCCCACCACCCTCGCCGCCTTCGCGATCAGTTGCAGTTTTGCCGGCTGATCCTCGGGCACGAAACTGTCGATCGACATCACGCGAAGAACTTCCGGCAGCTTTTCCAGCCGCGCCGCGATTTTCTTCGCATCCGCTTCCGAGTTGGTCAGCACGTTGACGGCGTTCGCGCCGGTGTTGGGATCCTTGCGCAGGTCAAGGAAGGTCGCGATCGATTCAGCGTGCGGATTGCGCAGGTTGATCGGGTTGAAGTCGAACTTCATGAAATAGAGCAGCGGCAAGCCGGCCACGACCAGAAGTAGCGTGCCGGCGACGATGATGACGCGGTGCCGTTCGAGGAATTCGTCCACCGGCGCCAGAAACGCGTAACCGACCGGCTCGCTTTCGCCGGGCGGGTGCAGCAGCTTCAGCATGGCCGGCAGAGCCGTGATGCTGGTGAGGAATGCGATCAGCATGCCGGCGCCGGCAATCTTGCCGAGCTCGGAAATGCCCTTGTAGTCGGTCGGCAGGAAACACAGGAAGCCGGCTGCGGTCGCCATCGCGGCGAGCGACAGCGGGACCGCCGAACGCCTGGCGGCGCTCTCCAGCGCCAGCGCTATGTCGTCATTCTTGAAACGCTCCGAACGGTAGCGGACGCTGAATTGAATGCCGAAATCGACGCCGAGGCCGACGAACAGCACGGCAAAGGCGATCGACAACAGGTTCAGCGATCCCACCATCATCAGGCCGACGGCGGTAGTGACCGCTAGTCCGATGAACAAGTTCACGAACACCGCCAGGATGATCTTGCCCGAGTGCAGCGCCATCCAGAGGATCACGAGCACGATGAGGACGGTGACGACGCCGTTGAGAATCGCGCCGTCCTGCACGGTCGAATATTCCTCGTTGGCAATCGGAACCGGGCCGGTCAGTCGCACGCGGGCGCTGTACTGGCCCGCAAAATTGAGATCGGTGGCGGCCTGCCGGATCGCATCGGTAGCATCCTTGCCGGGTTCGAGCTCGCTGTAGTCGAGCTTCGGCTTGAACTCGATGAAGGAGCGGCGATCGGCATCGGTCAGCGGCTTGTCGCTGACGAGTTCGCGCCACGAGAACGTCGCCGGTTTCTTGTTGAGAATATCCTCAACCGTCTGGCTGATCAGGTTGAAGGGACGTTCGGCATTGTCGAGCTTGACCTGCCCGCGCTTGACGCCGGCAAGGCCCGTTTCCAGCGCGCCGGTCAGGCCGCGGATCGAGGGATCGCCGGCCATGATCTCGATCAGAGGGGCCGCGGCTTCGAGCTGGCCGGCGACCTTGCCGACTTCCTCCACGGGGAGGAACAACAGTCCGTTCTTTTCGAAGAACTCGCCGGAACCCAGCGGCTGCACCGACTCGAAATGCTTGGTGTCGCCGGAAAGCTTTGTGAAGAGCGCGTTGCTCGCGGCACTGGCGAGTTCGGGCGTCGGCGCCTCGACCACGGCAAGAATCAGTTTTTCGCGGTCGAACGCGCGCTCGAACTGATTGTCGCGCTTGCGCCAGTCGAGGTCGGGCGAAATCAGCGTGTTGATGTCGGTGTTGATGGCGAAATGCCGGGCGGCATACACGCTCGCCCCGACTGCCAGAAGCAGCGAGAGAATAACGACGAGAGTGGCAAACCGCGTACAGGTTCTGACAATCGAGACAACAATACTGGTCAGCACTTCGTTTCTTTCTAAATCTCAAGGAGGAGCTGGGCGAAAACGCCCGCTGTCTAGCGGAGTTCCGGCAGCCGATCTAATGTTGTTTTGGCTACCCGTCAGAGGGTTCAAACCAAGCCGTCAAGATAGATCGGAACAGGCGTTCAAGGCGCCGGTATAGCCCTTTCCGATGGGCGATAAAGTGACGAACCGGTGAGGAATCGCGGTTCACGAAATGCTTTTATTGGTATTTAGTTACCGTAATTTAGTAACCATTGCGCGATCCACCCTTTTCTATGTGCACGATTTTTGACACATAGTCCTGCGCTTCCATCTACTTGGGTGGGGATGAACCTACGGTTCCGGTCATGGTGCGGATATTGCAGATATCCGGTGTGACCGGCTGCACGGAGGCTTTTGGGTAAATTTGCGAATTCAGTGCCTTGGTGCAACTTGTATAATGGACATCCCATGGAAGTGTATCTAGCGCAGCCCCGCGGATTTTGTGCGGGCGTCGTGCGTGCCATCGAAATCGTTGAGCGTGCGCTCGAAAAGTACGGTCCGCCGGTCTATGTCCGGCATGAGATCGTGCACAACAAGTACGTGGTCGAAAGCCTGAAGGCCAAGGGCGCGATCTTCGTCGAGGACCTGTCGGAGGTTCCGCCGCGTGCGGTAACCGTCTTCAGCGCCCACGGCGTCGCGCGGACGGTCGAGGAAGAGGCGGCCGCGCGCGGCCTGCCTGTCCTCAATGCCACCTGCCCGCTGGTCACCAAGGTCCATAATCAGGGCAAACGGTACATGTCCAAGGGCCGGACCCTGGTCCTGATCGGGCATGCCGGCCACCCCGAGGTCGAGGGAACCATGGGCCAGGTTCCAGGCCCGGTTCTGCTGGTCCAGAACGTGGACGAGGTGGCGGCGCTGACCCTGCCGACCGACGCCCCGGTGGCCTATATCACCCAGACCACCCTCAGCGTGGACGACACAAAGGACATAATCGCGGCCCTTCAAGCCAAATTTACAGATATTCAAGGCCCCGACATCCGGGATATCTGCTATGCGACACAGAACCGCCAATCTGCGGTAAGGGACCTGAGCAAGCTGGTGGACGTCATCTTGGTGGTGGGGGCCGCCAACAGTTCCAACTCAAACAGGCTGCGCGAGATCGGCACCGAGGTCGGGGTCGCGAGTTATCTCATTGCCGACGGGAGCGAGTTGAATCCCGATTGGCTGAAGGATGCAAAAGCGGTCGGCATTACGGCGGGCGCATCGGCGCCCGAAGTTTTGGTAGACGACGTGATCGAGGCTTTGAGGCGTATCGGACCCGTCAAGGTATCGGTGCTTCCCGGCCGGGAGGAGAACATCGAATTCCGGCTTCCAGCCGAACTGACTGCGGGCTGATCCACTTCAAAAGTTCCAAGTCTGGGCCCCCAGCCCAGACTGCAAGTTCAGAAAGAAATCTCCGAAATGGCAATACCGTTCTTCAAGGAAATGCGTATCGGCGGCTATCTGATGAAGCAGAAGCTGCTTGGCCGGAAGCGTTATCCGCTCGTGCTGATGCTGGAGCCGCTGTTCCGCTGCAACCTCGCCTGTGTCGGCTGCGGCAAGATCGATTATCCCGATGCGATCCTCAACCGCCGCATGACCGCGCAGGAATGCTGGGACGCGGCCGACGAATGCGGCGCGCCGATGGTGGCGATCCCCGGCGGGGAACCTCTGATCCACAAGGAGATCGGCGAGATCGTGCGCGGCCTGGTCGAGCGCAAGAAGTTCGTCTCGCTCTGCACCAACGCGCTGCTTCTGGAAAAGAAGCTCGATCTGTTCGAGCCCTCGCCCTACCTGTTCTTCTCGGTGCATCTCGACGGCCTGAAGGACCACCACGACAAGGCGGTGTCGCAGAAGGGCGTGTTCGACCGCGCGGTGTCCGCGATCAAGGCCGCGAAAGCGCGCGGCTTCACCGTCAACGTCAACGCCACGATCTTCGATGGCCATCCGGCGGAAGAGATCGCCAAGTTCCTCGACCTCACGACCGAGCTCGGTGTCGGCGTCTCGATGTCGCCGGGCTACGCTTATGAGCGCGCACCTGACCAGGAGCACTTCCTCAACCGCACCAAGACCAAGAAGCTGTTCCGCGACGTCTTTGCGCTCGGCAAGGGCAAGAAGTGGAACTTCATGCATTCCGGCCTGTTCCTCGACTTCCTCGCCGGCAACCAGAGCTACGAATGCACGCCTTGGGGCATGCCGGCGCGCAACATCTTCGGCTGGCAGAAGCCCTGCTATCTGCTCGGTGAAGGCTACACCAAGACCTTCAAGGAGCTGATGGAGACCACGGACTGGGATTCCTACGGCACCGGCCGCTACGAAAAGTGCGCCGATTGCATGGCGCATTGCGGCTACGAGCCGACTGCCGCCACCGCGGCGCTCAACAACCCGCTCAAGGCCATGTGGGTGGCGCTCAAGGGCATCCGCACCACCGGTCCGATGGCGCCCGAGATCGATCTCTCCAAGCAGCGCCCGGCGCAGTACATCTTCTCCGAACAGGTGCAGAAGAAGCTTTCGGAAATCCGCCGCGACGAAGCGGCTGCCGCCGCTGCCAAGCAGCAGGAAAAGGCTTCGACCGCCGCCTGAACGGGATGAGCGAAAAGATGAGGGCCTCGGTTCCTGAACGAACCGAGGCCCTTTCTTTTTGTTTGACGCCGTTCGAATTCCCGAAGCCCGGTGCCGCTGAGCGGATCAGGCCTCCGCCATGGCAGGGCTCTCGCCATGCAGAAAACCCCTGCAGCCGCGAAGCGAGCGCAGCGCGCGATTGAAATCCAGTCCCGTGGAGACCAGTGCGCGGAGCGACTTCGGATCGCGCGCCACGCCGCGCAGCACCTTGCCGAGGTCGATATCGCCGTTCGGCTTGATCGCGTTCTTGGCGATCGCCGGAAGCGCACGGCTGGCCGGATCGGAGATGACGCGCAGCGCCGCGAACGGCAAGCCGGCCTCGGCTGCATAGGCTGCGGCAATATGGCTCTCCATATCGACCGCCGCCGCGCCCGTCTCCGAATGCAGCGCGGCCTTGCAGGCCGTCGCCGCGATCACCTGTTCCACGCCTGAAAGAACGCCGCGAACGACGCGCCGGCGACGAAGTGCCGCACGCGCGATCATTTCCTCGTTCAGCGCCAGACCAGCCAGAAAACGGGTATCGCCGGCCAGAACCTCGGTCGCCACCACCACGTCGCCGGACTTCAGCGACGGGTCCAGCCCGCCGGCCACGCCGAACGAAATGACACCCCTGAAAGTGGTAGAATCGAGCGTTGCCAGCAGCGCGCGCAATTGCTGCGGATCGCTGGAGCTGCAGATGACAATCATGCCGGGCCCGGCCGCGATGCGGGCTTCCTGCACCAATCCTGTAACAATCAAAACCGGCCGCGGATCGATCGAATCACGATCAACCTGATTGTCCGCAATCGCGGCGGCCCCCGCCCCCCAAGTCACATCCCGACCCCTACCACCCTGCTGTTGGTGCTTCTCAAATTCCGATACCGCGCCAGCGCCCAGAGCGGAAAGAATTTCGAGTAACCATGATACCGCAAGTAAAACACCCGCGGAAAGCCTGTAGCCGTGTAACGCGCCTCGTCCCAAAGCCCTTTCTCGGTCTGTGTGGCTTTTAGGTACTCCACGCCGCGCACGACAGCCGGGTTCTCCACCTCTCCGGCCGCCATCAATGCAAGCAAGGCCCATGCCGTTTGCGAGGAAGTCGATGGGGCCTTCTCGTATCCCTTGTAATCGAGTCGGTAGCTGACGGCATCCTCGCCCCAGCCGCCATCGCTGTTCTGGATCGAAACCAGCCAGTCCACAGCTTTGCGCATCATCGGATCCAGGTGGTCGATACCTGCGACATTTAGTGCACAGAGCACCGACCAGGTCCCGTAGATGTAATTGAGACCCCAGCGGCCGTACCATGAGCCTTCCGCAAGCTGGGTACGGCGCAGATAGGCGATTCCGTCCGCGACAGACTTGCTGGTCTCGGCGGTCTCGCCGAGCTGCGCCAGCATCGAGATGCAGCGCGCGGTGACGTCCTCGGTCGGCGGATCGAGCAGCGCGCCGTGATCGGAGAACGGGATGTTGTTCAGGTAGTATTCGAGATTGTTGACGTCGAAGGCGGCCCAGCCGCCATCGCGGCTCTGCAGTCCCTCGATCCACTCGCGGCCGCGCGCAATTGCCTCATCATATTCCTTGCTGCCGGACTGACGGCGCGTCCGGTCCATCGCCATCACCACCACGGCGGTGTCGTCGAGGTCTGGATAGTGAGCGTTGTTGTACTGGAACGCCCAGCCGCCGGGGCGCACGTCGGGCGCCTTCGCCGCCCAGTCGCCCTTGAGGTCGAGCACCTGCCGCGGCTTCAGCCAGTCGAGGCCCTGCTCCATCTTCTTGAGCGTATCTTCACCGCCGACCTCCGCCAGCGCGTGGCAGGTCAGCGCGGTGTCCCACACCGGCGAGACGCAGGGCTGGCAATAGGCCTCGTGCTCGCCGATCACGAGCAGCTTGTCGATACCCTTGCGGGTGATCGCGCGTGGCGGAAAGTCCGGTCCCTTGCCGAGCGCGTCGTACATCATGACGATGTTGGCCATCGGCGGATAGATTGCGCCCATGCCGTCTTCGCCGTTCAGCCGCTCCTCGGTGAACGCGAGCGCGGCGTCGATCGCGCGCTGGCGCAGCTTCTTCGGAAATAGCGGCTCGACGACGCGCAGGATCTTGTCGAGCGTGCTGAACAGGGCGTACCAACCCCAGCTCTGATGCGGCGCCTTCTTGTTCATGCCGACCGATTTGGGATCCTGCAGGAACAGTTCGTCGATGCCGACGCCCTTCGGATTCCTCGCCACCGGCTTCAGCGCCGCCAGCACCATCAGCGGGACGATCGTGGTGCGCGCCCAGTAGGAAATCTTGTTGAGGTGGAACGGCGACCACATCGGCAGCAGCATGATCTCGATCGGCAGCACCGGCACCGCGCGCCAGCTCAGCACGCCGTAGAAAGCGAGCAGGAATCGCGTGAAGACGTTGCTGCCCGCGGCGCCGCCGCGGCTGCGGATCGCTTCGCGCGCGCGCACCATATGCGGCGCATCGACGGAATCGCCGATCATCTTCAGCGCGAAATAGGATTTGACGCTGGCGCTCATGTCGAACGGGCCGTCCTGCACCAGCGCCCAGCCGCCATGATTGCCTTGCGTGCGGCGCAGATAGTTGGCGATCTTGGCCTCGAGCTCGCTGTCGACGGGCTCGGCGAGATAGTGGCGCAGCAGGACATATTCGGAAGGGATCGTGCTGTCGGCTTCCAGCTCGAACACCCAGTGCCCGTCGGATTGCCGATAGCCGAGCAGCGCTTCGGTCGCGGAAGAGATGCTCTTCTCCAGCGCGACGGGATCGACTGGCGCGACGGGGTCGGCGGCGATGGTTTTGTCGATGGCAAGCATTTCGCTATACATCCCTATATTCGCGACGGGCTCTGTGAAGCCGGTCACGCACGTCCGGCCGGGCCTCAAGACCTCGCCAGGACCAGATCGGCGGCGCGGTCACCCGACCGCACCGATCCCTCGATGGTTGCCGGCAGGCCGGTATCGGTCCAGTCGCCGGCGAGAAACAGGTTTTTGAATGAGGTCACCGCCCCCGGCCGCAGCGCATTCTGCTCCGGCGTCGCCTCGAACGTAGCACGTCGTTCACGCACGATCTGCCAGGGCGGCAGCGGCAATTCGGCCGGCAGGCCGGCGGCCTTGCAGACGTCGCGCCAGATCGCCAGCGCGAGCTCTTCGCGCGGCATGTCGACCAGCCGGTCGCCATTGCTGATGGTGACCGACAGCCGCTGCGGGAACGCGAACAGCCATTCAACGAGACCACCGACGACGCCGAGGATCGGCGCCGCATCCTTCGGCGGATCGTAGCGGAAATGCGCATTGACGATGGCGCGGAATTTTGTCGGCGTCTTCAGGCCCGGCAGCAGCGATGCTGCGGAGCGCGGCGGCACCGCGAGCACCACGACATCGTCGGGGCCGAGCGCAACGGTGTCGCTGCCGAATTTCAGTTCGCCGACGGCGTTGCCGGCTAGCGCGAACTCGCGCAGCTCATGGCCGAGCTGAACCGAGGCGCCCTTGTCCTGCAGCAGCTTGATCGCGGGTTCGACCAGCACCGCGCTGAGGCCATCGCGCGCGATCAGCGGCCGGCACGCCTGCCCGCCCGCCAGCAGCGTTTCCCGCACGATCGCACCAGCGAGGCCCGCCGAGCCTTCGGGCGGATCGACATTGAGCGCGGCCAGCAGCAGCGGCTGTACCAGCCGGTCGTACAGCGTGCCCTTGCAGGGGATGGTGTCACCGACCAGCTTGCCGGTGCCCGCCCAGATCAGCGGCATCAAGGCGAGATAGTCGCGCAGCCCGGTATCGGGGACGCGGCGCGCCTCATCGAACACCCACAGCGGCAGTTTGCCCTCACCGAGATCGAGCAGCCAGCGCTGGCCTGTTGAGATGTCGGCGAACGGAAACTGCGCCAGCTTCGGCCCGACCAGCCCCGCCTCGGTGCCGATCGACCTGGCATAGGCCCGGGCATGGCTATTGCCTGATAACAACAGATGGTTGCCGTTATCGATGGTGAGATTGGTAGCCGCGTCGAAATAGGAACGGCAGCGGCCGCCGGTCTGTTGCGTGGCCTCGTGGACATGCACACGGTAATTGGCGTTGGCGAGCCGCACGGCTGCCGAAAGGCCGGAAATGCCGGCGCCGATGATATGAGCGTTTTTCTGCATCAGATGATCGCGTAACGGAGAAGGATGGCAATCTTCGCCCATTTGTGGACGCGGACCGGCTCGCGCGGGACGGCAAAGCCCCTTGCCAGCAACAGGTCCAGAATCACGCGGTAATATTTCGACATGATCCGCGGCGCGCGCACGACGCGCCGCGAATTGCGTTGCATGATCTCGTCGGCTTTCTCGAAATGCTTTTTCGCGCGCTCGGCCAGCGCCAGGCAAACTTTCGGCAATGCGCGATCGACGGTCACGCGCTGCGGATCGTCGGTGGTGATGCCGGCAAGCAGCAGGCTTTCGCGCGGCAAGTAGAGACGGCCGAGGCCGGCGTCTTCATCGATGTCGCGCAGGATGTTGGTCAATTGCAGCGCGCGGCCGAGATGGTGGGCGAGCAGGATGCCGTCTTCCTCTGGCAGGCCGAACACGCGAACCGACAGGCGTCCGACAGCACTGGCGACGCGGTCACAATAGAGATCGAGCGTGGCAAGGTCGGGCGCGCGGATATCCTGCGGCACGTCCATTTCCATGCCGTCGACGATGGCGAGGAAATCCTCGCGCTTGAGGCCGAAAGTTTTGACGGATGCGGCATAATCCTGCAGGCGCGGCGGCGGATGGCCCTGATAGAGGGCGTCGACGTCGTTGCGCCATTGCTGAAGCGCAGCCAGCCGCTCGGGCCGCGGCTCGTGGGAGTCGGCGATGTCATCGACCTGCCGGCAGAAGCTGTAGATCTGGAACATCGCCTCGCGCTGGTCGCGCGGCAGGATGCGCATCGCGGCATAGAACGAACTGCCGGACGCGGCGGTGCCGTAATCTGCGTTGGCCGCCGCCGTCTGCACCGTCATGCGCCGGCCGCCGGTGTCGAGAGCGGGCGGCGCCCCACCGCGCGGCTGATGATCTCGCTTGTGATGCCGCCGATGGTATGGCCGAGCAACTCCAGCTTGCTCAGATGCACGCGCTCGCTGAGCGGATCGCGCACCTTCAGCATGCCGACGATCTGGTCGGCAAACGTCTGGATCACGGAAATATCCAGCCCGAGCCGGAAGTCCTTCACTTCAGCACTCAACGATTTGCTTTCATTCAGCAGGGTTTCGGTGCGCACCGCCAGCGCATGAAGGCATTGCAGCAGCGCCGGCTGCGACTTCGCCTCGCCGAGCATCTCGACAGTAGCGCCGCTGGCGGCCAGTGCATCGCGCGGCAGGTAAACGCGGTTGAGATTCCTGTAATCCTTGCCGCAGTCCTGCAAATGGTTGTTGATCTGCAGGCCCGCGCACAGCGCGTCGGAAGCGGCCCAGGTCGAGGTGCTCTCGCCATGGACGTCGAGCATGAAGCGGCCGACCGGCATGGCCGAATAGCGACAATAGTGAACGACCTCGTCCCAGTTCTCATAACGCAGCTTGGTGACGTCCATCCGGAACGCCACCAGCACGTCGAGCGCGTGCCGCGGCGCCATTGAACGCTCGGCGAGGGCCTGGCGCAGGATCACCGCTTCCTTCTGCGTATCGCCCTTGCCCAGCAGTTCGGCCTCGAACAGGTCGAGATAGCGCAGCTTCTCGTCCGCGCTCAGTTCCGCGTGATCGGCGATGTCGTCGGCCGTCCGGACGAAATTATAGAATGCGAGAATCAGCGCCCGGTGGCGCGGATGAATGATCCACGACGCGACCGGAAAATTCTCGTCGCGGTCGGTCTTTCCGGATCGCAGGTCGCTCGCGGTGGTCATCAGGAACCGGCTACATCCATCGGGATTGGCGGCATGCGCCGATGCTTCGGCGCATGCAATGTGATTGCGGGCCCCATATAGGGGAATCCGCAGCCAAAACCAATGCTATATGGGCTGACTAGCCCCGCCCGTGACGCGCGTCATAGAGCCAGGAAACGGCTGTGCCGCGGGGTTAACGGACGCTTGAGCGTCTTATTGGCCGTTGTTCTTGAGAACCTGGTTGCAGGCCTGGCTGATCTTGGACCGATTCTCCTTGAGGCACGCCAGGATCGTCAGATCGCCCTGATCGATGACCGGACGGCAGAACTTCTGCACATCCTTCGTGCAGGCCTTCTGCTCCTCCGCCGTTCCGCTGCGCTGCTGGGCGAAGGTGGCGGTCGACGAGACCGAGATCGACAACAAAGTGAGGGCCAGGAGAGATTTGCGCATCATATTCCTTCATTTCGGCAGCATGAAATCCTGTTCCCGATTTGCGTTTCGGCCTTGCCGGGACGGATTTGTTTGGATGACAGGCGCCGCGTAACGCAGCAGCGTGCACAGGACAAGCATGGCAAATGCGGCCAAATTTGCGGCGACATCGACGACGAGTTCAGCACGTTAAATAACCAACTGATATTTAACGTGTATTTTTGCAACAACTGTCCAACAATTGGATATTGCAGACGACGCGGCGCAAAGCTAGATGCTGCAGCGACGGTGCCGATGTGAACGATCGATTCCACCCCGGGCCGCTTGTGCCCATTTCCCGCCGCGACCGGCGGAAACTGCACTCCGTCATTTGAACCTAAGGTACTGCGGGAACACTAAATCTTCGATGCGGCGAGACGTATCTTTGCAAAGAGCGTCTATTTTGATGGGAAAACTACAAATGAAACTGTTTGGTTCCAGCTTGTTCGGTCAGGCTCTCGCAGCGGCCGGCGTCGGCGCCGCGCTCATGTTGTCGGTCACCGCAAGTCATGCCCAGGCGGGGGGCCCGTTTGCCGGCTTCGACGGAAACTGGAGCGGCACCGGCACGGTCGCCCTCTCCAACGGCACCACCGAGAACATTCGCTGCAAGGCGGACTACAAGGTCAACGCCAACGGGCTCGGCCTGAAGCAAAACCTGCACTGCGCCAGCGACAGCTACAAATTCGATCTGTCGAGCGACGTCACCAGCCAGGGTGAGCGCATCTCCGGCAACTGGAGCGAAAAGAGCCGCAATATCTTCGGCAACCTGCAGGGCACCGCCGGCGGCGGCCAGATCGACGTGTTCGTCGAGGCTTCCGGATTTGCGGCCAACCTGAATTTGCGCACCACCGGCAACAAGCAGAGTGTGCAGATCGACTCCAAGGGCGAGATCCGCGGCGTCAAGATCACGATGACCAAGACCTGATACGGTTCTTCAAGCTACGCGCCAATGGCGGCCTCCCCCGGAGCGCCGCCATTTTCATTTCGGCAGTTCAGCGGAATTGCCATGCCCAGTGCGCATCGCCGCGGTCGCGGCGTTCGGCGACCTCGACGCGCATGAAGCGATCATGCGCGAGCGCAGCGCCCACCCACAATTCGTTCCAGGCATCGAACACCGCTGGCGACAGCGCTTCGCGCTCCGCCATCAGCCGCCACGATGTCTGGCGCACGGTTGCATGCGTGTCATCCAGCCCCAGTTCCGCATCGTCATCCTGCGCACGCGACAGCCGGGCGAAGGCCGCTGCAAAACCGGCCGCGCCCGCTTCGACCCCGCCCAGCATCGCGGCGACGTCGTCGAACGTGTGCATCCCGACCAGCCGGGCAGCGGCACCGGCGAGATGGCCGCCCTCCTCCGGGCCGAGCACGGCGATGGTTTCCGGCACGATCGAGGTGACGTATTCCATCGCATAGTTGCGCAGCACCTTTTGCAGCCGTTCCTCAGGCCACGTATTCTCGTGCAGGCGCGGCGCCAGATCGGCGCGGAACGGCGGGCAGCGCTCGCCGGGCGAAAACTGCAGCCGCTCCTCCGGCGCGAGATCGCGATCCCACTCCTTGTAGTAACCTTCCAGCCCCGGTTGGCCGTCGACGGTCTGTCCCGTGCAGACGAAGCCGAGCCTGGGATTGCCGAGTACGACGCCGTTGTTGGCGTGCCATCCGCGCAGCATCGCCCGTGACACGTCGGACGGAATGCCGCAGATCGCGGTACCCGACCAGATCCAGCGCGGCGGTGGATAGCGTACCCAGGCCTTGCTGTCGCTCTCATGGACATACTCGACCTTCACGCCGCCGACCTGGTTCGACAGATAGTGATATTGCGCGCAGGCCACCGCATGCGGCAGCTTGTCGAGACCGAGCTTCTTCAATCCGGGCAGGAAGCGCGCCAGTTGCTGGCGGCGAAAGGTGCGGAACACCACCTCGGCCGCACGCGGCGCGCCGGCCCGCGAAGCCAGCATCAGGATCAGCCCGGTGAGATAGGAATGATAGATGTGCTCGACCGCGCGGTAGGCGGCGGCGTCGGCCGCAGGCCGGGCGGCTAATCCTGCAGACGTCATTCCTCAGCCTCTCTTCGGCGGCCGTTGATCGGCCGCCCCTTGTTATGCTCAAGCCGTATCCGACTCTCGCTTTTTTGTTTGACGCGTTTTCTTCACGCGAACCGGCATCCACTTCGCTCGAAAACGCTATGGCTATCCGGCAGGCTTGTTCTCCGCCGGCTTGGTGTGGTCGATCCCGCGGATCTTCTCCGACAGATTAATCAGGAACATCGAGGTCGGCCGCAGGATGAAGAGGTCGGCCACCAGTGCTGCGATCATCGAGAACGCGCTGAGCCAGCCGAACAGCCGCAGCGACGGCAGGTCGGAGAACACGGTGACGACGAGACCGCAGGCCAGCACCACCGTGGTCAGGATCAGCGCGGGACCGACCAGCACGGTGGCGCGCTCGACCGCCAGTTCGGACGTGACGCCCGGCTTACTCTCCAGCCGCAAGCGATTGAGGAAGTGGATGGTGGCGCTCAAACCGAGACCGAACGACACCGTCAGCGCGACGACGCTGGCGAATTGCAGGCCCTCGCCCAGTATCCACAGCACCGTGCCCGATGCCACGACCGGGAAAATGCCGGGCAGAATGCACGAGAACATCACCACGACGGAGCGGAACGCGAGGCCGATGAAGACCGCGACCAGTAGGAACTCGATCGTCAGGCCGTGATTGAGCTTCGAAATCATGTTGGCACTGTTGCGCGCGGCAATCGCCGACAGGCCGGTGACCGCGATCTCAAAGCCGGGATGCTCCGCGCGCACCTTGTCGAGCGCCTTGTCGAGCTTGTCGACCACGGGAAGGATTTGGCTGGAATCGAGATCGGGCACCCGCCCCGACACGACCACCGCATCCTGATCGGCCGAGATGAAACGGCGGACCAGATGCTCGGGGATGACGCTGACATATTGCTTCAAGGTTTCGACGTCGCCGCTGCCGGCCTTCTCGGCGAGCCAGCGGCGCAGGGTTTCGAGCGACCAGACGTTGCCGACGCCGGCCGATTTCTCGACCATGGCGTGAACTTCGGCGATCGTCTTCAGCGTATCGGGCGCATAGAGCGAGGCGCCCTTGGGGAATTCGATCAGGACGTCGATCGGATTGGCGCCGGTAAGCTTGGCGTCGAGGCGGCTCGACGCCGCCACGGCCTGCCGCTTGTCCGGCACCTGGTCCGCGAGCCGGTAGCGCGGCTCCAGCGTGGCGTAGATATAACCGAGCGCGCCGACGAAGAGCAGCGCGATCAGGCTGAACATGCCGGGGCGCCCGACCATGCGCACCGCGATCCAGTAGCAGAAATTGCGCAGCATCTGCACGCCGGCGTCCGCGCTCTGGAACTTGACCGCAAAGATCTTCTCGTTGCGCACGAACAGCACACCGAACACCGGCACCAGCGACAGCACGGCCACCAGCGCGATGATGGTGGCGGCAAGGCCGGCCTCGCCGAATTTGCGGATCAGTTCGGAATCGGAGAATTGCAGCGCGATAAACGAAATGCCGGCGGTTGCGTGGGTGAGCACGCAGGCCGGACCGACCACCAGCACGGCGTTGGTGAAGGCGGTAAACTTGTCCTGTCCCGCAATCAGGCGGTCGCGCGCCGCGAAGGTCAGCTGCATCGAGTCCGAGAAGCTGATCACCATGATGAGCGGCGTCATCACGTTCAGGAACATGTTGAGATTGAAACCGGCCCAGCCGAGGCCGCCGAGCGCCAGCAGGATCGCGATGATCGGCGGGAAGGCCGCGACCACCATGAACGATATCTTGCGGAAGAAGATGATCGCAATGATGCAGCCGGCCAGGATGCCGAGGATGTTGTAGGTCAGCCCGTCGCGCTTGACCGCGTTGCGGATCTCGAGCTGCATCACGGGAACACCGGAGAGCTGGGCGTTGAGACCACTGCCCGACAGATCGTCGGCCATGATCTTCCGCATTTCGCCGACGACCTTGCCGAGATCGTTCGAGGAAACGACGCTCGGCTCGAGCGAGAGCACGATCAGCGCCAGCGTTCCGTCTTCCGACAACAGCTTGCCGCGAATGATCTCGTTTGATTTGACGGTCTCGGCGAACTTCTCGTAGGCGGCGCCTTGCGGCAGTTCAGGCGGGAACAGTGCGGCCGGCAGCTTGCCGGGCTCCGGCGCCTGGCGCGCCGAAAACAGCGAGACCAGACCGCGCACGCCCTCGACCAGTTGCAGGTCGGTGACCATCTCGCGGATCTTTTCGAGGTTCTCGCGGGCCAAGAGCGTCTTGCCCTCGACCACGACGAGGACGTCGAATTCGGTCGCCGGGAAGCGCTTGGTCACGGCCTCGTATTGCTTGTAGTCCTTGGAGTCGGAGCGGAACAACTGGCTCAGCGAGTCGTCGATCTTGATCCGCTGGATACCGAACAGCGCGGCCACGACCAGCGCGACGAGAATGACCAAGGACAGGATGGGTGCCTTGACCGCGATCAGGCCCATGCGCTCGAGCCCGAAGGCGATGCTCTTGCCTGGCGGCGGCGGCTCCTCGATGGCTTCGACGTGGACGCGACTTTCGGAGTTCTTGTCGAGCATACCCTGTCCAGTTCTCACGTCGGCCTGTTCGTGCAGCTTGGCTTATGCAATTGGTGGCGCGAAAGCGGCTTTGACAACCATCATCCGATCGGCGCTAACCATTGAAATCACGCGGTAAATTAACCGGCGCCGTTTTACAGGGCGGAGCCCCGTCCGGCAAGCATGCGGGAGAGGGCAAATCGGCATGAAGATGACGAAAATCCACGTTAAGTCTCTGATTTGCCACACCCGCCGGCACGGTCCCGGCGGATAACGACAACCCCGGTCGTGCCCACGCGGCGCAACGACCTCCGGTCAATTTTTCGGGAACGGCACGTAAGAGGCGAGCGAGGCGCCGCTCAGTCCATTTTCTTCTCCGCCTCCATTCCGGCGCGGAGTGCGGCCTTGAACGCGGTGTCGAACAGGCCGATGTACTGGCTCGCATTGACGTTGGAAATATGCGCGGTGTCGCGGAAATTGGCCTGCCCGTTCCGGACCAGGTAGCAATATCCGTGCTCGCAGACGACGGACAGCGGGTCCACGATCAGGAGATGCGGATTATCCCGGTGCCGGTCGAGGACGCCCGCGATCTCGCCTCGGAAGGTACTCATTGTCAGGCCGGGGCTCGCCTCGACTTTCCATTCGTCGATCGCCTTGCCCACGCGGATCTGGTTTTCGATCCATCGCTGCGGCAGATCGAAGTTGATGTTGAGTAACGGCATGATCAGGACGACGGTCTTGCCCGCCGCAAGCAGCCGGTCCGTCAGGGCGGAAATTTCAGCCGCGTTGCCCCAGTTGCTGCCGAGCACGACGATGCTTGGCTCCGCCTGCGCCAGCACGAAATCGAGCGTGCTGCGATTGAATTGCCGGCACGGCGCCTGATCGCTCGCATTGCCGGCCGCATCGTCGACGAAGGCCCGGCACGCGCTTTGGGTTGCGATCAGGCCATGGATGCCATTGTCGAGCGCCGCCGACGAAACCGGCTCGAGGTACTGGTTGGCAAAGGAATCTCCCCACAGGATCGCAGTTGGCCGGTCCACGGCCGGCGCGCTGCCGAAGCTGCAATAGGTCTCGGTCGTCTTCTTGTTGGAGTTGGCGTTCCGGAAACACTCATCGCGCGGCGTGTTGGTCCGGCGCGCGAGTTCGGCAGGCCGCAGGTAGTCCGGAAGTCTGCCCGGAAAACCGTGATTGAGGAAAGCCAGCGATACGAAGCCCGCGAACACGGCAAACGAAACACCTGAGGCGGTCAGCAGCCGGCGCGGGGTCCAGAAATCGCGCTGCGTTCGCACCGGCTGCTCGACGCAGCGGTAGGATAGCGCGCCAAGCACGAGCGAGGCCAGCACCATCATGATCTTCTGCGCGCCGCCGACCTCATAGCCGCGCACCGCCAGCCAGCTCAGGGCGAATACCCAGACCGGCCAGTGCCACAAATAGATCGAGTAGGACCAGTCGCCGATGCGCTGGACCGGCGATAGTGCGAGCAGGCTTCGCTCGCCCGTCCCCTGCCGCGCCGCGACTATCAGGGCAGCGCCGAGGATCGGCAGGATCGTGAGTATGCCAGGCCATCGCGCTTCGGGCAGAGGATAGATGGTGCAGCCTGCGACCAACGCCCAGCCGGCGAGCGCAAGAAACGGCGATTCCAGCCAGGAGGCTTTCACGCCTTCCGATCGGCGCCGGATTTCCGCTGCAGCAATCAATCCGCCTGCGAGCGGCTCCCATGCTCTCGCGCGCAACGAGAAGAACGACGAACCCATCGCATCATGCAGGCTCGCCCACAAGCACCATGCGAGAGACACGGCGGCGAAGATTTGCAACGCGACCGTCACGGCGCCGAATGATGACTTGGTGCGGGCAGCGATCCGCCAGACCACCCAGGCAATCAGCGGCATCCAGACGTAGAACTGCCACTCCAGCGACAGCGACCAGGTGTGCAGCAACGGCTTGGTCTGCGCGGCCATGGCGAAATAGCCGTTGTCGCTGTTGAAGGCGAAATTCGACACAAACGCCAGCGCCGACAGCGCCTGCAGCAGATGCTTGAGATATTCTCCCGGCAAGGTCACGAACCAGCCGATGACGACGGATACCGCGACCACGACCGCCAATGCCGGATAGATCCGGCGCATCCGCATCATGACGAAGGCCCAGAGCGAAAAGCGACCGAGCCGCAGGTCGTTCAGCACCTTAGTCGTCATGAGATAGCCGGTGATGACAAGGAAGACGTCGACGCCGACGAATCCACCGGCAAATCCCGGGATCTGGAAGTGAAAGCCGACGACCGCGATCACCGAAAGCGCCCGCAGCGCATTGATGTCGAGCCGGAACCCGTCCGTGCCCGCATGCGTGCCCGTCGCGCCGCGCGTCCCCGCTGTCTCCATCGCCTGTCCTGCCCGCTCCTCGCCCGCTTATATCAGGCGCGGGTTGGCTCACCGTGGCGGAGCGGCCACACATCGATTCGTTTTCAGGCTCAATCGGCGGGTTTAGCGGCGATCAGCGCGGTACCGCTTTCATCCTTCAGCGCCACGCCGCTGACCTCTCGCGCGATGGCTTCGCGCACCAGCCACGCGATCTTGAACGCGGCTTCATCGTAGCTCAGGCCCGCACCGTGGATGTTGGACACGCAATTGCGCTTCTCGTCGGTGAGGCCGATGCGCGGCGCAAAGGTCAGATAGGCGCCGAGGCTGTCGGGCGCCGACAGGCCAGGCCGCTCGCCGATCAGCATCACCACCAGCCGCGCGCCCAGCACCGCGCCGATCTCGTCTCCGAGCGCCACGCGCGCGCCGGAAGCGACCACGACATGGCCGAGCGGGATTCCCGCTTCCGTCAGGCGTGGCGCGAGATGACGAACCAGTTCGACCGCGTGAAGATTGACGGCCGCCGGCGACAGCCCGTCGCCGATCACGATCACGACCTCGCTCGCGCTGCCGCTGCGGTCTTCCAGCGCGCGCCGCGAATCCGCCTCCAACATGCGTCCGAGATCGGGACGGCGCAGGTAGTCGCTGCGGTCGCGTGCCTGACTGCAAACCTCGCTGACCTCAACGTCGAGGCCAGCCAGCCCGGCAACCAGATGCGGCGCATCGAAGGCGGCGTGAACGGCGTCGCGCGCGCGGGCGTGGTCGAGCGTAAAGGCAAGCAGCGCCTCGGTCGGCATGCTCGCGCCGGAGCGGCCGAGGCCGACGCGCGCCGGCGTCAGCTCCCGCAAGGCTTCGAGCGGGCGGGACGGCGGCGCCGGCGTTTTCATGAGCTTCTACTCGGCAGGGACCGAGGCCTCGCGCAGCCGGATCGAATAATTCGACGCGTTCTGCTGGCCGCCGGACGCCGCCCGCGCGAACATGATCAGGTGGTGTCCGATCATGGCTGGACCGATCAGGCCCTCGATATCGCCACGGCGGAGCCGGCCAAGCGCGAACTTCCAGAACACCTTTCTGTAATCGCCGAGCACGCCGACTTGCCAGAAGATGTTCCGGAGCATGATCAGGGCGCGCTTGATATTGGCCCAGCTTTTCTGCTCGGGGCTCACCGGCACCTTGATCCGCTGCGAATAGGTGTAATCGCATTGATGCTGGTAGCGCGCGAACAGCTTGGCCGGCTCGTAGGCGACTTCCATGCATTTGCGCCAGGACTCGACGACCTGATCGTAGGGCAGCAGGAACTCGACATTGGAGTCGCGGCCGTCGTCGTCATTGACGAGCCTGCCTTCCTTCTCCAGCCGGTCCCACAGCGGCGTCTTAGGCAGCGCCTGCAGCAGATTGATCGTGAGCAGCGGGATTTGCGACTGCTCGACGAACTGCAGCAGCGCGTCGCCGGTTTCCGGCTTGTCGGTGTCGAGCCCCATGATGATGCCGGAGACGACTTCCATGCCGTAGGAATTGATGGTCTGGATGCCTTCGAGGATCGGGACCATCATGTTGTGGTCCTTGTGCATCGCCTTCAGCGCGTCGGGATCGGGCGTCTCGATGCCGCAGAACACCGTCACGAAGAACGCCTCGCGCATCTTCTCCAGAATCTCGGGCCGCTTGGCGATGTTCAGCGTCGCCTCACAGGCGAGCCGCATCACGTAGCCGGTCCGCTTCTGCCACTCGACCAGATGTGGCAGCAGATCCAGCGCGGCCTTGCGGTTACCGATGAAATTGTCGTCGACGAAATAGACCGAACCCGTGACGCCGCATTCCCTGAGCTTGTCGAGCTCGGCGACGATCTGCTCAGGCGTCTTCAGGCGCGGGTTGCGGCCGTAGAGACCGGGGATGTCGCAGAATTCGCACTGATAGGGGCAGCCGCTCGAATACTGGATGCTGCCGAGAAAATACTTTTTCACCTCCGCCAGCTCGTAGGCCGGAATCGGAAACTCGGTCATCGACAGGCGATCCTTGGTCGTCAGCACCACCTGCTGCTCAGGCCGCGACGGGTCGCGCGCCAGCCGTGCGATCAGATCATTGGTGGCGTCGCCAAGTTCGCCGACATGCAGATAGTCGAACGATGGATAGTAATCCGGACATGCGCTCACCGAAGGTCCGCCGATCGCCACCGCGAGATCGAAGGCATGGGCGCGGCGGCAGATGTCGTTCATCTGCTGGCGCTGGATGTGCATGCCGCTGACGAAAACCGCTTCCGCCCATTCGAAATCTTCCGTGGAGGCCGGGCGGATATTTTCGTCGATGAAGCGGACCGGCCAGTTCGCCGGAAGATAGGCCGCGATAAGCAGCAAGCCCTGTGGCGGCATGAACGCCTGCACGCCGTCGGTCAGGGGATAGGCATGTTCGAATGTACCGAAAGAGGACGTGTAGCGCGGGAAGACGCACAGGATACGGCGTACCGTTTCAATGCCTTCAGCTCTCATTAAATTTCCTCAACGCTGGCGCGAATTTAAGCACGACATTGAAAGCTGGGCCAGAAGTTCTTCAATATTGTGACAGTCACCTCTAACTCGCTGTGGGTTCAATTGGTTGCACGAAAAACCGGCCGGTTGCGGCGCCCCGGGGCTCAGGCGATCAGGCGCGAGGCAAATTCGGGTAGCAGACCTGTGTTCCCCGCAAGCCGGAAATCGCTGTCGGCGAGGCCTGCGCGCACCAGCCAGTCGTCGAATTCCGGCGCCCGCTTCAGGCCGAACAGGTCGCGGATGTAGAGCGCGTCGTGAAACGAGGTCGACTGATAGTTCAGCATGACGTCGTCGGCACCCGGCACGCCCATGATGAAGGTGACGCCGGCGGCGGCCAATAGCGTCAGCAAATTGTCCATGTCGTCCTGGTCGGCCTCGGCATGGTTGGTATAGCAGACGTCGACGCCGAGCGGCAGGCCGAGCAGCTTGCCGCAGAAATGATCCTCGAGGCCGGCGCGGATGATTTCCTTGCCGTCATAGAGATATTCCGGGCCGATGAAGCCGACCACGCTGTTGACCAGCAGCGGATCGAAGGCGCGCGCCACCGCATAGGCCCGCGCCTCGCAGGTCTGCTGGTCGACATGGTGATTGGCGTTGGCCGACAGCGCCGAGCCCTGCCCGGTCTCGAAATACATTAGATGATCGCCAACCGTGCCGCGGCGAAGCGACAGCCCGGCGTCGCGCGCCTCGCGGAGCAGCGCGAGATCGACGCCAAAGCTGCGGTTGGCGGTTTCCGTCCCCGCGATCGACTGAAACACCAGATCGACCGGTGCGCCCTGCCCGATCAATCCGAGCGTCGTCGTCACGTGGGTAAGCACGCAGCCCTGGGTCGGGATCTGCAGTCGCGCGATGATGCCATCGAGCAGCCGCAGCAGTTCGCCGATCACAGCCGGATCGTCGCTGGCCGGATTGATGCCGATGCAGGCATCGCCCGATCCCAGCAGAAGGCCGTCGAGGATCGACGCGGTAATGCCCTTGGCGTCGTCGAAGGGATGATTGGGCTGTAGCCGCACGCTCATTCGTCCCTTCAGGCCGATGGTGTTGCGGAACGCCGTGGTCACGGCGCATTTTTTTCCAATCAGGATCAGGTCCTGGTTCCGCATCAGTTTGGAGACGCCGGCGGCCATTTCCGGCGTGATCCCGCGCGCAACCTTCGCCAACGTCTCGGCTGTCGCCGCATCGGAGAGCAGCCAGTCGCGGAAACCGCCGACGGTCAGCGACGATATGGCCGCGAAGGCCGGGGCGTCGTGGCTGTCGATGATCAGCCGCGTGATCTCGTCGTCCTCATAAGGAATGACGGCCTCGTTGAGAAATTGCTTGAGCGGCACGTCGGCGAGCGCCATCCGCGCCGCGATCATCGCTTCCGCGCCTTCGGCCGCGACGCCGGCAAGACGATCGCCCGACCGCGGCGGCGTCGCCTTGGCGAGCAGTTCACGCAGATCGCCGAACACGTAGGCGGTGGCACCGACGACCTGGCGATAGACCATGCTGACCTTCCCGCGCCTGTACCCGCGCTCTGCCGCCCAGCTAATCTATGCCGGGCAGACAGCCAAGGCTACCCAGCCTAGTCCAGCGTACCGAAATGGCGAACGGCAAAGCTTATCTCATAGGCCACCGCGGCAAGCGCAAACAGAAGGTGGAATTTCGGATTGCGCGTTCTCGCAGCGATCGCCGACAGCAGGATGAATGCGCTGATGGCGACGAGATAGTCCATGCCCAGCGACCGCAGATGCGCTTCGCCCTTTATCCAGGTGTCGACTACATCGAGCGCTTCGGTGAGGGCGGCAAAGCCAAAGAACCAGCGGCGGCGCGAGAGGAAGTAATCTTCGTAACCCTGATATTCATCGAGATCCTGCGGGAAAAGCAGGACGCTCAGGAAATAGTACATCGATGCGTACACGCAAACGAAGAAGTAAAGGCCATACGTCCAGTGCTGGATCTGGCTCAGCCGAAACTCAAACCACCAGAACGTGACGACGTTCAGCAGCGTCCAGGCGACCCAGGCAAGATGTACAGGCCAGATCGGGTAGCGACCGGGATGCTGGACCAGGCCCGCGATGCCGCTGACCAACCGCGTGACGCTGAGCCCCAGGATCAGGGCGATCAGTACGCGCACGTGAAGATAGAGATCGGCGTTGCCCGGCAAGGCGGCGGCACTTTGAATCATGAGTCCCGGTTCTCACGCATAAGCATCGCGCCGCCCGCAGCAGGCGCATACGACGAAATGGAGCGATGGTTTGAGAATTGCGCGCTTGCCGCCCCGGGCAAGGCGAGTTCGAACAAGCTCCGCCGCCTTGCTCGCTGTCTAGCTTGATTCGCCGCAGAGATGTCTGCCGAAGCGATTTGCGCCTGGTGCGAACTTCCCCTGCCGTTGCGGTTCACGGGACCGGCGTCACCCTCCGGCTTCGGCCACCTCCAATTGTGCCGGTAAAGCCGAGCCCGTTCGGGTCGCGCGGAGCTGCCAAATCTTCCTGGTGATGGAACCCATCCCGAAGCGTAATTACCTGAAATTACTTGGTAATTAGTATTAGTTGCAGGGTCCGTAACTTCGCGCGTTAAGACATTTTCCATCTAACTTCGGCACACTTTGCCTAAGTAAGCGGCAGTCGCTGGATTGCGTTCCGGCGCGCCGATACGGCTGAAATTTTGCAATCCCTTATTGGTTTTGGTGACGCCATGGCATCCCGGTTTTCGCTCGCAGCCAAATTGTATTCGATCTTTGCGCTGTTCGCGCTGCTGGTTGCGGCCATCACGGCGCTGTCCGACTACAACACCCGCCAGAACGCCGCCCTCACCGAAGCGGTCTCGATCGCCAGCCGCGCCGCACTCAATGTCGAGCGCATCAATTCGCTGGTCTATGCCGTCGTGATGGAATCCCGCGGCATCTACATGTCGACGGAACCGCCAGTGGTGAAGAAATACGGCGACGGGCTGCTCAAGTTCAACGAGCGCATCGTCGACGTCGTGAAGAACTGGGAAGCGCTGGTTCAGACCGATGACGCCCAGCAATTCGCCACCTTCAAGAAGCGCATCCAGCAATTCGTCGACTTCCGGAAAGAACTCGTTCGCCGCGGCGTCGAGATCAACGCGGCTGCCGGGCGCGAATGGGGCGACAACGACGCCAACCGCGAAGTGCGCACCGCGCTGAACAAGGACCTCGAGGCGCTCTCCAAGGTCTACGCCGAACGCAGCAAGAAGCTGGCGCAACAGACCGACACCAACCACACGCTGGCCTTTGTACTGACCGCCCTTGGCGTCATGGCGCTGGCTGTCGTCGTTATCGGCATCCTGATCATTTCGCGCTCGATCGCCCGCCCGCTGTCGGTCATCACCGCCACCATCAAGCAGGTCGCCGACGGCGCTGAGGGCGTCGAGGTTCCGCACACCGGCCGCGCCGACGAGATCGGCGCGCTGGCCCGCGCCATCAAGATCTTCCAGGAGGCGATGGATCGCAACCGCAACCTCAATTCGCAGGTGCTGGGGGATTCCAAGGCGCGCGATGAGCGTTCCCGCCACATTGAGGCCTCCGTCGATGCCTTCCGGGAAGCGATCGGCGGCGTGCTGCGCGCGGTCAAAGACAATGCGACCTCGATGCGCGGCACCGCAGAGACCATCGCCAACGTCTCATCGGAAGCGAGCGGACGCGCCGTGGCCGCCAGCGGTGCGACCGAGCAGGCTTCCAGCAACGTCTCCGCGGTCGCCAGCGCCGCGGAAGAGCTCTCCGCGTCCGTCGAGGAAATCGGCCGCCAGGTGCGGCAATCGGCCAGCGCCGTCGAGCAGGCGGGCCAACGCACCGAGAAATCGGTCGCCGAAATCGAGGGCCTTGCGGCCGCAACCCAGCGCATCGACGGCGTGCTGAGCCTGATCCAGGCGATCGCCGAGCAGACCAATCTGCTGGCGCTCAACGCAACCATCGAGGCGGCGCGCGCCGGCGATGCCGGCCGCGGCTTTGCCGTGGTCGCCCATGAGGTCAAGGCGCTGGCCGAGCAGACCGCGAAAGCGACCGCCGAAATCGGTCAGAACGTCGGCCTGATCCAGACCTCGACCAAGACCTCCGTCGAAGCGGTTCGCGAGATCGGCAACGCGGTGCGCGAGATCAACGAGGTGACGTCCATCATCGCCAGCGCGATCGAGCAGCAGGATTCGGCTACCCGCGAAATTTCCTCGAACGCGCAATTGGCGGCGCAGGGCAACGGAACGCTGGTGGTCAATATCTCTTCGCTCAGCGATGCGATCGGCACGACCAGCACGGCCGCGGCCTCCGTGCTCACCGCCTCCAGCGAACTGACGGCGACCGCCGATACGCTGTCCCGCGAGGTCGAAAAATTCTTCCGCAACCTGCGCGCGGATTCGTCCGAGCAGGTGCGGAAGACGGGGACCTGACTCCCGATCTAGGGCGCCTCTATGCTGCCAGAAACGGTATCTCGACCGCCAGTGTGTAGCCGTTGACCATCAGCAGGCCACCCGCGGCACCGACGATGCTGCCGACGATCGCAAGCCAGGGCAGCGTCGCGACGATCGAGACCGAGATCAGCACGATGGCGATCTGCAGAAGCGCTTCGGCATAGTCGAAGTAGGGATCCTGCTTCAGCGCGTGATCGCGCTTGCTCTCGTAGTCCTTGGCCCGCACCATCAATTCCTTCTTGCCCTCCTGCGTCTCCGGCTCGGACTCGTAGCGTGCCGCCGTCTTGCGATAGGCCTCCGCTTTTGCTTTCAGTGCCGCCCTCGCCTCGGCGTTGAGGCTTCCGTCCTGCAGGAACGCCAGTTCGATCGCGTCGGCCGCGAGGTTGTAGTCGGTCTGGCGGATGTTCTTGGCCTGGTAGAAGGCGTATTGGTTCGCGGCATAGATGTTGTTGTTGGTCGCCTCCTTGCCGGCGTTGGCGCCGCCAAGCCCGGTGATGGCCAGCAGCATCGCCAGAATGGCGATGCCGACCGCCGCGCGCTGCTTGAAGCGGTCGTTCTCCTTATCCTGATCCATCATTTCGGCGGCGTCTTCGGCTTTCATCGATCGGCTCCTGCTCGCTCCTAAAGGGAAGGCACGATAAACAACGACGTTATGACAACATCGCGACGCACGAGCACGTTGATTTGTTCCGCAGAATGCGACAGGCGCGATCGGTCATAGGAAGGCGTCACTCCACCAGCACCACGTCCACGGCGACGCCGAGCTTCTGCTTGCGCGATCCGACGATGATGCCGTCGACCGGCGAGACGTCGGAAAAATCCCGACCGATCGACAGGATGATGTGGTCGTTCTCGACCAGCAGGTCGTTGGTCGGGTCGAAGCCGACCCAGCCGAGCTCGGGGCCGCACCAGACCGACACCCAGGCGTGGCTGGCGTCGGCGCCCTGCAGGCGCGGCTGGCCGGCGGGCGGAATGGTGCGGAGATAGCCGCTGACATAGGCCGCTGGCAGGCCGAGCCCGCGCAGGCCCGCGATCATCACATGGGCAAAGTCCTGGCAGACGCCGTGACGCTTTTCGAGCACCTCCTTGAGCGGCGTCGAAATCACGGTGGCCTTGGGGTCGTACCTGAAATCGCGGCGGATCCGGGACATCAGGTCGACGGCGCCCGCGAGGATGCCGCCATCAGGCGGGAAGCTTGGCGCGGCATAGGCGGTGAGCGGCGCCAGCACCGGCACCAGCGAACTCGCAAAGACATATCCAACCGGCGACGCGGGACCGAGGCTGGTGGCCTCGAATGCGACGTCGCGGATGCGCTCCCAGGACGGGCTGGGCGCCGCGCGCGCAGGCGCCTGGCGCGAGACCGAAACCCGCGAGCGGGAATCGATCCGCAGATTGCGATGCGCGGTCTCGATCAGCACGCTCTCGGTATGGGTTCCGAAAAAATCCCGCCGCACCGTGCGCTCGGCCGGCCGCGGCCGGATCTCGACCGAATGGGAGATCAATTGCTGCCCGTCGCTGCTGCGCGGCTCCAGCCGCAGCGAGCAACGCGCAAAGCTCACCGGGCTCTCGTAAGCATAGGTCGTGACGTGACGGATGTCGTAGATCACGCGAGGCCCGTCAGCTTCTCCGGCCGGCTCGCATGCGGTCCGTGCGGGAAATAATGCTGACCGATCGCGTCGGCGAGATTGAGCAGAGCCTGTTCGAGCGCGAACAGGGTCGTGACGTCGAGCGTAGCGGCCTCTCCCGTCGTCAGCGTCGCCTGCAATGCCACGGCCAGCCGTTGCGGCCGCTCGATAAGGCCGTGCTCCTTCAGGCTCGGGAGGGCTGCGATATGATCATTCAGCGTCGCCACCTGAAACGCGACCGAGCGCGGATTATAGGGATCGAGCACCGCAAGATCCCGCACCGGCGCCAGCGCCGGCCCGACCAGATAGCGCGAGCGGTAGGTGATCTGGCAATCCACCAGCGTCAGCAGGGCGTCGAGGTCATCCTCGCCCGCTTCGTCATAGGCAAACTGCCGCGCAAACCGCACCGTGTTGATGGCGCGCTCGGCGCGGCGGCCCATGTCGAGGAAGCGCCAGCCGGCGGCGCGGTTCATGTTCTCCTGCGCGAGGCCGGCAAGGCTCGCCAGTTCCTGCAGCGTCAGTTCGGCGGCGCTGACGACGCTGTCGTCATCGTCAACCTGCAGCGCGAGGCGCTCGACCATTTCGGTGATGACCTGCCAGGCGTCGGGCGAAAGCCGCTCACGCAACGAGCTCGCGGTGCGCTGCACCGATCGCACCAGGGACAACGCCGAGCCGAACTTCTCCTCGCTCTGCAGCGCCTCGGCGATCACCCGCGCCGGGTTTGACCGTGTCGTTTGCGAGGTGGCGCCCCAACTCACCAGAATGCGCTGGATGCGCTCGACCGAATGCAGCGCGGTTGGCGCGCCATTGGCCGGATCGCGCGTCGAGGTGCCGAGCACGCGGATCAGCCGCAGCGTCGCCTCGGCGCGTTCGAGATAGCGGCCGAGCCAGAACAGATTGTCGGCGGCGCGGCTCGGCACCACGCCGGCGATCCGCCTGATGCGTACGGTTTCGGCGGCCGGCAGCAGCGTCGACGTCGAGACCGCCTTGTCGGAAACCACCCAGACATCAGCCGCTCGCGCGCCGTCCCCCATCGACACGGCGCGGGCATCGGGCTGGTCGGCGATTCGGCAGAAACCGCCGGGCATTATGGTCCAGCCTTGCGGGGTGGCCGCCGCAAATACTCTCAGCACGAACGGGCGCGGCGTGATCCGCCCCTGCTCCCACACCGGCGTCGTCGACAGCCGCACCAGTTCCTGGCCGACGTAATCGATGCCGCGGTCGGTGATCGCCTGCCGGAGCCGGTCGCGTTCGTCGGGCGGCAGTTCGCCTGCAAGCACGGGCCCATGGCTGGAAAAGCCCGGTACGGCCCGGCCATAGGCGCCCTCGATCGCGAAATCCTCCAGCCGCGACAGCACCTCCTCGCGCGCAGATTTCTGGCCGCACCACCAGGTCGCGATGTGCGGCATGATCAAGGTCTCGCCGAGCAGACGCCGGCACAGGCTGGGCAGGAAGCCGAGCAGCGCCCTCGCCTCCAGCACGCCCGAGCCCGGCATGTTGGCGACGACGACGCCGCCCTTGCGCACGACATCGATCAGGCCGGGCACGCCGAGCTGCGAGGAGGCATCGAGTTCGAGCGGATCGAGAAAATTGGAATCGACCCGGCGCAGCAGCACGTCGAGCCGCTTCAGGCCTGCGACGGTGCGGATATGGATGCGGTCGCCGCTGACGGCGAGATCGTCGCCTTCCACCAGCAGGAAGCCGAGATAGCGCGCGAGCGTGGCGTGCTCGAAATAGGTTTCGCTGAAGGCGCCCGGCGTCAGCAAACCGATGCGCGGCTCGTCGCGGTCGGCGCTGGCGCGCAATGAATCGCGGAATGCCTCGAAGAACGGCGCCACGCGCTCGACGTTCATTGACTTGTAGAGATTGGAAAAGGCGCGCGACAGCACCAGGCGATTTTCCAGCGCGTAGCCTGCTCCCGACGGCGCCTGCGTGCGGTCGTTCAGCACCCACCAGCGGCCGTCGGGGCCACGGCCGACATCGGCGGCATAGAAATGCAGATGACGCCCGCCGGGCGGTTTGACGCCGCAGACGGCACGCAGATATTCGTTGCTGCCGGCAATCGCGGCCGCCGGCACCGCGCCCTCGGTGACCAGCCGGCCCTCGCCGTAGAGATCGCGCAGGATGCTTTCGAACAACTGCGCACGCTGCGCGATGCCGGTGGTCAGTTGCTGCCAGTCGGCCTCGTCGATGATCAGCGGCAGATGGCTGAGCGGCCACAGCCGATCGGCGGTCTCGCCCGGCGCGCGATAGGTGACGCCGGCCTCGCGCAGATGGCGGTCGGCGGAGGCGAAGCGCCGCTCGATATCGACGGGCGAGAGCGCCGCAAAGGCATCGAAGAAGCGGGCCCAGGCCGCGCGGGGCGCGCCATCGGGCCCGATATATTCGTCAGGGATTCCGGGCAGCCGGGCATAGTCGCGCGTCCACTGCGCCATCCGGCGCTGGCCCGGACGGGCCTTGCTGTCCTGACTGTTGCCCTGGCCTGACATTCCGATTCCCCGAGACTGCCGATTAGATCAGGAGCGGCGTCCTCAAGTCGAGTGTCAAAGGGAATTCAATGGTGCGTTCCTCGGGCGGCGGCTCGATTTTGCCCGGGGTGTGGCCGTGATCCTGAAACCGGGCCAGCCGGCGGGCTTCCGCCTCATAGGAATTGACCGGCTTGGTCTCGTAGTTGCGGCCGCCGGGATGGGCGACGTGGTAGACGCAGCCGCCGAGCGATCGGCCGTTCCAGCTATCAATTAAGTCAAATGTCAGCGGCGCATGCACCGGAATGGTCGGGTGCAGTCCCGAGGCGGGCTGCCAGGCCTTGAAACGGACGGCGGCGACCGCCTCGCCAGAGCGGCCGGTTGGCGTCATCGGCATCCGCCGGCCATTGCAGGTCACGACATGGCGTCCCTCGACGAAGCCCGTCGCCTTGACTTGCAGCCGCTCCACCGAGGAATCGACATAGCGCACGGTGCCGCCGGCCGAGCCCTCCTCGCCCAGCACGTGCCAGGGCTCCAGCGCCTGCTGCAATTCCAGCGCGACGCCGCCATGATGGACGCGGCCGAACACCGGAAAACGAAACTCGAGCTGCGCCGAATACCATTCCGGCGAGAACTCGTAGCCGGATAGCTTGAGCTCATCGAGCACCCCGAGAAAATCCTCCCAGAGGAAATGCGGCAGCATGTAACGATCGTGCAGCGTGGTGCCCCAGCGCACGAACTTGCCTTGCTGTGGCTCGCGCCACAGCTTTGCAATCAGCGCGCGGATCAGGAGTTGCTGCGCCAGCGACATCCGCGGGTCGGGCGGCATTTCGAGCGCGCGGAATTCGACCAGCCCGAGGCGGCCGGTCGGCCCGTCGGGCGAATAGAGCTTGTCGATGCAGATTTCGGCGCGGTGGGTGTTGCCGGTGATATCGACGAGGATGTGCCGGAACAGGCGGTCGACCAGCCACAGCGGGGCTTCGATGCCGGGCGGCGGCACATGCGAGAGCGCGATTTCCAGTTCGTAGAGCCCGTCATGCCGCGCCTCGTCGATGCGCGGCGCCTGGCTGGTCGGGCCGATGAACATGCCGGAGAACAGATAGGACAGCGACGGATGGCGCTGCCAGTACAATACGAGGCTTTTCAGCAGATCCGGGCGGCGCAGGAACGGCGAGGCTTCCGGCGTGGAGCCGCCGACCACGACATGATTGCCGCCGCCGGTGCCGGTGTGGCGGCCGTCGACCAGAAAGCGGTTGGCGCCGAGCCGAACCTTTGCGGCATCTTCATACAGGCCGAAGGTGATATCGACCGCCTCGCGCCAGCTTTGCGCCGGCTGCACGTTGATCTCGATGACGCCGGGATCAGGCGTCACCTTGATCACCTCGATGCGCGGATCATAGGGCGGCCCGTAGCCTTCGACGTGAACCGGGATCTGCATTTCCTCGGCGGTCGCCTCCACCGCCGCGATCAGTTCGAGATAGTCCTCGACCTTTTCAACCGGCGGCATGAAGGCGCACAACACGCCGTCGCGGATTTCGACTGATGTCGCCGTACGCACCGGCTTGGCCTGCTTCGGCTTCTGCGCCAGCCGCGAGGGCACGCCATCCGCCACCGTATCCTTGTCTTCCTTCGCCAGTTCGAGCCGCGGCTCCATCGGATCCTGCTCGACGATGTAGGGATATTCTTCCGGCTCGACATGCGGCAGCGATGCCATCGGCAGCCGCAGCCCGAGCGGAGAGTCGCCCGGGATTAAGAAGAGATGGCTGCGCCGAAGCTGCCAGTGCTCGCTCATCCAGCCCGCAGCGTCCGCGTGCTGGATCGGCAGCACGAAGCCTCTGGCCTTGTTGAGCCCTTCGTCGAACACCCGCGCCATGCGCGCGCGCTCTTCCGCGTCGGAGAGCTTGGAGTCGGTGGGATCGACATTCACCGGCAGCGCGGCTTCCTTTTGCAGCCAATGCACGGGGTCTTCGTAAGCAGGCATCACGTAGTCGACGCCGAGCCCGAGCCGCTTCGCTGTGCCTTCCATAAAGGCTTTGGCGTCTTCGATCCCGGCCTTGCGGGGATTCTCGATCGTCGCGATCAGATCGGCATTCTTCCAGATCGGCACGCCATCCTTGCGCCAGTAGAGGCCGAACGCCCAGCGCGGCAGGCTTTCGCCCGGGTACCACTTGCCCTGCCCGTAATGCAGCAACCCGCCCGGCGCAAAACGCGCGCGCAGCTTGCGGATCAGCTCATCCGCCAGCGCCTGCTTGGTTGGGCCGATAGCGGCGATATTCCACTCCGGCGATTCCAGATCGTCGACCGAGACGAAGGTCGGCTCGCCGCCCATGGTGAGGCGCACATCGTCGGCACTGAGATCGGCATCGACCTGCTCGCCAAGACTGTCGAGCCGCGCCCAGGATTCATCCGAGAACGGCCGCGTGATCCGCGGCGCCTCGCGGATGCGCCGGACGCTCATCTCGAAACCGAAATCGACTTCGGCGAATCCGGCGCTGCCCGAAATGGGTGCGGCGGAGCGGTAGTGCGGCGTGGCGGCGACGGGGATGTGCCCCTCGCCCGTCAGCATGCCCGAGGTGACGTCGAACCCGATCCACCCCGCGCCCGGAAGATAGACCTCGGCCCAGGCGTGGAGATCGGTGAAATCGCTTTCGACCTCGCGCGGGCCTTCGACCGGATCGATGTCGGGACGGAGCTGGATGAGATAGCCGGAGACGAAGCGTGCGGCGAGCCCGAGGTGACGCAGAGCCTGGATCAGCAGCCACGCCGAATCGCGGCATGAACCGGAGCCGCGTGCCAGCGTCTCCTCCGGCGTCTGAATGCCCGGCTCCATCCGGATGACATAATTGACCTTCTTCTGAAGCTGCGCGTTGAGTTCGACCAGAAAATTGACGGTGCTGTCGGCCTCGCGCGGAATCTCCTTCAAGTAAGCTGCGAAGAGCGGCCCCTGTTCGGCGGTGGCGAGATACGGCGCGAGCTCGGTCTTGAGATCGTTGGGGTATTGGAACGGAAACGAATTGGCGTAAGGCTCGACGAAGAAGTCGAAGGGATTGACCACCGTCATCTGCGCGGTGAAGTCGACCTCAATCTTGAGTTCGGTCGCCTTCTCCGGAAACACGAAGCGCGCCAGCCAATTGCCCTGCGGATCCTGCTGCCAGTTCACGAAATGATTGGATGGCGTGACCTTGAGCGAATAGCTCAGGATCGGCGTGCGTGTGTGCGGCGCCGGGCGCAGGCGGACGGTTTGCGGGCCGAGATCGATCGGTCGGTCGTATTTGTAGTGCGTGACATGATGTAGTGCGACGAAGATCGACACGGACCGGAAACTCCAGCGGCTTTTTTAAGCAGAACACCGGTTCCGGGTGGGATCAAGCATTAACAACGGGCACGGAGTGCCTACGGGAAGTGCGGCCCCGCTGTCGTCCCTGCGAACGCAGGGACCCATACCGCGTGATCGATCGACGAGGCAGTTGGTCGACGCCTTCTGCAACAACGAAGGCCGGCGGCTATGGGTCCCTGCGTTCGCAGGGACGACGCCAGAGTGGTGCATGGAGCTACATCGTCGCGCCAATCACCCAGGGCGCGAACTCGGCGCTGCCGAAATCGAAACTCTCGCTCTTGGTCGGCTGGCCGGATGCCGTTTTCAGCATCAGTTCGAAAATGCGCTGGCCGCATTGCTGCACGGTTTCCTCGCCGTCGAGGATGGTGCCGCAATTGACGTCCATGTCGTCTTCCATGCGCTTGTACATCGGCGTGTTGGTGGCGAGCTTGATCGAGGGCGCGGGCTTGCAGCCGAACACGCTGCCGCGGCCGGTGGTGAAGCAGACCATGTTGGCGCCGCCGGCCACTTGGCCCGTGGCAGCGACCGGGTCGTAGCCGGGCGTGTCCATGAAGACGAACCCCTTCTTGGTGATGGGCTCGGCGTAGTTGAGCACGTCGACCAGATTGGTACTGCCGGCCTTGGCCATCGCGCCCAGTGATTTCTCCAGAATCGTGGTAAGGCCGCCGGCCTTGTTGCCAGGGCTCGGATTGGCGTTCATCTCGGCGCCTTCGCGCTTTGTGTATTCCTCCCACCAGCGCATCAGGCCGACGAGCTTTTCGCCGACCTCGCGGCTGACCGCTCGCCGGGTCAGGAGATGTTCGGCGCCGTAAGTTTCAGGCGTCTCCGAGAGGATCACGGTGCCGCCGTGGCGCACGAGCAGATCGCTCGCCGCGCCCAGCGCCGGATTGGCGGAGACGCCGGAGTAGCCATCGGAGCCGCCGCATTGCAGCGCGACCGTCAATTCGCTGGCCGGCACCGGCTCGCGCTTCACCTTGTTGGCGTCGGTCAGCGCCTCCTTCACGAAGGCAATTCCGGCTTCCACCGTCTTGCGGGTGCCGCCGACTTCCTGGATGTCCATCGCACGCAGCCGTCCGGCGAGCTTCTGCTCCTCCATCAGCCCGCCGATCTGGTTGACCTCGCAGCCGAGACCCAGCACGACCACATGGGAGAAATTCGCATGTCGCGCGTAGCCGCCGAGCGTGCGGCGCAGCAGCGCCAGCGGCTCGTTCTGCGTCATGCCGCAGCCGGTCTTGTGGGTCAGCGCCACGACGCCATCGACATTCGGGAAATCGGCCAGCGGGTTATCGCCGGTAAAGGGATTCTTCTTGAACATATCGGCGACGATGCTGGCGACATGGGCGCTGCAATTCACCGAGGTCAGGATGCCGATATAGTTGCGCGTCGCCACCCGCCCGTCACCGCGGCGGATGCCGTCGAAGGTCGCGGGCAGATCAAAATTCGGCACCGGCTTGACGTCGACGCCATAGGCATAGTCCTTGGAAAAATCGCCCATGCCGCAGTTCTGCGTGTGAACATGCTGGCCCGGCGCGATCGGCGCGGTGGCGAAGCCGATGATCTGGCCGTAGCGGCGCACCGGCTCGCCCATGGCGATCGGCCTGATGGCGACCTTGTGGCCGGCGGGAATGCGCTCGACCGTGGTGACGCCAGCAGCCACCACCATGCCCGGCGGCAGGCTCGCGCGCGCGATCAGCACGCCATCGTCAGGGTGCAGGCGGATCACGGGTGCGGGGGTCGTCATAGTGGTGTCTCCTCGAGTTCGCAGTCACCTCTCCCCGTCCTTTACGGGGAGAGGGAATCTAAATCACGCCTTGCCGGCGCTATCCTTGCGGGTCTGGTTCACCTGCATCTTGGCGTAGGTCGACATCAGGCCGACCTCGTTCGACAGCGTCACCAGCTTGAAGCCCATGTTGATGGCACGCACGGCGCCCTCGGCGCCGGAGCAGTGAATGCCCGGATTGAGGCCGCGCTTGCCGCACTCCTTGATGATCTTCTCGTAGATCTTGAGGATCTCCGGCTCGTCGCGGTCGAGCTTCGGCACCAGGCCATAGGAGAAGCCGAGATCGGACGGGCCGATATAGACGCCGTCGATGCCCTCGACATCGAGGATCGCTTCCATGTTCTCGACTGCGGTCTTGGTCTCCATCATCGGCAGCAGCACGATCTCGTCGTTCGCGGTCTGCTGGTAGGAGCCGGCCGAGCCATACATGCCGGCGCGGATCGGGCCGTTCGAGCGCGTGCCCTTCGGCGGGTACTTGGCGAACTGAACGAGATCCTTGGCTTCCTGCGGGGTGTTGATCATCGGGCAGATCACGCCATAGGCGCCGCCGTCGAGCACCTTGCCGATGATGCCGGGTTCGTTCCAGGGCACGCGGACCATCGGCGTGACCGGGTGGCCGTTCATCGCCTGGAAGCACTGAACCATCGAGAGGTAATCCTGCACGCCGTGCTGCATGTCGACGGTGACGCTGTCGAAGCCGCATTGCGCGATCACTTCGGCCGAGAAGCCGGAGGGGATCGCGAGCCACGCGTTCACCACGGCCTTGCCCGAGGCCCATACTTTCTTGACATTGTTGGTTGCCATTGATCGCTTTCCCTTTGTGATCGTTACGATTGTTGGAGTTCGTGAGGTGAATTAGCTGGTGGCGCGCTGAATGCTGGTCTCGCTGACGCCGACCTCGCGGGCGGTGTTGACGATCGCAGCCCAGGTATCATCAGGCAGCGGCACGCCGTTCTTGGTGCGCTCGGCGCGCGTCTTCCGTTCCGGATCGCCCGGGACCAGCACGGACTCGACGCCGGCGATCGGCTTGGTCTCGCGGATGAAGTCGGTATAGCGCGAGATTTCGCCGTCGAAGAAGTTGGCGGTGTCGACCACCTTGGGATCGACATAGAAGGAGAGCATGCCGTTGGCGAACTGCCGGCCGCCCGACGTGGCGCCGGTGCCGGTCAGCGCGCCGCCGAGCAGTTCGCAGATGAACGCAAGGCCCGAGCCCTTGTGCTCGCCGAACGCGCGGATCGCGCCGGTGCCCTTGGTATGGTCGCGCGGCCCATCCGGAGTGTAAGGACCATAGAGCACGGACGGCTCTTCGCTCAGCGTGCCGTCGGCATCGACCAGCGCGCCCGTGGGCAACTTTTTGCCGCCGCGGCTCGCGACCAGCACCTTGCCCTCGGCGACGATGGAGGTCGCAAAATCGAGCACGATCGGGTCCTGCCCCTTGCGCGGAATGCCGACGCAATAGGGCGCGGTCGAGAGCCGTTTCTGGACACCGCCGAACGGCGCGACCAAGAGCGAGCCGGCGGCGTTGACGAAGTGCACCGATACCAGGCCTTCGGCGGCAGCCATCTCCGCCCAGTCGCCGACGCGGCCGATATGGCCGGCGTTGCGCAGCGCGATTGCAGACAGTCCCGCCTTCTTGCACTTCTCGATACCGGTCCGCACCGCGAACGGCGTCACGGTCTGGCCGTAGCCGAACTTGCCATCGACCACGGCGAGCGAGGGCGTATCGACGACGATCTCGGGGGTCTGGTTGGGAATGACGTTACCGGTCTTCTTCCAGCGGATGTAGACGGGAACCCGGATCACGCCGTGGCTGTCATGGCCGGTGAGATTGGCCGTCGTGAGGTAGGTTGCGATGCGCCTCGCTTCCTCGGGCGAGGATTCCGAATGGGAAAAAACCTCAGCGACGAAATCGATCAGATTGTTGACTTTTATTGTGACCATGTCCGGATTTCAGCCCTGTCCTTGTACGGCGGAGGCCTGCGCTTGAGCAGCCAGGCCTGCGACTCCCGCGCCGGTTTTCATGACCGGCTTGGCCGGCACTTTGAGCGAAAAACGGCGTGCATGTCTACTCGCCTCGATCGCATTTAGCCAAATGATTGCAATCATTTGTCCGCCCGCTATGCACCGGCTCGGTAGCATCATGCAAATTTGTGATTACTCGTCGGCCTCGGCATCGCCCTCACCTGCGACTTCCATCGCCGCAAGGCTGCGCTCCAGTTCACCCAGCATGTCCTGCAGCTCAGCGAGCTTGCGCGCACCATAGCGCTGGGTGATCTCGGCGTAGATCGCTTCCGAGGTCGGCGCCACCGCCTCGATCAGCTTCAAGCCCTTGGACGAGATCGACACCTCGCCGCGGCGCAGGTCCGTCTTGGCGGCACGGCGCTCGATCAGGTCGCGCGCTTCGAGATCGCGCAAGATCCGCGACAGGCTCGGCCCCAGCAGGAACGCGACGCGCGCCAGCTCGGTCACCTCGATGGTATCCACCGCCGTCAGCGCGCGCAGGATCCGCCATTGCTGCTCGGTCAGGCCGTGATTGCGCAAGGAGGGACGGAACTGGCGCATCACGGCTTCGCGCGCGCGTAAGAGCGACATCGGCAGCGAACGCGAGAATTCGCGCATCGGCCCGCGGCGCGCTTCCGGTGTTCCCTCCTGATCCGAACGCGGTCCGTTCGGCGATTTCTTGCCCGTCATGTCTGGTGATCCGCCAATCGGGAATCCTCGATCTCGCGAAGGATAAAGTTTTGCGGCGCAACAAGCATCAAATCAGTTTGCGCCGGATAACTTAACATGTTAAACAAATTTCAGCACCCGCTTTTTTTGCTGAAACAGCCGGACGCTCATGGCCCTTTCAACAGACGACATCCGCAGCGCCGCCGCGCGGCTCGATCAGGCCGAGAAGACGCGCAAGCAGATCCGCCAGCTTTCGCTCGAACATCCCACCATAACGATCGAGGATGCCTACGCTATTCAGAAAGCCTGGGTCGAGATGAAGGTCGCCCAGGGCCGCGTCGTGAAGGGCCACAAGATCGGCCTGACCTCGAAGGCGATGCAGAGCGCGCTCAATATCGACGAGCCTGACTCCGGCATCCTGCTCGACGACATGTTCTTTGCCGACGGTGGGCTGGTGCCCTCGGACCGCTTCATCGGCACCCGCGTCGAGGCCGAGCTTGCCTTTATCATGAAGTCGCGGCTGTCGGGACCAGACTGCACGATGTTCGACGTGCTGAACGCCACCGATTACGTGGTGCCCGCGCTCGAAATCCTCGATACGAGGGTCGAACGGGTCGATCCGCAGACCAAGGCGACCCGGAAGATCTTTGACACCATCGCCGACAACGCCGCGAATGCCGGCATCGTGCTCGGCGGCCGCCCGATCCGGCCGATGGACGCGGACCTGCGCTGGATCGGCGCGCTGTGTTTCCGCAACGGCCAGCTTGAGGAAACCGGGCTTGCCGCCGGCGTTCTCAATCATCCCGCGACGTCGGTCGCCTGGCTTGCCAACAAGATCGCGCCGAACGGGCTGGCGCTGGAAGCCGGACAGGTGGTGCTGGCGGGCTCGTTCATTCGGCCGATCGAGACCCGCAAGGGGGACACGATCCAGGCCGACTATGGCCCCTACGGTTCAGTGAGCTGCTACTTCGCCTGAAGGACGACAGGAGCCATCGCAACATGCCGCACTTCACGATTGAATATTCGAGCAATCTCGATGGGCGCGTCGATATGGGCGCGGTCGTTGAACTTGTTCGCAAGGCCGCGGTCGAGACCGGCATCTTCCCGCTCGGTGGTATCCGAGTCCGCGCCATCAGATGCGAGCACTATGCGATTGCCGATGGCCGCCAGAACTACAGCTTTCTCGACATGGTGCTGCGGCTTGGCGAAGGCCGCGACCTCGCCACCCGCAAGAAGGCCGGCGAAGATATCTTCAAGGCCTTGTCGGCCTATCTCGATCCGGTGTTTGCGAAAGAGAAGTTCGCGTTGTCGTTCGACATGCAGATCAACGACAAGGAAACAAGCTGGAAACGCAACAACATCCACGAAGCTCTGAAGGTGGAAACTATCAATGGATAAAGCGACACCCAAGGACATGTTTCAGGCCAACCGCGACCGCGTAGCCCCCCTGCTCGCCAAGCTGAAGAGCGACGGCATTGGGCACATGATCGACGGCAAGACCGTGCCGTCGATCTCCGGCCAGACGTTTGAGACGAAGTCGCCGGTCGACGGCGCGGTGCTGGCGTCGGTCGCCCGCGGCAACGCCGAAGACATCGACCGTGCGGCCACCGCAGCCGCGACGGCCTTCAAATCCTGGCGCGAGATGCCGGCGACAGCGCGGAAGAAGTTGCTGCATCGCGTCGCCGACGCCATTGAGGACAACGCTGACGATATCGCCGTGCTGGAATGCATCGATACCGGCCAGGCCCACCGCTTCATGGCCAAGGCGGCGATCCGGGCGGCGGAAAACTTCCGCTTCTTTGCCGACAAATGCGCCGAGGCTCGGGACGGCCTCAACACGCCAAGCGAGGAGCACTGGAACATCTCGACCCGGGTGCCGATCGGCCCGGTCGGCGTCATCACGCCGTGGAACACGCCGTTCATGCTGTCGACCTGGAAGATCGCGCCCGCGCTCGCCGCCGGCTGCACCGTCGTGCACAAGCCGGCGGAATGGTCGCCTGTCACGGCGGACCTGCTGGCGAAACTTGCAAAACAGGCCGGCCTGCCTGACGGCGTGCTGAACACCGTCCACGGCATGGGTGAGGAAGCCGGCAAGGCGCTGACCGAGCACCCCGCTATCAAGGCGATCGGCTTTGTCGGCGAAAGTTCGACGGGCTCTGCGATCATGGCGCAGGGCGCCCCTACCCTGAAGCGCGTCCATTTCGAACTCGGCGGCAAGAACCCGGTGATCGTGTTCGACGACGCCGATCTCGACCGGGCGCTGGATGCGGTCGTCTTCATGATCTACTCGCTGAACGGCGAGCGCTGCACCTCCTCCAGCCGGCTGCTGGTGCAGCAAGGCATTGCCGACAGGTTCATCGAAGAGCTGACAGCGCGGGTCAAGGCGCTGAAGGTCGGCCATCCGCTCGATCCGGCGACCGAAATCGGGCCGCTGATCCATGAGCGGCATCTGGCCAAGGTCTGCAGTTATTTCGAGGTCGCCAAGAAGGACGGCGCCACCATCGCGGTCGGCGGCAAGCCGCATGACGGGCCCGGCGGCGGGCATTATGTGCAGCCGACGCTGGTCACCGGCGCGCATGCGAACATGCGGGTGGCGCAGGAGGAGGTGTTCGGCCCCTTCCTGACCGTGATCCCGTTCAGGGATGAGAAGGACGCCATCGAGATCGCCAATGGCGTGCAGTATGGCCTCACCGGCTATGTCTGGACCGGCGACATGGGCCGCGCGCTGCGCGTCGCGGATGCGCTGGAGGCCGGCATGATCTGGCTCAACTCCGAAAACGTCCGCCATCTGCCGACCCCGTTCGGCGGCATGAAGGCCTCCGGCATCGGCCGCGACGGCGGCGATTACTCGTTCGACTTCTACATGGAGACCAAGCACGTCTCGCTCGCGCGCGGGACGCACAAGATTCAGAAACTGGGAATCTGACAACCACCGTCGTTCCGGGATGGTCCGAAGGACCAGACCCGGAACCTCGAGATTCCGGGTTCGATGCTGCGCATCGCCCCGGAATGACGAACCAACCAAGGGAACGCCCATGCCGGTGCCGACACACATTTTCGACCCGCCGTTCAACATCATTCGCTGCAGCCACGCCGTGCTCGACGTCGTCGATCTCGGCAAGAGCCGTGCGTTCTACGAGAACACCGTCGGCCTTCATGTCGAGGACGCCGACGACCAGGCGGTGTACCTGCGCGGCAGCGAAGAGCATCAGCATCACTCGCTGGTCTTGCGAAAGGCCCCTGTCGCGGCCTGCAGCCGGCTCGGTTTCAAGGTCGGCAATGACGGCGACCTCGACAAGGCGGCGGCGTTCTTTTCCGAGAACGGCATCACTTACGCCTTCGTCGACCAGCCATTCCAGGGCCGCACGCTGCAATTCACCGACCCCGCCGGCTTCCAACTCGAACTCTATGCGACGATGGAGAAGCGCCCGCATCTGCTGCGGCGCTACGACTTATATAAGGGCTGCCATCCACAGCGGCTCGACCACTTCAATGTCTTCGCCGCCGAAGTTCAGGACACCGTCGATTTCTACGCCCGGCTCGGCTTCCGGCTGACCGAATATGGCGAGGAGGATGGTCCGAACGGTCGGATCGCGGCGGCCTGGATGCATCGCAAGGGCAATGTCCATGACTTCGCCATCACCAACGGCAAAGGTCCTCGCCTGCACCACTTCGCCTATTGGACGCCGACGGCCATGAACATCCTGCATCTCTGCGACGTCATGGCTTCCAGCGGCTATCTGAAGAACATCGAGCGCGGCCCGGGGCGGCACGGCATCTCGAATGCGTTCTTCCTTTATGTCCGGGATCCGGATGGCCATCGTCTCGAACTCTATACCAGCGATTATTTCACCGGCGATCACGACCATGAACCGCTGCGCTGGTCGCTGAAGGACCCGCGCCGGCAGACGCTGTGGGGCGCGCCCGCGCCGCGCTCCTGGTTCGAGGAGGGCTCGCCCTTCTCCGGGCAAAAGGTGCGCGAACCGGCCTTCGTCGCCGACGTCACGATCGCGGACTAAGAAGATGGCCCCTTCTCGCCTTGCCACCTACACCGTCAACGGCGCGCAGAAATACGGCGCCGTGACCGATGCCGGCATCGTCGATCTCTCCGCGCGGTTCGGAAAGGACTATCCGACGCTGCGCGAGGTCATCGCCGCTGGTGCACTGATGAAACTCGCCGACGAAGGCGCGCGGCACCAGCCGGACCACGCGCTCGATGCGGTCACCTGGCAGCCCCCGATCCCCGCGCCGGAAAAGATCATCTGCATCGGCGTCAACTATCCGGACCGCAACGCCGAATACAAGGACGGCCAGGACGCGCCGAAATATCCGAGCATGTTCATGCGCACGCCGCGCTCCTTTGTCGGCCACAACGCGCCGCTGGTCCGCCCGCGTGCATCCGCGCAGCTCGATTACGAGGGCGAACTGGTGCTGGTGATCGGCAAGGCCGGACGGCACATCAAGGAGAGCGACGCGCTGGACCATATCGCCGCCGTCACGCTCTGTAACGAGGGCACGCTCCGCGACTGGGTGCGGCACGCCAAGTTCAACGTCACGCAAGGCAAGAATTTCGACTCCACCGGCAGCCTCGGCCCCTGGATCGTGCCCTACACGCAAGAAAGCCAGATCGCGGACATCCGCCTGACCACCAAGGTCAATGGCGAGACGCGGCAGGACGACCGCACTGGCCGGTTGATCTTCGGCTTCCGATACCTCATCAACTATCTCTCGACCTTCACCACGCTGGTGCCGGGCGACGTCATCGTGACGGGAACGCCGACCGGCGCCGGCGCGCGGTTCGACCCGCCGCGCTATCTCAAGCCCGGTGATGTCATCGAGATCGAAGCCGAAGGCGTCGGCGTGCTGAAGAACGGCGTGATCGACGAAGCCTAACCTGCAAGCGAGTGGATAGTACAATGAGCTCAACTTCCGGCGGCGAAGCAATCGTCAACGGCCTCGTAGCACATGGCGTCGATACCGTGTTCGGGCTGCCCGGCGCACAGATCTACGGCCTGTTCGACGCCTTCCACCAGGCGCAATTGAAGGTGATCGGCGCGCGGCACGAGCAGGCCTGCGGCTACATGGCCTTCGGCTATGCGCGCTCATCGGGCAAGCCCGGCGTGTTCAGCGTAGTGCCCGGGCCCGGCGTGCTCAATGCCAGCGCGGCGCTGCTCACCGCCTTCGGCTGCAACGAGCCGGTGCTCTGCCTCACGGGACAGGTGCCGACGGCGTTTCTCGGCAAGGGCCGCGGCCATCTGCACGAGATGCCGGACCAGTTGGCGACCCTGCGCACCTTTGTCAAATGGGCCGAGCGGATCGAATATCCCGATGCCGCGCCATCAGTCGTATCGCGCGCGTTTCAGGAGATGATGTCCGGCCGCCGTGGCCCGGTGTCGGTGGAGATGCCATGGGATGTGTTCACCCAGCGCGCGCAGGTCGGTCGTTCGACGGTGCTCGATGCCCTGCCCGCGCCGCAACCCGACCCTGACAGGATCAAGGCGGCGGCGGCGCTGATCAAGGAGGCGAAGCGGCCGATGATCTTCGTCGGCAGCGGCGCGATCCATGCTGCTGGCGAAATCCTCGAACTTGCCGAGATGATCGACGCGCCGGTGGTGGCGTTCCGCAGCGGCCGCGGCATCGTCTCCAACGCGCATGAGTTAGGCCTGACCATGGCGGCCGGCTATAAGCTGTGGCCAACCACCGATCTGATGATCGCAATCGGTACCCGCGCCGAGCTACCGACATCCGGCTTTCGCTGGCCGTATCAGCCGAAGGGATTGAAATCGGTTCGTATCGATATCGATCCCGCCGAGATGCGCCGGCTGGTGTCCGACGCCGCCATCGTCGCCGACGCCAAGACCGGCACGGCCGATCTGGTGGCGGCGGTGAAGAAGGCCGGTTACAGCAAGACGAGCAGCCGCCGCGGTGAGATCCGCGAGGCAACCGCGGCGGCACAGCAGGAGATCCAGAAGGTTCAGCCGCAAATGGCGTATCTGAACATCCTGCGCGAGGTGCTGCCGGCGAACGCCATCGTCACCGACGAACTGTCACAGGTGGGTTTTGCCTCCTGGTACGGCTTTCCGATCTACGAGCCGCGCACCTTCATCACGTCCGGTTATCAGGGCACGCTCGGCTCGGGCTTCCCGACCGCGCTCGGCGCCAAGGTCGCCAACCCCGACAGGCCCGTGGTCGCGATCACGGGCGACGGCGGCTTCATGTTCGGCGTGCAGGAACTGTCGACCGCCGTGCAGTTCAAGATCGGCGTGGTGACGCTGGTGTTCAACAACAACGCCTACGGCAATGTGCGCCGCGACCAGCGCCAGCATTTCGACGGCCGGGTGGTGGCGTCAGACCTGGTCAATCCGGATTTCGTGAAACTGGCGGAATCCTTCGGTGTCGCCGCGGCGCGCGTCACCTCTCCGGATCAGTTCAAGCCTGCGCTGGAAAAGGCGCTGGCCGATGGCGGGCCTTATGTGATTTCGGTGGAGGTGCCGACGGATTCGGAAGTGAGTCCGTGGGCGTTCATTCATCCACCGAAGCCGTAGGCGTGCCTGGTTACATCGCGCGCGGGCAAGGTTGTTCGCTTCGGTTTCGAAGGTGGTGGTGGGGCCCGACGTTCGCGGCTTAGGCAGGACGCTGGGCTTGTTCACTTCAACCGTCCATACCGAGTGGGCGATATCTGCTTTCCATCAGGCGGCGTGGCAGGTCGAGTGGCTCACCTGCTGAGCCCTTCCCCGTTGCGGTGTTGATTTAGGTCAACCTCGCAGTCCCATTTCGCTGCAAGTGTCATCCGGGTGGCCGTCAGACCCGAGAACTTGACCACCGTTAAATGTGAGAAGTTGGGGCGCGAAAAGGTCGACGAGCAGCAGGCACTGGCTGCTGAACCTGGAGTGGGCGATGGTACGGAAGGCACGCATTTCGAGACGGAAGCCGATGGTGCGAAGGACGCCGCAGCGTTTGTCAAAACTAATGGCGGAGCAGGAAAAGCTGAAACAGCAGGTCAGCGTGTCCGAAAGCGCTGCGCGAAAGACGTCGCGACCTGGCTAGGTCATTGCGATCCAAGGCGAACCCGCGATCTCAGCATCCGTTTTCCCGGCGGCTACGCGCCTTCTGTTCTCGCGCGGACTTAGTGATATATCGCGCACGTCAGTCCGGTTTTTCTCTATCGGCATTCCAGACCAAGTCACGCAATCGGTGTGGCACAAAGTGTACTTCACTTCGCCACCTTCGATTTATGACGGTGCAAGCCAAAGCGGCTATGTGTCGATCTCGTTCATGAAGATGAATGGGAACTCGATAGGACGGTTTGCATCTTATCGCACAAGCAACCCTTGCGCGCCGGATTTGCCTAGCGCACACTTGCCACCTCAAGCACTATCATAAGAACTTACGGAGGATGCAGACCATGCCACGGGTCAAGCAAGCTTCGAAGCAGAAACGCACAACCAAAGCCGCCGTGACGGTGCTGGGTGCCACCGGACTGGGTTTTTCGCTGCTGGGTAACACATCAGCATCCACGATGCCCGCTGCTGATATCGCGCAATCTGACAATACTTCGCCCAATCAGCGCTTCGTTCTTAGCGAAGAGGAAATGGCCGACGTCAGTCTCGCCACGTTCCATCTCCTCGATAAGGAAAGCGTTGGCGGCGGCGTGCAGCTGGCAGCCCGCGGATGCGGCCGTGGCTGCGCGGCCCGTGGCTGCCGGGGCTGCGCGGCCCGTGC
>NZ_LLXZ01000161.1:49760-55585 GCF_001440395.1 Bradyrhizobium jicamae | reverse complement strand
GAGCGGCGGCCGGCGGCTGCTGACCGGGCTGCGGTGCGACGGCGGGCCTCGGCGCGGGGCGGACGGGGGCAGGGGCCGGTTGGGCGAGGGCAATGGAGAAAAGGGACAGGGACGCCGTGGCAGCAACGAGGAGTCTGTGAAGCAGCATCAATGTCACCGATCCGGGTAGGGAGGGGGAAGCGCCAGTCCGCCATAGCTCGAAGAGCGACGGCGGATGCCCACCGTTCCAACCCGGACAGTTCAACCAATATGGTGGGCACGGCGCAAGGGCGCCTTTGCCCACCCTACAGATTTCACAATGTCGGATATTGATCCCCGCCTCGGAGCAATTGGCCGCGCAAGCCCCGCCCTGCGCATAGGAGCCTGCCGTAACAACCTGATCTCGCAGGCTGTTCCAATCGTTGATCCCCGTGTACGCTTGGCCCGCACTGCCGGGCCAATATAAGGCCATCGCCCATATGGGGCGGGCAGGAATAAGGGAGATGGCGGAAGACCATGACGGAACTCCGATACCTGGCGCCTGATACGCTTGACGAAGCGGTCGGTGCATTCGCGAAGGCGGGCAGCGCCGCGCGCATCCTGGCCGGCGGCACCGATCTTCTGGTGCAGATGCGATCCGGCGTGCTCAAGCCCGGCGTGATCGTCGATATCAAGAAAATCCCCGAGATGACCGCGATCGAAGCAATCGCCGACGGCGGCTTTCGCATCGGCGCTGCCGTCTCCGGCATGGCGCTCGCCGAGCACGGAAAGTTCGGCAAGGCCTGGCCCGGCGTGCTCGAAGCCGTCAACCTGATCGGTTCCAAGCAGGTGCAGGGCAGGGCGTCTGCGGGCGGCAATCTCTGCAACGGCTCCCCCGCCGGCGACAGCGTGCCCGCGATGGTCGCCGCCGGCGCCGTCGTCACCGTGCAGGGCCCGAACGGCCGCCGCGAGATGAAGGTGGAGGACGTTCCCGCCGGTCCCGGCCGCACCAATCTGAAGCCCGGCGAAATCCTGGTGAGCTTCACACTGCCGCCGCGCCCGCCCGGATCGAGCGACGCTTACTTGCGCATGATCCCGCGCACCGAAATGGACATCGCCGTCGTCGGTGTCGGCGTCAGCCTCACGATCAAGGATGGCACGGTCACATCAGCCCGCGTCGGTCTCGGCGCAGTGGCGCCGACCGTGCTGCTGGTGGAAGACGCCGCGAAAGCGCTGATCGGCTCCAAGCTCGACGACGCCGCACTCGCCAAGGCGGCAGCCGCCTGCTCCGCCGCCTGCCGTCCGATCGACGACAAGCGCGGCACCATCGCCTATCGCACCAAGGTGGCCGGCGTGCTGCTCAAGCGCACCGCCGCCATCGCCGCCCAACGCGCTCAAGGAAAGTAATTCAATGGCCAAAGTTCACGTCACCACGTCGATCAACGGCGAGCCGATGGAATTTCTGTGCGAGCCCAATGACACCATGCTCGACGCGCTGCGCGGCACCTTGAACCTCACCGGCTCCAAGGAAGGCTGCGCGTCAGGGGATTGCGGCGCCTGCTCGATCACGCTCGACGATAGGCTGGTCTGCTCCTGCCTGATGCTCGCGGTCGAGTCCGAAGGACACGAGATCAGGACCATCGAGGGCATGGCGCAGGGCGACAAGCTCCATCCGCTGCAGCAGAAGTTTCTCGAAATGGCCGCGCTCCAGTGCGGCATCTGCACCTCGGGCATGCTGGTCGCCTCCGATGCGTTGCTGAAGAAGAACCCGGACCCGAGCGAGGAGGAGGTCCGCTTCTGGCTCGCCGGCAACCTCTGCCGGTGCACCGGCTATGACAAGATCGTCCGCGCGGTGATGGAAACCGCTGCCGAAATGCGCGCGCAATAGTTTTCGGGAGACAGTCCAATGAATCTCGTCACCAACAACAAATGGATCGGCCAGCGCACCATCCGCCCTGACGGCATGGACAAGGTCACCGGCCGCGCCCAGTTCGCCGCCGACACCACAATGCCGGGCATGATCTGGGGCAAAGTCCTGCGCAGCCCGCATCCGCATGCGCGCATCAGATCGATCGACACGGCCAAAGCGGAAGCGCTGCCCGGCGTAAGGGCCGTCGTCACCTCAAAGGACATCGTCGATTTCCCGATCGAGAAGGGCGCGGTGATGCTCGGCATCCAGGACATGCGCTGGATGTGCCGCAACGTGATGGCGCGCGACAAGGCGCTGTTCCCCGGCCACCCCGTCGCAGCCGTCGCCGCGACCACCGAGGCGATCGCAGCCGAAGCCTGCAAGCTGATCGAGATCGATTACGAGGTGCTGCCGTGGTCGATCGAGATCGATGACGCAATCAAATCGGATGCGCCCGTCCTGCACGAGTTCAACAAGTTCGACGGCAAGCCGTCCAACATCGCCGGACGTCTCGAGCACAAGAAGGGCGACATATCGGAAGGCTTCAAGAAGGCCGATGTCGTCATCGAGCGTACCTTCACCACGCGCCCGGTGCATCAGGGCTATATCGAGCCGCATGCCTGCCTGATCTCGGTGGCACCCGACGGCAAGACCACGATCTGGAGTTCGAGCCAGGGCCAGTTCATGGTGCGCGCGATGACGTCGATGCTGACAGGCATCCCGCAGAGCGACATCCGCGCCATCCCCGCCGAGATCGGCGGCGGCTTTGGCGGCAAGACCATCGTCTATCTCGAGCCGCTCGCGACGCTGCTGGCGAAGAAATCCGGGCGGCCCGTGAAGATGGTGATGACGCGCGAGGAAGTGATGCGCGCGACCGGTCCCACCTCTGGCTCGAAGAGCACGGTGAAGATCGGCGCGACGAAAGACGGCAAGATTGTTGCCGCGCACGGCATCTTCTATCTGCAGGCCGGCGCCTTCCCGGGCTCGCCGATCCGCGGCGCCGCCGGATGCAGCTTCACGCCCTACGACATTCCGAACCTGCTCTCGGAAGGGTTTGACGTCTGCTCCAATCGCTCCAAGGTCGCGGCCTATCGCGCGCCGGGCGCGCCGATCGGCGCCTATGCGGTCGAATGCGTGATGGACGAAGTCGCAGAACGCCTGAAGATGGACCCGCTCGACTTCCGCCTGAAGAACGCCGCGAGGGAAGGCACCAAGGCCGCGCACGGCCCGACCTTCCCGCGCATCGGCTATGTCGAGACGGTGGAAGCAGCGAAGTCCTCGCCGCACTATGCCGCACCGCTCGGCGACGGACAGGGCAGGTTGAGGGGCAGGGGCGTCGCTAGCGGCTTCTGGTTCAACGCCGGCGGCGAATCCTCGGCGCAAGTCAATATCACCGAGGACGGCAACGTCGTCGTCACCACAGGGCATCCCGATATTGGCGGCTCGCGCGCCGGCATCGCCAACATCTGCGCCGAATTGCTCGGCATCGACTACCGCCGCGTCTCCGTCATCATCGGCGACACCCAGACGGTCGGCTTCTCCAACCTCACCGGCGGCAGCCGCGTGCTGTTCGCTTCATCGATGGTGGTGACGCAGTCGACCGAAAAGATCATCCAGACGCTGCGCGAGCGCGCCGCAAAGATCTGGGAGATCGATCCCGAAGCAGTGAAATGGGAGGACGGCGCCGCGCATCCGGTGAGCCCGAACGCCGGCCAGTTCGAACCGCTGACGCTGAAAGAACTCGCCGAGAAGGCGCCCGCGATGGGCGGACCCATTGGCGCCGGCGTGCAGCTCAACACGCAAGGCGCCGACGGCGGTTTCGGCACGCATGTTTGCGACGTCGAGATCGACGTCGATCTCGGCATCGCGCGCGTCATCCGCTACACCGCCGTGCAGGATGTCGGCCGCGCCATCCACCCCGGCTATGTCGAGGGCCAGCTTCAGGGCGGCGTCGCGCAAGGCATCGGCTGGGCGCTGAACGAGGAATACATCTATACGAAGGAAGGCAAGGTCGATAATCCCGGCTTCCTCGATTACCGCATGCCTGTTTGTTCGGACCTGCCGATGCTCGACTGCATCATGGTCGAGATCCCGAACCCGAAGCATCCGCAAGGTGTGAAAGGCGTCGGCGAAGTGCCGCTGGTGCCCGTGATGGCCGCGGTCGCGAACGCGATCTACAACGCGCTCGGCAAACGCTTCTACGCCCTGCCGATGTCGCCGCCGAAGGTGCTGGAAGTGCTGGAGGCGCCGACGCAGCAGGCGGCGGAGTAGGGTACGACGATATAGCCAGGCCGTCATTGCGAGGAGCGAAGCGACGAAGCAATCCATCTGTCCGCAGCGGCGCTATGGATTGCTTCGCTTCGCTTGCACTGACGCTACGAGCATGCGTAGCCCGGATGAGCGAAGCGATATTCAGGGCCTTCATGATCGTTCCCCGCATATCGCTGCGCTCATGCGGGCTACCGGCGGACGACGCAAATGATCGACGTGCTTCCCTTCCGCACCATGGCCTACAACAACGCCTGGGCCAACCACCGGCTGCTCACCGCCTGTCTCGGGCTGTCGCCGGATGAATTCACCGCCAAGCGAACCGGCTTCTTTCCGAGCCTGCGCGCCACGCTCAACCACATCCTGATCATCGATCACTTCTACGTCGATGCAATGGAAGGCGGCACGCTCGGACCGGCCGCCTGGGCGAACCAGGAGCCTTGCGCTACGGTTGCCGCGTTGAAGGAGGCGCAGGCCGCGGTCGATCGGCGCTTGCTCAAGGTCGTCGAAGCGCTCGACACCGCCGGATTGCAGCGTATCGTCTCCGTGCACCGCGGCACCTCCATCCAGCGCGAACGGATGGATCGCTTGCTGCTGCATCTGTTCCAGCACCAGGTGCACCATCGCGGCCAGGCCCACAGCATGCTCAGTGGCACCTCGGTGAGCCCGCCCCAACTCGACGAGTTCTTTGCTGTGGGCGAGGCGCCGTTGCGGGCGGCGGAGTTTGTGGAACTGGGTTGGACGGAGGAGCGACTCTGGGGTGGTGCGGATCGTGAGACCACGTAGGGCGGATTAGCGAAGCGTAATCCGCCGAGAGAGAGATGGCGGATTACGCCTTTGGCTAATCGGCCCTACGGAAGCTACGCCGGTGCGGACTCCAACACATTCGCTCGTCTCGTCTGCCGCAACGCCTCGTAATGCCGCACATATTCCTTCGCCATCCGCTCCGACGTGAACCGCTTCTCGAAATGCGCGCGCACGCGGCCGCGGTCCAGTTCGTCAAGCCTTCCGAGCGCCTCGATCGCCTGGTCTTCGCTCTCCACGACAAAACCTGTAATCCCGTCGTCGATCACCTCGGGAACTGAACCCGAGCGGAAGGCGATCACCGGCGTGCCGCATGCCATCGCCTCGATCATCACGAGCCCGAACGGCTCGGGCCAATGAATCGGAAACAATAGCGCCGCGGCGCCGGCGAGAAATTCCTCCTTGGTGCTGTCGTTGACCTCGCCGGTCAGCCGCACCTGCTCGCCGTCGATCTGCGGCTCCAGCTTTTCCTTGAAGAAGGCGCGCTCGCCGCGCGGCAGCTTGGCCGCGATATGCAGCGGCATTTTTGCCGCGCGCGCGATGCGGATGGCGGCCTCGGGTCCTTTCTCGGAGGTGAGCCGGCCGAGGAAGGCAAGGTATCGCCCGCGCGCCAATGAAGGACGGAATGAATCAACGGGAAGGCCGTGATAGACGGTGCCGATCCATTTGTTCTCGGGTAACGCGGCGCGCTGGTTGTCTGAGATCGAGACATAAGGCGCATCGGGAAAGCGCAAGGCGACATCGGGAAATCCTGGCAAGTCGAGGCGTCCGTGCGTGGTGGTGACGAAGGGTACGCCGAGCCGGCTCAGCAACGGCAGATGCAGCCAGTCGATATGGACGTGGATGACGTCGAACTCGCGCGCGCGCTGCGCGACCGCTTCGAGCA
>NZ_LLXZ01000161.1:40667-49690 GCF_001440395.1 Bradyrhizobium jicamae | reverse complement strand
CCATCGGGTCCGACTTCGGACGGCCGAGCCGCAGCGCCCGCGGCCACACCGGCTCGAGTTCGGCGCGGGTTTTGGAATCGCCGCTCGCAAACAGCGTCACCTCATGGCCGAGCTTTACCAGCTCCTCGATCAGCCACGCCACGACGCGTTCGGTGCCGCCATAGAGTTTGGGGGGAATGCTTTCGGCGAGGGGAGCGACCTGCGCGATCCGCATGTTGGTATCCACCTTCTGCAGTTAGGCTCCGGTCCTGCGCCGGGAGTTGAACCGTCTCTCCCGCGAGGCGTTCCGCACGCACGCGGGATTTTCACCGCGCGATCGTCAAACCGGCCGCTGATAGCGCGCGAGGATATCCAGCCAGTCTTCCAACAGGCGGCTCATCAGGAATTTTTCGCGCACGCTTTCCTTGGCGCGGCGACCGAGCCGCCGGCGCAACGCCGGGTCCTTCAGGATCTGCACGATGCGTTCCGCCGCCTGATCCACGCCATCGACCAGAAATCCGTTATCGCCGTCGACGATCTGCCGGCGGATGCCGCCGACATTGCCGCCGATCACGGCCGCACCCTTCCACATTGCCTCGGTGACGGTGAGGCCGAAGCCCTCGCGGGTCGACTTCTGCAGGATCACGGCGGCGCGGCGCTGCAGCGCATTCACCAGGATCGGATCGTCGACGGCGAGCACGATGATGTCGTCGTCGATCGAGCGTTTGATGTCTTCAAGGATGGTCTCGCCCTCGGGATCGTCGCTCGCATTGTTGCCGATCAGGACCAGCGTGCAGTCCACTTCCTTGCGTGCCTTACGGAAGGCCTCGATCACGCCCTTCGGATCCTTCCACACGTCGAACCGCGACACCTGCGCTACCAGCGGCCGTTCGGGCGGAATGCCGTGCTGCGACAGACAATCGTCAATCTCGGAATCGGACAATTCGACGTTCTTGGCGGCGAACGGATTGATCGCCGGCGTGACGAACAGTTCATCGATGCCGAGGTTCTGGCCATATTCCGGCAGCGAAAATATCGCCGCATCGTATTGCCCGATGAATTGCCGCAGGTACTTCCATGTCGGCGGGTGCGGCGAGGAAAGATCGACATGGCATTGCCAAAACCACGGCATCCGCCGTTCCGCGATGTGGTGCGCCAGCGGCAGCGGCTGCGGATCGTGGACGATCACTGCATCGCACTCTTCGACGTGAATCCGCGTGGCGTTCTCGAACACCACCTGCTCGTAGATCTGCCGGTCGACCTCGGGAAAGTCGATGTCGGCGCCCTGCAGCATGTTGTGCAGCTTCTTGGTGCAGCCGAAGAAGGCCGGCGTGCCCTGGATCAGGTGCCAGTCGGTCTCGATGCCGATCGCGTTCATCATCAGGGTCAGCGGGGTGAGAATCTCGGTGACACCGCCACCATAGAACGTGGAACTGACATGGGCGACGCGAAGCGTGCTCAACCGTTCGGCCTTGCCTGCAATCCGCTCGGCCGCCTTCCGGCCGATGATCGGCGCGTACTGCTCGAGCGAGTGCAGGCCGAGCGTCGACCGGTCGATGTCTGGAGTTGCCAGCGACATCAGGTGCCTCCTTGTGGTTTCCACCGCGTTGCCATTCATCGGCGCCTGACGCCTGGACGGTGCGCTCGTCACTAACGGCGCTTGCCGGGCTGCGTTCCCGATGGGGCCATTGTTCGTTCGGCTAGCGGACGGGAAATTGTGGTAAGTGCCGCCTGGATGAACGACTTGTTCATGCAGGGTGCTGGCTGTCCGCTATCGTCGTCACCTGAAGATCAGCCAACCCAGCGGCAGCAGAACGCAGAGTGTCAGAAACACGCCGAGCGAGAGCCGCCCGAATCTCTCGAGCGCTGAAATCTGCGAAGGATCGCGATCCGGCTGGCGATCCAGCCAGCGGCGGAAGAGCTGCAGCGGCCAGCCAAACAGCCACCCGAAAATCAGGCCGACGAGGCGAAGAGCGCCTTCAAGGGAGTCCACAGCAGATCACCCGGTTTCCATGCGGTTGATCAACCTAGGTTGTGCGAGATTAACGTCGTGATAAAGCCAACGGAGGCCGCTTCACCTTCACCTGCCCTTGTTTGCCGCGATCAAGGCGTTGTCGATGCGCCTTCCGCCATGCGACAATCGCCCGTTCATCAAAGCATCGACGGAAACCGGCCGTGAGTGAACCACAAACGCCTTCACCCTTCCAATCCATCCGCGCCATCGATTACACCGTCATCTTCGTGCGCGACATGTCGGCGATGCGCCGCTTTTACGAGGGCATCCTCCGCTTATCCCTGACGCGTGAGCTGTCGGACGGATGGATCGAATACCAGATCGGCGGCAACACGCTCGCGCTGGCGCGGCCGAGCCGGACCGCAAAAGATGCGCCGACGCCTGCGGGAAGCGCGTCGCTGCAGCTCGCGTTCAGGGTTGCCGCTGAGGACGTCGATCGCTGCGCCGACGAACTGGTGCGGCACGGCGTCGATCTAGTCGAGCCGCCGAAAGACCAGAGTTTTGGCCATCGCACGCTGTTCTTCAGGGATCCCGATGGAAACCTGCTGGAGGTGTATGCGGAGATTTGAGGCGGGCAAGAACCGTAGCCCGGATGAGCGAAAGCGATATCCGGGACCTGGTTAGGCATGTCGTAGAGATTATTATCCGGCGCGTTCCCGCATGTCGCTTGCGCTCATGCGGGCTACATTCTTGCCATCGCGCCGCTAGTTCAGCGTCAGCCACACCAGGTTGCAGTCGCTGTGGCAGGTGTTGCAGCGCGCCGGCTGATTGAACGTGTTGGCGAGCTGCCATTCCTGCGCTTCGTTGCTCCATTGCGCGGTCGCGTGGCAGATGATGTCGTCGGAACCGCAGGCGGCGCAGACCGGCGTGGCACGGGCGGTGCGATTGACGACCTTCGGCTCGACCGGTTGCGGCTGCGGCCGGTCCGGCGCGATACGGTCCTGGACGATCTCGAACGGGTTCATCAGCTTGACGCGTCGCAACATCGGTCCAGCATCCACGGGTTTCAGATTCGCTGCTTACAAAACTAGCGAATCGGCTTGGCCGTTCCATCGCAAAATTGCGGAATACCCACGTTTTAAATGTGATCGTCACCAGTGGGACACAGAAGCGGCTTTCCGGTGAGATGAAGCGGTATATTGATGCATCGCACTGCGCCAGTGTCGCCAGAGGCCTGTAGAAGGATCGAACCTGTGGACGCGCGCACGCGAAACGGCCCGGCGTCGATGCCGGGCCGCGCTGTCGGAGAACTAGTACTTCTTTTTCGCAGCCGATCCAGTCGTGGTCTGCTTGCCCGGCGCGCTTTCCGAATGGCCGGGGCCCTTGGCGGTGTTCTTCTGGTGCCCCGGCGCGTATTCGGATGCGCCCGGCGCGGTTGACTTCGTGCTCTTCTGCATCTTCTGTCCCGGGGCGTTCTCCGACGAGCCCGGAGACTTCGTGGTCTGCGCAAACGCCGTGGTGGCGAGCAGCACGGTCGAAACCGTAATCAATGTCTTCAGCATTGGTCTCTCCTGTTGGTTGCAGGTGACCAAGGCAACTCTCCGCTCGCGGTCGTGTTCCGCTTTTTCCCGATTGCACCGCGAGGCTTAATGCTGATGAACAGTCCTTCATCTTCCAGATTTTTGGGGCGAAAGACTTCAAGCATAACTCGGGCGCAAACGCGCTGCGAGGATGCGAGATCATGTTTGGTTGTCATCACCCGCGAAGGCGGGTGACCCAGTATTCCAGAGGCGTCAGTGATCGTGCCGAGAAGCCACGGCGTACTGGATCGCCCGGTCAAGCCGGGCGACGACAAGAGAGAAGCGGATACGCCCTCACAACTCCCTTGCATTCGAAAACGCGAACGAGCTCACCCGCCGCGTATTCTCGTCCAGGATCAGCGTCCGCGTGATCGGCGGCTCGGCGCGCTGGCTGCAGTTTTCGCGTTCGCAGAGCCGGCAGTTGACGCCGATCGGCGTGCCCTCGGCCTTCTCCAGGTCCATCCCTGCGGCATAGACGAGTTTTGTCGCATGACGGATTTCGCAGCCGAGACCAATCGCGAAGCGCGGCTGCGGCTGCGGGTGCGGGGCGATCGGCCGGCGCACCATCTGGGCGATCGAGAAGTAACGCGTGCCGTCGGGCAGCTCGATCACCTGCTTGAGCAGGCGGTCCGGCGTGTCGAAGGTCGAATGCACGTTCCACAACGGGCACGTGCCGCCGAACTTCGAGAACGGAAACGTGCCGGAGGAGAAACGCTTGGAGACGTTGCCGGCATTGTCGACGCGCAGCAGGAAGAACGGCACGCCGCGCGCGTTCGGCCGCTGCAGCGTGGTCAGGCGATGGCAGACCTGCTCGAAGCCGGCATTGAAGCGCTGCGCCAGCACATGCACGTCGTAGTTCAGCGTCTCCGCCGCGCTATGGAACGGCTGGTAGGGCATCATCACGGCGGCGGCGAAATAATTCGCGAGCGTGATGCGGTAGAGCCGCCGCGGCGTGTCGTCGAGCGGGCCAGCGCGGTTGACGATGGCGTCGATGGCCGCGCTGCATTCGGCAAGGCCAATTTGCAGCGCGAGCTGGAAGGCGCGGCCCGAGCCGTCGACCAGTTCGGAGATCAGAAGCTGCCGGCGATGACGGTCGAACCGCCTCAGCGTCTCGCGCATCACGTCGACGGGCATGATGCGCGTGACGATCGAATGCTTTTCGCGCAAGCGCACGGAGAGCGCGGCGAACAGCTCCTCGGCGGAGACGTTCAGTTCGTCGCGCAGGTTTTCCGCGGCCTGTTCCAGTTCTGGAAAGTAATTGCGGTTGGCCTCGATCAGGTCGCGCACGCGCTCGATCGGGTTGGCCTCGAACCGGGCGCCCTCGTCGCGGTCGGCCATTTGCGCCGCGACCAGCGTCTCGCCGCGGCGGGCCTCGGTGTAGGCCGCGTAGAGCCGTTGCAGGGAATGAGTCACGCCGGGGCAGAGTTCCGCGAGGTCGCGCAGTTCCTGCTTCGGCAGGTCGATCTGGCGGAACAGCGGATCGGAGAAGATCTCGTTCAGCTCGGCAAAGAACCGGTCCTCGTCGGCGGTGGCGAGATCGCGCAGATCGAGGTCATAGGTCTCCGCCAGCCGGAGCAGGATCTGCGCCGTCACCGGGCGCTGGTTCCGCTCTATCAGGTTGATATAGCTCGGAGAAATCCCGAGGCCCTCCGCGATCTGGGTCTGCGACAGCCCGAGCTGCTGGCGGATCCGCCGGAAGCGGGGGCCGACGAAAAGCTTCTTTCCGGAGTCGGTGGCCATGGCAGGTTCCTTGACCTTCATTGTGACAAAATTTACAAAATGACACATGTGACAAGTTTATATGTTACATGACATCACCATTCGAAATCAAGCAGTCTAGGCGAAATCGAGATTCTGGCGTTTATCTCTCCGGACGTTTCGCAATGCACTGTCAAGATTGTCGATTGAAGGATCACGCACATGAACTACCAGCCACGCGGCATCAGCACCCAGGGACCGGCTTCCTATCTCAGCGAGATTGAAGCTGCTCAAGCGCTGCTCAAGACCAAGCCGACCTGGAATGGCGTCACCGCCGAAGCCGTGGCGCGCATGCGTCTGCAGAATCGCTTCAAGACCGGCCTGGACATCGCCCGCTACACCGCGGCGCTGATGCGCGCCGACATGGCGGCCTATGACGCCGATCCCACCAAGTACACCCAGTCGCTGGGCTGCTGGCACGGCTTCATCGCGCAGCAGAAGCTGATCTCGGTCAAGAAGCACTTCGGCGGCAGGACCGATCGCCGCTACCTGTATCTGTCCGGCTGGATGATCGCAGCGCTGCGCTCCGAGTTCGGACCGCTGCCCGACCAGTCGATGCACGAGAAGACCTCGGTGCCGGCGCTGATCGAAGAGCTCTACACCTTCCTGCGTCAGGCGGACTCCCGTGAGCTCAACGATATCTTCCGCGCCATCGACGTCGCCCGCAAGGCCGGCGACAAGGCGAAGGAAAAGGAGTTGATCGAAAAGGTCGACAACTTCCAGACCCACGTCGTGCCCGTCATCGCCGACATCGACGCCGGCTTCGGCAATGCGGAAGCGACCTACCTGCTCGCCAAGAAGATGATCGAGGCAGGCGCCTGCGCCCTGCAGATCGAGAACCAGGTTTCCGACGAAAAGCAGTGCGGTCACCAGGACGGCAAGGTGACGGTGCCGCACGAGGTGTTCCTGGCCAAGATCCGGGCCTGCCGCCATGCCTTCCTTGAACTCGGCATCGAAGACGGTGTCGTCGTGACCCGCACCGACTCGCTCGGCGCTGGCCTGACGCAGCAGATCGCCGTGAGCCACAAGCCCGGCGACATCGGCGACCAGTACAACAGCTTCCTGGATTGCGAGGAAGTGACGCCGGCCAATGCCCGCAACGGTGATGTCATCATCAACCGCGACGGCAAGATGATGCGTCCGAAGCGCCTTGCCAGCAATCTCTACCAGTTCCGTCCTGGTACGGGTGAAGATCGCTGCGTGCTCGACAGCATCACCTCGCTGCAGAACGGCGCGGACCTGCTGTGGATCGAGACCGAGAAGCCGCATATCGAGCAGATCGCCAAGATGGTCGACCGCATTCGCGAGGTCGTTCCGAACGCGAAGCTGGCCTACAACAACTCGCCGTCGTTCAACTGGACGATCAACTTCCGTTGGCAGGTGTACGACGCGATGAAGGAAGCCGGCAAGGATGTCAGCAAGTACAACCGGGCCGAGCTGATGAAGCCGGAATACGACGATACGCCGCTCGGCATCGAAGCCGACGAGCGCATCCGCACCTTCCAGGCCGATTCGGCCAAGCGCGCCGGCATCTTCCACCACCTGATCACGTTGCCGACCTATCACACGGCAGCTCTGTCGACTGACAATCTCGCGAAGGAATATTTCGGCGAGCAGGGTATGCTGGGTTATGTGAAGAACGTTCAGCGCGCCGAGATCCGTCAGGGTATCGCCTGCGCCAAGCATCAGAACATGGCCGGCTCCGATATCGGCGACGAGCACAAGGAATATTTCGCCGGTGAAGCCGCGCTGAAGGCGGGCGGCGCCCACAACACGATGAATCAGTTCGGCTAACGCCTGAAACGATCACGCTACTTGGACAACAGGAGACTACCATGACCAAAGGCAGCAATTTCTGGGTGATTGGCGGCGAGTTCGGCTCGATGAACTTCCACAAGCTCGTGGAAGGCTCGGCCCAGGTTCAGGGTCCGTTCAAGACCCGCAAGGAAGCCGAGGATGCGTGGCGCGTCGTGTCGGAAGAGAACCGTCACAAGGCCGGCGTACGCTTCTCCATCGTGGAAGAGCCCTCGCGCATCTCGGCCTGAGCGGCTGCTGCCAACAAGAGTTAGGGAAACGCCCCAAGGACAGGCGGCCCCATCCGGAAAACCGGGTGGGGCCGTTTGCGTTGGCAAGGCGGTGCTTGCGTCTCCTCTCCCCGGGAGAGGGGCCGGGTAAGGGGGCTCTGGCCGGGGGCTCTCAAGCCTGTGGAGTGGTAAGCTATTGAAAACAAACAACCATTGCGCAAGGCATGGTTACTGCTAGGTTAATCGGGCTAACCCTCGCAGGATAAAGGCGGCTCCCGATGTCAAATGCGCAAAATACCGGCAACGAAGCCCGAGACATGCGACCGACCCGGCTGCGCGATGCGCTGCGCCAGGCCCGTATCGAAGCCGCCGACCGCACCGGCGTCGTGGTCGAACTGCGCGATGCCGAGGTGGCGCGGCTCGAGATCCTGAACGAGGCGCTCGATCCCCTGTTCGCCGAGGTGCCGGAGCAGGTCGACCTGTTCGATCGCGGCGTCAGCCAGGGCGAGACGCCGCGGCTGTGGATCGACGTGGTCGCGCATGTCGTGATGGGACGCGACAAGCGCATCTACCGCTTCGTGCAGGACACGCGCTTTGGCCGCATCGTGATCGCCGAGTCGCATGATGTGCCCGTCATCGTCGATGCCGTCACCGGCTATGTCGCGCGCCGCATGATCGAGCGCGAGCATGCGATGGTGGCAACGCCCGCGGCCGCCGAGCCGGTCGTGGAGAAGAAGCCACGCGGGCGCGGCATCGGCATGTTCGTGCTCGGCTTCGTGCTGGGCGCCGTGGCGCTGTTCGGGCTGGCGCTGTATGCGAGCCTGAAGAACTTCTAGAGCTCTAGTCGAAACAGCAGGGGGCACAGTGTCAGCCGTCATAGTCGGCAATATCATCGTGGCTGTGATTGTGCTCCTCATCGGCCGTAGCCTGTATGGAAAATGGCAGACGCTGCGCCGCGCTGAATTCATCCGCACTTTCCGCTGGCCGCGCGGGCTGCTCGAACGGCTGGAGAAGCATCATCCCGGCTTTCAGCGCAAGGACAGCGCGCTGGTCTCGCGCGGTCTGCGGCAGTTTTTCCTTGCCTATCTCATGAGCGGCAAGCACCACGTCTCGATGCCCTCGCAGGTCGCCGACGATCTCTGGCACGAATTCATCCTGTACACGCGCGACTACGACGCGTTCTGCCGCCGCGCCTTCGGCGGCTTCCTCCACCACACGCCCGCCGTCGTGCTCAGCGAGCACCGCAAGAGCAACGAGGGCCTGCGCCGCGTCTGGTGGTATTGCTGCAAATACGAGAACATCGACCCGGTGAGGCCGACGCGCCTGCCGCTGTTGTTTGCGCTCGACAGCAAGCTCAAGGTCGCAAACGGCTTCGTCTATCACCCCGACTGCGACGAACTGCGCAAGAACGGCAGCGGGGCTGCGTATTGCGCCGGCGATTTCGCCGATGGGTCGGTCGACGGCAGCACAGACGGGTTCGGCGAAGCCGGCAGCGATGCAGGCGGTGATGGCGGGGGAGGCGACGGGGGCGGTGGCGGCGATGGAGGCGGCGGCTGCGGTGGCGGCGGGGATTGAGAAAAGAACCTAGAGCAGCGTCGCCTGCTTGATCTGCTTGACGCGGAAGTCGGCATCGACCGCGCGCACGGTCTGTACGCAGCGCCATTTTTCTCCCTCGCGCGCGATCGAAAACAGGTTGTAGGCCGCGGCCGGATAATGCCGGTGCGCCAG
>NZ_LLXZ01000161.1:0-40560 GCF_001440395.1 Bradyrhizobium jicamae | reverse complement strand
GAGCCACATCGTCGAATGGATGTGATCATGGCCGTGCAGGACCAGTTCGGCGCCACGCCGCTTCAGCACGGCGCGCAGCGCCTTCGAGTCGGTCAGCCGCTTCATCCGCGACGTCGAGTGCAGGGGGTGATGAACCAGCAGTACCCGGAATGCCTCGTCCGGCGGCAACTGCGCGAGCTCGCGGTCGAGCGCATCGAGCTGCGCGCGACCGAGCCGGCCGGTCGCCATCAAGGGCAGCGTCGGCACCGCCGAGGAGACGCCGATCAGCGCCAGCGGGCCGCGCCGGCGCAGGAACGGAAACGCCGCGCCGTCGGCGGCGGCATCGCCGCGCAGATATTGCTCGAACGCGCCGGTGAAATGATGCCGCGTCGCCCGCACATAGGCGTCGTGATTGCCGGGAACGACGGTCACCTGCTGCGGCGTGCCGACGCTTTCGAGCCAGGCCTGGGCCGGGGTGAATTCCGCTTCCAGCGCCAGGTTGACGAGATCGCCGGTCACCGCAATGTGGTCGGGCCGTTGCGCCTGCATGTCGGCGACCAGCGCATCCAGCACCTCGCGGCGGTGATATTTGTGGCGGTTGCGGGTCCAGTTGAGATAACCGAGCGCGCGCTTGCCCGCGAGATCGCGAAGCCGCGCCGCGGGCAGCGGCGGCAGATGCGGATCGGACAGGTGCGCCAGCGTGAAGGTATCGGTCATGCGCGCTGCGCCGCGTTCCCCGTGATATAGAGCCGTCGCACGATCATGTCGGCGATATAAGGATCAAACGTGACACCTGTCCATCCGAGGTTTGCGTGACAGCGCTGCATCACCTGCGAAAACGCCTGGGGCCGCAATTGCGGCGCGTATTTCATCTGTATTGGCGGATGGCCCGCGGCATGACGCTCGGGGTCCGCGGCATCGTGCTCGACGGCGATAACAAGGTGTTCCTGGTCAGGCACAGCTATGTCGCCGGCTGGCACCTGCCGGGTGGCGGGGTCGAGGTCGGCGAAACCTTCCTCGAAGCCTTGAGAAGGGAGCTCGTGGAAGAGGGGCGGATCGAACTGACCGGAGAGCCGGCGCTGCACGGCCTGTTTTTCAACGACCACGTCTCCCGCCGCGACCATGTCGCTGTCTATGTCGTCAGGCAGTTCCGACAGGACCGCTTGCCCGAGCCCAACCATGAGATCCTCGAGTGCGGGTTCTATGCGGCAGATGCGCTGCCGGCGGAAACGACCAGAGGTACGCGGCTCCGGATCGCCGAAGTGCTCGATGGGGCCGTGCCGATCGCCACCTGGCGTTGACGGCCGCCAGTTGCTTCCCGCTCCTGCAACGCATAGAAGCGGAGAAACGAGGGGCGGGGTTACATGGGCAGGATAGGGGTCCTGAAGCTGCTTTGCGCCATCGGCTTCCTGGTGGTGCTGGGCAGCAACGTCTCGACGATCTCACGCTGGAGCGAGAGCCGCGGAGTTTATGACGACGTCTGCTATCTTCGGCAGGCGCATCTGTTCGAGAGGTTCGGTCTCCGCGGTATCGACACCAACCTTACGTTCGACGACGATCACTATCTCAAGGACAAGCTGAAGGCGATCGGCTTCGCGGACTGGAATGATCCAAAGCGAGTTCCCTGCCACACCTTCATTCCGCCTGCGGACAAATACGTCCTGCAATATCCGCCCGGAACCGGTTTCATTCTGTCACTGTTTCCGGCTGGATCTCAGTTGATCCCCCTCTACGTGTTGACGTCGGTTGTTGCCGTCTGTTTTTCACTCCTCGCGCTGACTTATGCGTCCACACTCTACCAAGTGATGCTAGTGGCTGCGTTTGGCGACGTCGCGATCTATCTGATGATCAATCCAACCAAGGCCAGCTATTCGGTGGCGCCGACTATGATGGTCTGCGCACTTGTGGGTTTTCTCACTGCAAAGCTGTTCGTGGTCCGGCAACAGCGTCGGCTTCTTGTCATCGCGCTGGTGGGCCTGTTGATCGGTCTCTCTGTCAACTTTCGCCTGCCGAACCTGTTTCTGGCGGCAGGCTATTGCCTGTGTCTTGTCGGCGCGTTCCTGCTGGCGCGCAGCAAGGAGACTTTCCTGCAGGGCTCGCGTTCGGTGTTCCGTTCCTGATCGGGATTGCGCCGACGCTGATCGCGAATGTGATCAATGCAGGAAGTCCTTTCTCGACCACCTATGGCAGCGTCGATGCCGTGCCGCCCGAACTGAATGCCGGCGTCCTCTTGAGCTATCTCGTTGACGTTCAATTCACCTTGCTGGCGATATCGGTCGGCTGGACCGCCTGGTTGTGGCGGTCCGATCGGGGCCGCGCCAGAGGAATTGCCCTGCTGGTCGCCGTAAACCTCGCGGTAAACCTGATTTTCTTCATGACCCATCCGATATTTACGCCATATTATATCATTCCCATCGAGATGCTTTCCCTGTGGACCTTGCTGTTCGCAACGCTCGACCTGCCCGGCAAACGGGCCGCTGATCGCGCGGCCTTCCCTCAACCGACCAATGCCTGATTGCGGTATGACGCGCCATGGACGGACTTAACTCGGTGAGCGTGCGATGACGGGACCGGGCTTGCGGATTGCGGTTCTGGTGCCGTGCTACAATGAGGAGGCCGCGGTTGCGGCCGTGGTCTCGGATTTCCGCAACGCGCTGCCGAGCGCTGAGATTTTCGTCTACGACAACAATTCGAAGGACCGCACCATCGAGGTCGCGCGCGCCGCCGGAGCCATCGTGCGCAGCGAGCGGCGCCAGGGGAAGGGGCATGTGGTGCGGCGCATGTTCGCCGACATCGATGCCGACGTCTATGTGCTGGTCGATGGCGACGCCACCTATGACGCGCCGAGCGCGCCGCGTATGATCGACAAGCTGATCAACGAGCACCTCGACATGGTGGTGGGCTTTCGCGTCGATCAGTCGGTCGCTGCCTACCGGCCGGGCCATCGCACCGGCAACTGGATGCTGACGAGCTTCCTCTCCGTGGTGTTCGGCCAGGCTTTCAAGGACATCCTGTCCGGCTACCGCGTGTTCTCGCGCCGCTTCGTCAAATCGTTTCCGGTGCTGTCCGACGGTTTCGAGATCGAAACCGAGCTCAGCGTGCACGCGCTCGAACTGGCGCTGCCGGTGACGGAAGTCGAGACGCCGTATTATGCCCGCCCCGAGGGATCGGTCAGCAAGCTCAACACCTGGCGCGACGGTTTTCGGATTCTCGGCACCATCCTGAAGCTCTACCGGTCGGAAAAGCCGCTGCGGTTCTTCACGCTGATCGGCATCTTCCTGATGCTGGTCTCGATCGGCCTCGCGATTCCCATCATCATCACCTTTCTCGAAGAAGGCGTCGTGCCCCGGCTGCCGACCGCCGTGCTGTCGATGGGGCTGATGATCGTGGCGGTGCTGTCGGTGTCGTCGGGGCTGGTGCTGGATACGGTGACGCGCGGCCGCCGCGAAATGAAGCTTCTGGCCTATTTGTCCCAGCCCGCCATCGGCAAGGATTGAGATTGAGGCAATACGGCGATTGCCGCTTCCAGCGATGGACCGCGCCGCCGCCAGATGCTATCCCGCGCCCATCATGAGCGAACTTGACGTCACCATCCTGGCCGAAACACCAAAGGACGCGCAAGCGATCGAACGCCTGCACGAGCGCACCTTCGGACCTGGCCGCTTCGTGCTCAGCGCCTACCGCCTGCGCGAGCATGTCGACCACCTGCTCGACCTGTCGTTCACGGCGCGGATCGGCACGTTGCTGGTCGGTTCGGTGCGCCAGTTGCCGATCAGCATCGGCGACACGCCGGCCCTGATGCTCGGGCCGTTGACGGTCGAGCCGCCGTTCCGGAAGCGCGGCGTCGGCCGCATGCTGCTCGACCGCTCGCTGCAGGACGCCAAGGCCAAGGGCCATCGCCTTGTCGTTCTGGTTGGCGACGAGCCCTATTACAGCCGCGTCGGCTTCAAGGTCATACCGAAGGGACGGGCGACCATGCCGGGCCCCGTCGACTACAGCCGCCTCCTGGTGGCCGAACTCGTCGAGGGCGCCTTCGAGGGCGTCTCCGGCGAAATCCGTCCCGACTGGAGCAAGGCGCGATAGCGCCGCCGCTGGCGAAGGCGTGGTTCCGCGGCCTCGTCGCTATCGAAGAAGTCGCCGCCGTTTGGTGCCGGCCACCGGCTTCGACGCGGACCCCGCGCTTCCGGCGGCCTGCTGCAGTTCGTGCCGAAACTCCTCGCGCTTCTCGTGGATGGAAGCAACGACGTGCCCCATCGCCACTCCCAGGCCGATCAGGGCTGCTTCTGATAACAGCAGGCTCGCCTCGATGGTTTCCGGGACTGCGTCGGTAACGCCAATTCCGTAGAGATGTCGCGCGTGGTCGGCGTCGCGCGCGCGAGAAACGATCAGCACGTCTTTCCGCAGCGCGCGAACCTGCGCGACGATTTCGTCGATGCCCCTCGCTTCGTTGATCGTGACAATAACGGCGGCAGCCTCCATGAGGCCGCAGCTCTTCAGGAATTCGGGGTTTGTCGCATCACCGTAGAAGACGGTACGACCCTGCCTGCGCTGCTCCGGAACGGCCGCGGCATCGTTGTCGACGGCAGTGTACTTGAACTGATGGCGATCGAGCATCGCGCAGACGACTTGTCCAACCCGGCCGTGTCCGACGACAATGGCATGGCCACTGCCGCCACTCGGCGTGACGGAGAGCTCCGGATCAAGCGGTTTGTCCTCGCGTACTATCGGCGCCAGTTGCCGTGCGACATGAGCAAGCGCAGGGGTGAGCATCATCGTCAGCGTGGTCAGCGCGACAGCGAAGCTGGATACGTTGGCGTCGATCAGGCCAAGCGTCGTCGCCATCCCGATGCCGACAAAGGCGAACTCGCCGCCAGGACCAAGCAGCAGCCCGACTTCGATCGAAGCCGGCCAGGAGAGGCGAAACATCCGGGCCAGGAAAACGAGGATGCTGGACTTTACGGCAATCAGCCCGGTCGCCCCCGCAATCAGCCAGACCGGATCGCGCGCAATCTGACCAAAATCGATGTTCATGCCGACCGTGAAGAAGAACAGGCCGAGCAGGAGACCCTTGAAGGGATCGATTGCAGTCTCGATCGCCTTACGGAATTCCGTCTCGGCCAGCAGCAGGCCCGCGACGAAGGCGCCCAGCGCCATGGAGATGCCGGCCAGGGCGGCGGCTACCCCGGTCGCGACGATCACGAACAGCGTGGTGGCCACGAACAGGTCGCTCATGCCGACCGATGCCACAAGACGGAACAGGGGACGCATCACCACGCGGCCAACGACGACGATCACGCCGAGCGCGATGGCGGCGTTGGTGAGCGCGAGCGCCAGCGTGGCGATGACCGAGCCGGAGTCTCCCGCGCCAAAGATCGTGATGAAAAGCAGAAGAGGGACGACTGCCAGGTCCTGCGCCAGAAGAACCGCGAAGCTTGCCCGTCCCGCGCTGGTATTGAGCCGCTTCTGCCTGGAAAGAATCTCGACGACGATGGCGGTCGAGGATAGGGCGAGACATACACCGAGGATGAGCGCTACCGGGGCCTTGCTGCCCGCCAGCGCGGCAACGAGGCCGATCACCACCGTCGAGAGGATGATCTGCAGGCTGCCCAACCCGAAAATCAGGCGGTGCATCGCCCTCAATCGGTCGTAGGACAACTCCATGCCGATGAGGAAGAGCAGGAACACGACGCCGAGGTTCGCAATGCCCGAGACGTTTGCGGGGTCGACGACGGTAAACCAGTAGAGAGACGGAAACCTGTCGATGAACGATCCCAGCCCGAGAGGTCCCAGGATCGCGCCGGCTCCGAGATAGCCGAGAACAGGGTTGAAGCCGAACCGCCGCACCAATGGAATGACGACGCCCGCGGTGCCGAGCAGAACCAGCGCGTCGCTATAGACGTGAACATTGATGGTCGAAGTCATCTAGTCGATGTGCATCCGCTTCCAGAGGGGAGAGGAGGTCTGACGGCAGATCTGGTATCCGCCCTCGCGGTCGAACGTTAGCTGGTACCCCCAGCTAACGCTACCCCATGGAGCACACTGTATCCGCGTCCTAAAACTTCAGATTGGCAAACGCACGCACGCCAAGGCCCGGCAGCAGAACCTGATCCTTGGTGTAGGACACCGAATTGCGGATGTCCTCGTTCAGCAAATTGTTGCCGACGAGACCGACCGTCATTTCCCGCGCGCCGAACCAGGTTGGATCGAGCTTCGTGTTGTAGCTTATTTCGGCCCTCAGGAGATTGTAGCCGGCCGTCGGGGTCTCGGCGATCACAGCCACATCGTTCTGTGCGAAGGCGTGCAACAGGTTGACGCGCGCGAACCAGATTGTGTCGCGGTAGTAGACGCCGCCGCCCAGCCGCTGCGGCGGAATGCGGGGCACATTGGTGCCGTCGTCGAACGTCGCGCGAACGATGTCATATTGACCTTCGATTCCCCAAAGGCCGTTCCAGACCGGCATCACGTCGTACTGGAACTGGAACTCGGCGCCGCGAAACGTCGCGTCGCGCTGGGAGTAGATCGCCTGGTTCAGTTCTAGGCCTGGACCAAGCTGGCACACACCGTCCTCGCAGGTATTGCCGGTCAGGCGACGGAAAATAAAGCCGTTGAACTTTGTGTAGTAGCCGGTGAGCTCGAACCGGAACGGTCCCGTCGCCCTCCGCAATCCCGCCTCTATCGACTTTGCGGTTTCGATTCCGAGATTCGGATTGCCGATGTCGAAAGTAGCGGTGGCATCGTGGCCGCCGCGCGAAAACAGTTCCGCCGGCTTTGGCGCGCGCTCGACATACTGCCCGGTGATGCTGGCGACCAGATTCCATGGCAGGTTCTGGATCAGGCCGATGCTGCCGCTCTTCGGGGTGAAGTTGCGGTTGAATGCCGTCGCGGGGCCGATGGCGTTGGGATCGACGTTGAGGTCGAACGCGTCGGGGACAAAGGCTGGCGCCGTTCCGCTCAGGCTGGCGTTCTCGATTCGTCCGGCGACTTGCGCCTTGGTGACGTCGCTGAACCTGAACTCGTTGAAGATGTAGCCGGCGACCTTCGTGTTCTTGTTCGGATCGAACAACCCGTTGACCGGGCTGCCGGGATCGTCGGGGCTCGGCGCGGTCAGCTTCTGGTGCGATGCCTGAACGCCGACAGCGGTGGTCAGCGCAGCAAAGCGGACGTTGAACGGCGCAAGCTGCACCTCGACGCGGCCTTCCTGTTCCTTGTTGGTAAAAATCTGCCGCACGCCGAGCGTCGTCAGGTCGGCAGGGTCGGCGAGCCCGATTTCGTTGTGCCTGTAGTCGGTCGCCCCGGCCCAGAACCGGATCGCGTCGATCGCCGCATTGTCCGGCCGATATTCGCCCTTGGTGGTGAACTTTGTCTGTTCTCCGTCGATCCGGGTCAGGTGTTCGGCGCCGTCGATGCCGGGAATGTGGTAGAGCGCGTTGTGCTGCGCAATCGCAGCGCCAATGAAGCCGCCATTGAAAATGTAGGAGCCGCCGACCGATCCGCCGTAGGCCTGCGATGCGGAATTCGGCTGGCGTCCGTTGAACGGCAACGTCGGGTCGGTCAGATACGGATAGCTCGGGATAGAGTAGTCGCCGGCCTTGCGGCCGAAGGCGTCGGCATGCACCGCGAAGTTTCCTCCGCCCGCATCGAGCAGCACGGCACCATCGACGCCGCGATCGACCGAGTTCACTGCGGTCCGCGTTTCGGCAGTGACGCAGCCCGGCGATCCGACATTTGCCAGTGGCGCCTTGGTTGGGAGTCCGTAGGTCGGAAACGGCGCCGCGCAGGACGGCAAGGCATCCGGAATGCGATTGTTGGTTCCGCTGACCACGCCGCCGATCGCGGTGGAGCCGTAGCGCAGCGTCGCCGGTCCGCGGATGACCTCGACCTGGTTGGTCGACAGCGGATCGATCGGAACGAAGTGATCCTCGCCGAGATCCGACGCGCCGTTGCTGCCGATTCCGTTCTCGACGATGCCGACGCGGTTGACGTCGAGTCCCCGGACGATCGGCCGGCTGGAGGCGCCTGGCGCAAAGCTGGAGCCGGTGATGCCGGGCTTCGAGAACAGGAGATCGCCGAGCGTCGCGGCGCTGGAGCGGCGGATTTCCTCGTTCGGCACGACGGTAACGGTCGCGAACTGGTCGGTGACGACAGGCAGCACGCCTTGTTGGGGCGCGGGCGCGGCGGGGGCGGCCGGCGGTTCCGGTGCGGGTTGCCGGTTTTGGCCGGGCGCTGCACGAGCGACGCGTGCCGGCGTTCGTGAAGGTATTACCGGCTTGCGCCGCACGATCGGGCTCGGCGCCGTCACGGTGATTTCAGGCAGCGGCGTCGACGCCGGTGGCGTGGCCTGGGCCAGCGCCCCGTCGGCTATCGTGCACAGCAATAGCCAGCTTGCTCCACCGAGGTAGAGCGCTCGTGTCTTCTTTGATGTCATTGTCCCGATCCTGATCCCGTCGATGTGCGACGGATCGATTCCGATTTCCCAAAGGCGAACCGACCGCGCGTGCGGCAGTCCCTTCGGGAGCGTCAATCAATCGAAGTCAGGAGGCGGGAGGCGCGCGGGACCGGAACGCGGGATGAAGCGCGCCGAGATGCGCGAACTCGGCGCCGGTGGTCAGGTGCAGCAGCTCGACCGCGTCGGGCAGTTTCAGCAGCGGCGACGAGGCGAACAGGAAATTATTGGCCAGCGAAAGGACGGCGCAGACCGCGCAGACATTGGCCGTGTGCTGGTCGTCATCATGGCCCGCAGGCTGTTGCGGCTGCGTAGATTCGGAATGTTGCGCATGTTGTGCAGCGAGGGTCGCGGCGATCGCAAGATCGGCGTCGGCCAGCCCGCTCTGAACGGCCGGTGCCGCCTGCGCGGCGGCCGTCCCGTGAAAATGCCCGAACGACAGCGCAAACTGGATCGCGAGCGCAAACAGCGCCAGCCGCGAGCCGTGCTTGAGGTGTTTCCGGAACCAGTTCAAGACGTGCGCCTTCCCCGAGCGGCCAAGCCTTCCCCAAGGTGTCTCGGCCGCCCAATGTTATATTATAACATCGGAAGGATCAGGCGATGTCAACCGCAGGTGCGGGCGGGCCTCCGCGAAACGACGACCATTGTGTGATTGATGCAACGATGCAGCCCGCGATGGGCGCTTACCGCCCCTCGCGGATCCAGGTCGCCGCGAACGCACCGAGCAGCAGCAATAGCCCGACCAGGCCAGCGAACATCGGCAGCACGCCGACGCCTTTGACGACGCTGGCGTCGCGCATCTTGACGCCCATCCAGCCGTCGCCGTGGAAGATGCTGGAGGCGCGGACCGGCACGACGCGGGGGAGATCGACGTTCCCGCCGTCGGCCACGCGGCGCGCATCGCCGCCGGTCGCCTGCGTCAGCGGCTTGAGCATCTCGGTGGTCGAGGTGACTTCCGAAAATTCCTTCGGGTTGGTCGGCCCGACATTGATCAGCGCTTTCAGCGCGCCGTCGGTTGCCTGCCACAGGCCGAGCTCGTTGGCGGGAAGGGTGGAGCGCCAGGTGCCGGGCTCGCTGGCCGTCAGCGTGAGTTCCTTCGTGGCGCCGCTCGGCGAAGTCACCGTCACCGGCGGCACGTTGTCGGCCATGGTCTGGCGCAGCACCACGAGGTCCTTGCCCTGGATCTGCAGCCGCAGCGCTTCCTCGTCCAGATCCGGCTGCTTCATCAGCCAGTGCGAGGTCCGCCGCAACAGATCCAGATGCGGTCCGCCGCCTTCAAAACCACGCGCCCACAGCCAGATGTGATCCGACAGCAGCAGCGCGACGCGGCCTTCGCCGAAGCGCGACAGCAGCAGCAGTGGCTTGCCGTCGGCGCCAGTCATCACGGGCGCGCCGATCGCGTTGCGCGTATCGACGGTACGGAAAAAGCGGCTCCAGCGCGGCGGTTCACTGGCGGAGCCTTCGAGGCCGCGCGTTACCGGATGGCGCTTACCGGCGTCGCTCAAGTGGGCGTAGAACGGTTTTTCGGTGACGCCGACCGGCTCGGCCGGCAGCACCGTGTCCAGCGGTGTACGCCAGATGCTGGTCGTGGAAGCGTAATCGGGGCCGGCCGACACCAGTACCGCGCCGCCGGAGCGGACATAGCGCGCGATATTGTCGAAATAGGCGATCGGCAGCACGCCCTGGCGGGCGTAACGGTCGAAGATGATCAGCTGGAATTCGTTGATCTTCTGCTGGAACAGTTCGCGGGTCGGAAACGCGATCAGCGACAATTCGTTGATCGGCGTGCCGTCCTGTTTCTCCGGCGGGCGCAGGATCGTGAAATGCACGAGATCGATGCTGGCATCCGACTTCAGGAGATTGCGCCAGGTCCGTTCGCCGGAATGCGGCTCGCCGGATACCAGCAGCACGCGGAGCTTGTCGCGCACGCCTTCGATCGCGACCACGGCGCGGTTATTGACCAGCGTCAATTCGTTATCGAGCGGCGACGCTTCGATCTCGACGATGTTCGCCCCGGCATGCTTGATGTCGACTTCGACATTGGCGGTCTGGCCGCTGACGAGATTGCGCTCGTTGATCACCTCGCCATCGCGGCGCACCACGATCTTCGCGCGCTGGCCGGTGACCCCCTGGTCGTCGAGCCGGTAGGTGATGGTCTGGGGCTGTCCGACGATGCCGAAGCGCGGCGCGGCCGAGATCGCGATGCGGCGATCGCGCTCGTCCTTGCGCCCGGTGACGAGCGCATGCACCGGCGCCTGGAAGCCGAGCGCGGCGGCGTTGGCGGGAATGTCATGCACGCGGCCATCGGTGATCAGGAACGCGCCGGCGACGCGGTCGACCGGAACGTCCGACAGCGCCGAGGAGAGCGCGCCGAACAATTTGGTGCCGTCGGTCTCGCCGTCGGCCTGTCCGGCGTCGACGACGCGTACTTCGAGGCCCTTGATCTTCTTGAGCGTGTCGACGAGGGCTTCCTGCGCCTTCGCGGTCTCCTGGTTGCGGGTGCCAAAGTTCTGGCTCGGGCTCTTGTCGACCACGACGGCGGCCACCGATGACAGCGGCTCGCGTTCCTCGCGCGTGAAGGAGGGATTGGCGAGCGCGAGCAGGATCAGCGCCAGTGCCGCCACGCGCACCGCGGCGCCGCGCGCGCGGCCGAGCAGCAACAGCGCCGCGATCGCGACGATCGCGGCCAGCGCGACCCAGAGCACGATGGTCGGAACGAGAGGGGTGAACGCGATGCCGTAATTCATGCCCTATTGCCCCAACCGTTCGATCAGAGCGGGCGCATGGACCTGATCGGCCTTGTAGTTGCCGGTCAGTGTGTACATCACGATGTTGACGCCGGAGCGGAAGGCGAATTCGCGCTGCCGCGGCTCGTTCGGCGTCAGCGGCAGCATGGCCTGCCCGTCGGGGCGATGCGCCCAGGCGCCGGCGAGATCGTTCGAGGTGATGATGATGGGCGACACGCCGTCGCCACCGCGCGCCGGGCGCGAGGCCGCATCGTCGTCATCCTCGCGCGGCAGGGTCTCAACCCAGGTCTGGCCCGAGGTGAAGCGGCCGGGGAAGTCGCGCAGCAGGTAAAACGTCTTGGTCAAGACGTGCTCGCGCGGCACCGGCTCGAGCTCGGGGACGTCGAGGGAGGAGAGAATCTCGCGCAAGGTGCGCATGCCCGGCGTCTGCGACGCGCCGTTTTCGCCGGGCGGCGCCTCGACGGCATCACGGGTGTCGAACAGCACCGTGCCGCCCTGCTTCATGTAGGCGTCGATGCGGTTGATGGCGTCCTGCGGCGGCTTCGGCGCGCCCGGCACCACCGGCCAGTAGATCAGCGGAAAGAACGCCAGTTCATCGCGCGCGGGATCGACGCCGACGGGATCGCCGGCCTCCAGCGCGGTGCGCTGCGCCAGGAACAGCGTCAGCCCGGCCATGCCGGCCTTGACGATGGAATCGACGTCGGCATTTCCGGTGACGACGTAGGCAAGGCGCGTCTGCGACACCGACTTGATGGCGAATTCATCGTTGCCCTGGGCGCGCGTCGGCGAAGGCGCGATCGGGGCTGCGGCCAGGATCGCGGCCAGCAGAACCGTGGCAGCCGCCGTGCGCCGCCGCCACAGCGCGGCAAGGCCTGCGCCCAGCATCGCGACCACGACCGCGTCGATCAGGAACAGCACCAGCGACGACGACAGCAGGATGCCGCGCAGATCGCGCGGTTCGGCGTTGGTGTAGCTGGCCCGTTGCGCGCGCAAGGAAGCTGTATCGAGCGGCGCGATGCGATCGGCCGAAGCCAGCGTGTTGACGGCGACCGGGCCGTCGGCCGGGCCGTAGAAGCCCGGCGGGTGCTCTGCCGTGGCGCGGTCGCGATAATCCGCCGGCATCGGTTTCGCTGTCGAGGGCGGCGGTCCGAAGGCGCCGAAACCGTCGAGGGTGCGCAGCGGCGCCACCGTCTCGACATTGGTCGCCTCGCTTGCCACGCCCGCACCGGGCTTCGATGTATAGCCGGACATGTCGACCAGCCGCCGCAGCATTTCGACGAAGCTGCCGGACATCGGCAGGTCCGACCAGCGCGAGTCGGCGCCGACATGGAACAGGCTGACGATACCCCTGCCGCGATGCTCGCCGGTCACCAGCGGCGTGCCGTCTTCCAGCGACGCCCAGGTCTTGGTGGCGAGCACGGCATCCGGCTCGGCCAGAACCTGCCGGTTCACGGTGATGTCCTTCGGGACGGCGAGGCCAGCGAACGGTCCATCGGCGGCGAAGGACGCCAGATGCTGCGGTTTCTCCCAGGTTAGGCTGCCGCCCAGGATACGGCCGCCGCGGCGCAGTTTCACCGGCACCAGATCGTCATCGGCCTGCGCCAGGCGGGGGCCTGCGAAACGCACCAGCACGCCGCCCTGGTCGACCCACGCGTTCAGCCGCTCGCGGATTTCCGGCGACAGCGTGCCGACATCGGCGAGCACGATCATCGGCAGCCGCTGATCGAGGAATTGCGCGATCACCTGTTGCGCCGCGCCGCGGTCGCCCAGCCGCACGTCGGCGAACGGCGACAGCGCGCGCGTCAGATAGAAGGTCGATGCCAATAGCGGCTGGGCGGTATCGCTGGTCGCGCCGGTGACGACGCCGACGGCACGCCGCCGCCAACGCTTGTCGAGCAGTTGCACCGCGCCGGCCGATCGCTCGCCCGAAATTTCCAGCCGCGAAATGTCGTTGCGCAGCTCAACCGGCAGATCGAACGCCGCTTCGCTCTCGCGATCCTGCATGCCGAAAGCATAGCGTGCCTCGCCGATCGGCGAGCCCTTGGCGTCGATCGCGCGAACCACGCCGCTTGCGACGCCGCCCGTGGTGCGCAGCACCTTCACCGTCATCTTCGCCGCGGCGTTTTCAGCGGCAACCAGCGCCTGCGCCGGCGCCGCGCCACCCTCGAACACCGTCAGCTTGCGATCGCCGAGCGTCTTGGCGAGATTTTCGACGAACTCGCTGCCGCGCCCGGTATCGACGCCGTCGGACAGCCACGCGATTTCGGCGTCGCCCGTGGCCTTCAGGAAACGGTCAAGCGAGGCGAGTGTGTCGACGCGGTCGACCGAATAGGGCTTTGGCGAAATCTGGCGCAGCGCGACGCGCGCGGTACCGGCCGGCATCAGTGTGATGTCGCGCGCGGGCTCGGAAAGCGGAACCAGCGCCACGCCGCGGCGATCGTTGTCGGCGTTGGCGATCAGCTCGTCAGCGGCCTTGACCCGCGTGTCCCAGCTTGCCGCCGCGCTCCAGCCGTCATCGAGCAGGATCACCAGTGGCGCGTTGCTGCCGCCGACCCCGGTCTGCGGATTCCAGATCGGGCCAGCGGCGGCAAGGATGACCAGCGCGGCCGCGGCGAGGCGCAGCAAGGTCAGCCACCATGGCGTCCGCGAAGGCGTCTCTTCCTTCGGCTTGATGTCGAACAACAGCCGCGTCGGCGGAAACTCGATCCGCCGTGGCCGCGGCGGCATCACGCGCAGCAGCCACCACAGTACCGGCAGGCTCAACAGGCCCAGCAGCAGCAGCGGTTGCGCAAAGGTTAGGGGGAGCCCTGCGATCATGCGCTACGCCCCGCCTTGACGGTTGAGCCCCGCACGTTGCCCTTGGCTGCCATCATGCCCGAATGCAGGAACAGCAGGAGCTCGGCGGCGGAACGGCTGGTGGTGTGGGTCGAGAACAGCCAGTCGAGCCGGTTGGTCTCGGTGCGGATCTCGTCGCGATGGAGCGCGACGCGTGCGACATAGTCGCTGGCCCAGCTCTCGGCGCGGCCGGCGGTGATGACGCCAAAACCTTCCGGCTCGACGAATTCGACCCGGCCGGCATAGGGAAAGGTTTCCTCGGCGGGATCGACGACCTGGATCAGCGTGCCATGTGCGCCGGAGGAGGACAGCCCTGCAAGCATCGTCCTGATCTCGCTCATCGGCGACCAGAAGTCGGACAGCACGACAATTTCGGCCAGCGCCGACGGCACGAAGGATGGCGGCAGGCTGGCGCGTGCCGTATCGTCGTGCAGCATCACCTGCGCCATCTTGTCGATCACGTTGCGGCTCGCGGTCGGGTTCATCAGCCCGGGAATGCCGACGCGCTCGCCGCCTGAGACCAAAAGTTCGGCCAGCGCAAATGTCACGATCAGGCCGCGCTCCAGCTTGCTGTCGCGCGCGCCCTTGGAAGCGAACGCCATCGAAGGCGAACGGTCGGGCCACACCCACACCGTATGTGCAGCCTCCCATTCCTGCTCGCGGACATAAAGATGATCGTCGCGCGCCGAGCGGCGCCAGTCGACGTTCTGCGACGGCTCGCCGGAGACGAAGCGGCGGTATTGCCAAAAACTCTCGCCGGCGCCGGCGCGGCGCCTGCCATGCAGCCCATGGATGACGTTGGCAGCGATGCGACGGGCTTCGAGCACGAGACGGGGGAGCGAAGCGGCGAGCGTTCGGCTTTCGCCATCGGCACGTCGTATCGCTAGAAGCTCCCTGGTCTCGTGACTGGTCTCTGCGGCCATCAACCGATCCGCGTCTTCAACTGTCTGATTACATCGGGAATGGTGCGGCCTTCCGCGCGCGCCGAGAACGTCAGCGCCATGCGGTGCTTGAGAATGGGCTCGGCGAGATCGAGCACGTCGTCGATCGAGGGCGCGAGGCGGCCGTCGAGCAGCGCACGGGCGCGAACCGCCAGCATCAGCGACTGGCTGGCGCGCGGCCCCGGTCCCCAGGCGATCAGCTTGTCGTTGCCGTCTTCCGGATTGGGACGCGCGGCGCGCACCAGCGACAGGATCGCCTCGACCACGCTGTCGCCGACCGGCAGGCGCCGCACCAGGCGCTGCGCCGCGATCAGGATTTCCGCGTCCATCGCGGCCTTGGCGAGCGTCTCTTCAGCGCCGGTGGTTTCGAACAGGATGCGGCGCTCGGCGTCTCGGTCGGGATAGTCGACGTCGATTTCCATCAGGAAGCGGTCGAGCTGCGCTTCGGGCAGCGGATAGGTGCCTTCCTGCTCCAGCGGGTTTTGCGTGGCGAGCACGTGGAACGGTTTTGGAAGATCATGCCGTGCGCCTGCAACGGTGATGTGCTGTTCCTGCATGGCTTGCAGCAGCGCCGATTGCGTACGCGGGCTGGCGCGGTTGATTTCGTCGGCCATCAGCAGTTGGGCGAACACCGGCCCGGAGATGAAGCGGAACGACCGCTTGCCGGATTGGCTCTCATCCAGCACCTCGGCGCCGAGAATGTCCGACGGCATCAGGTCCGGCGTGAACTGGATGCGCTTGGCGTCCAGCCCGAGCGTGATGCCCAGGGTTTCGACCAGCTTCGTCTTGGCGAGGCCGGGAACACCGATCAGAAGGGCGTGGCCGCCGGACAGGATCGTTACCAGGGTATTTTCAATCACCCGGTCCTGGCCGAAAATGACGGTGGAGATAGCCTCTTTCGCGGTGCGAATCTGGCCGGCGACCTGCTCCGCCGACCGGACGATCGCGTCCTCGAGTTTCTCGACACCGTCTGCACTCGCCATGTCTTTCTCCTTCAACCCTCTAACCGCTCATGACACCGCTGGTTGCGTCGTCATGCCACGAACCCATGCTAAACCTGTGCAAAGGCCATGCATTCGCTGAATTAAACTATCCCCACATTATCGATACTTTGGGGTATGAACGGCATCACGATATGGCGACTTGATCCGCATTAGTACGGACGCAAATCGTCGGGAACACATATCTCGGTATGCGTGCACCAATCGTGCCAGATCGAGCGCTAGACTCAGGGCAAACAATGGCGAAGCAAGGGCAAACCGGCGCTCAGGGCCTCGAAGGACTAACTGTCGCGGCGAGGGAAGCCGCCAACGCCGCCCCGGCTGGGAAGGGGCTACCTCCGGTCCATCTGTGGAATCCGCCGTTCTGCGGCGATCTCGACATGCGAATCGCCGGCGATGGTACGTGGTTCTATTTGGGGACGCCCATCGGGCGGCCGGCGTTGGTGCGGCTGTTCTCGACCATCCTCAAGCGCGAGGACGGCAAGCACTTTCTCGTGACCCCCGTCGAGAAGGTCGGCATCCGCGTCGATGATGCGCCGTTTCTGGCGGTCGAGATGCAAAAGGAGGTCGGCGATCATGGCCGGCTGCTGCGCTTTCGCACCAACGTTGACGACTGGGTGCCATGCGATTCCGACCATCGCCTGCGGTTCGAGATGGCCGCCGATGGCGGGCTGACGCCTTACCTGCATGTCCGTGCCGATCTGTGGGCGAAGGTGACGCGCGCGCTCTATTACGATCTGGTTGACATGGGCGAAGAGCGGATGGTCGATGGCCAGCCGATGTTCGGCGTCGAGTCGGGCGGCGAGTTCTTTGCGATGGCGGATGCGAAGCAGGTGAGGGACGCGGTTTGAACGAGCCGATGCTGAAAAAGATGGAGGCTGTGCCGATCAATTCGGCGGAGTTCTTCGCACGGAGCAAGACCCGGTTGAACTTCGACGTCCCGCCCGGCCTGGTCGATCCCAATATCGTTCCGAGGACCGGCGACGCGGGCAACGACCGCATGCTTGAAATCGTGGCGCAAGAGCAGCCGGTGCGCCCGGCGGCGGTCTTGATCCCGGTGGTCGATCACCGCGAGCCGACCGTGTTGCTGACGCAGCGTTCGCCGCATCTGTCGAGCCATGCCGGCCAGATTTCCTTTCCAGGCGGCAAGATCGACGCGACCGATGAATCGCCGCTCGACGCTGCCTTGCGCGAGGCGGAAGAGGAAGTCGGCCTCAAGCGCGAGTTCATCGAGCCGATCGGCTATCTCGATCTTTACGGCACCGCCTTCGGCTTTCGCATCCTGCCGACGGTGGCGCGCGTGAAGCCCGGCTTCAAGCTTACGATCAACGAAGGCGAAGTGGTCGATGCCTTCGAGGTGCCGCTGGCGTTCCTGATGAATCCCGAGAACCATCAGGTCCATTCCAAGGAATTCCGCGGCATGGAGCGCTCCTACTACGCCATGCCGTTCGCCGAGCGTTACATCTGGGGCGCGACAGCAGGAATTCTGCGCGTGCTCTATGAGCGGATATATCTCGCATGATCCGTCCGATTCTGACCGAAGTCGGAATTTTCCTGATCCCGTTCGCGGTCTATGCACTGTTCCTGATTGCCACCCGTTCCGGTGTGCTCGCGTCCTCCTCCTGGCCGGCGCACCTCGTCGCCAAGCTGGCGCTGGGATCGCTGCTCCTCGTCGCGATCAGCTTCGTCCTGCTGGCGGAGTTCTCCGGTGCGCCGCCGAATTCGACCTACATTCCCGCGCATATCGAAGACGGCAAGCTGGTGCAGGGAGTCGAGAAATGAGCCAGGCCCGCGTGCTGTCGGACGCGCCCTGGCTCAGGTCAGGCCCGGCCGCGCGCGTGCTCGCGTTGCTCAACGGCGATGGCGAGGAAGCCCGCGTGATCGGCGGCGCTGTGCGCAATGCGCTTCTGAAAATTCCCCTCGGCGATATCGACATTGCGACCACGGCGCTGCCCGACGAGGTCGTTCGCCGCGCCAAGGCGGCCGGCATCAAGAGCGTGCCGACCGGGATCGACCACGGCACGGTCACGCTGGTCGTCGAATCCCACCCCTTCGAGGTCACGACGCTGCGCGAGGATACCGAGACCTTCGGCCGCAAGGCCAAGGTTGCGTTCGGGCGTGACTGGGTCCGCGACGCCGAACGGCGCGACTTCACCATCAACGGGCTGTCCGTCGATGCCGGCGGTGTGGTGCACGATCATGTCGGCGGGCTTGCCGATATCGAAGCCAGGCGCGTGCGCTTCATCGGCGATGCCAGCCAGCGCATCGCCGAGGATTACCTGCGCATCCTGCGTTTCTTTCGCATCCATGCCGCCTATGGCGCGGGCGAGCCGGATCGTGCCGGCTATCTCGCCTGCATCGACGGACGCGCCGGGCTTTCGAGCCTCTCCGCCGAACGCGTGCGTATGGAGATGCTGAAGCTGGTGGTCGCGGAGGGGGCCGCGGTCGCGGTGCAGGCGATGGCGGATGCCGGACTGCTGCTGGCGATCTTCGGCGGCGTCGCCTACACGAGAACGTTCGCGGCGATGATCGCGGCTGAACGGGCGCTCGATCTGCCGCCGAACGCCGTGCGCCGGCTCGCCGCGCTCACGGTCGCGGTCACCGAGGACGCCAGGCGTCTCTCGACGCGGCTTCGGCTGTCCAACGCGGAAACCAAGGCGCTGGACTCGATGGGCCATCGCTGGTGGCGGTTCGCCAGCAAGGATGAGGCGCGAGCCCGGCAGCTTCTCTATCGGCTCGGCGAGGATCCTTATCGCGACCGGCTGATGCTGGCGTGGGCGCGGGCCGGCGGCATCGGCAATGGCGCAACACCCTGGCATGACCTCGCCACCTTGCCGCAGCGCTGGAGCGCGCCGAAATTTCCGCTGAAGGCAGCCGATTTCATCTCGCGCGGCATTGCTGAAGGTCCTGCGCTCGGCCACGTGCTGACGCTGGCGGAAGACGCCTGGCTGGCCGCGGATTTTCCGCTTGAACCATCTGCGCTGGCCGCGATCGCCGATCAGGCCGCCGCGCGTTTCACCCGAGATCACCGGCTGTGAACATTCTCGCCGGCTTCGCTGACATTTCGCTCGGCCAGCTCGTGCTGGTTGGCGGCATGGCGCTGCTGGCCTCCGTCATCGGCGGCCTGGCCGGCTACGGCACCGGCGCGCTGATGCCGCTGGTGCTGGTGCCGATGGTCGGTGCCGAGCCGGTGGTGCCGATCATCGCGATCTCCGCGATCTTCACCAATATCAGCCGCTTCGTGGCGTATTTTCGCTACGCCGATCGACGCCGCGCGCTGATCGTGATCGGCGCCGCCATGCTGACCACCGCGCTCGGCGCCTATGGTTACACGCGGCTGACCAGCGCCGGCGCGGCGCTCGTGATCGGCAGCATGCTGATCCTGAGCGTGCCGCTGCGCCGGCTGGCCAAACGCCGCGAGGTCAGGATCGGCGATACCGGTCTCGGTGTCAGCGCGCTCGGTTATGGCGTGCTGGTCGGCGGCACGTCAGGCTCCGGCGTGATCCTGCTGTCCCTGCTCATGGCGTCCGGCCTCGAGGGCGCCGCGGTGATCGCCACCGACGCGGTGATCTCGGTCGTGACCGGTCTCATCAAGATTTCCGTGTTCGGCATGGCCGGCGTCGTCACGGCGCAGGTGCTGGCCCTTGCCCTCCTGATCGGCGCCATCGCGATCCCCGGCGCGTTCTTCGCCAAGGCTTTCGTCGAGCGCATGCCGGTGCATATCCACACCGCGATCCTCGATGCCGCCGTGATGGTCGGCGGCCTCGTCATGATCACCGCGGCGCTGCGGCACTGAAGCTTATCGGTTCTGATTGAATCAGAACCGAAGCTCCAGATTCTTGTTTTGACGCGTTTTCTTCACGCGAACCGGTACCCACTTCGCTCGAAAACGCTATAGCCGGTCAACGAGTGAGCGATGCCGTGCGGATCGGGAAGCAATTCAAGCTTCGTAGGTTCCAGACAAACGGCACTTTGCACCAAAGGCCGGCCGGGCGATATTTTACCCGAATTTGCTCCATCCGGTACAGCGCCAGACTGTTGAATGCGTTGAGCCGGCCGGCCAGATCATCCAATTGAGCGTTGATCTCCTTCTCTCCCTGGAGATCGCTTTCCCTCGCGGCTTCGCGGTCGCTCCCGGCGGCCCATTGCCGTGCCGCCGCCAGCTTGTTGTGTGCGGCCTCAAGGCAGTAGTGCATCGTCAGGACGTGATGTTTGGCGCTGTACCAGTTGATTCTCTTGGCTGCCTTGTCGTTGGGGCCGGCGCAGATCCGGATGAACGCGTCTTCCGGTTTGGTCATCTCGTCAACGCCGCGTTTCTCGGCGATCGCGCAATATTTGTCGTCGGCGACTTCCTTGGGCCGCATGCTGCCGTTCGGCGCATGCACGTTTCCGAAGGCCGGAAAATTGAACTTGTCGGAACAGTCGAAGGCGTAGTCGCGCAACACCCGTCGTGACAGCGGATCGCCGTCGACGTTCCGCTTCTCGGCAGGATCGCGATAGGTATCGCTCGCCCAGTCGATGTAGATTTCGGCCTTTCGCGTCAGCAGGTCGATATTTTCCCGGAGCTCGATCCGCGCTTTCTCATAACGCTCCGAAATCGCCAGCGCGTTCCTGGTGGTCAGCGTCTTGTTACTCGCCTCGGATTTCTCGCCGACGGCCCGCGCGAAATCCGCATAAAGCGTCTGCTGCAGTGCATGCACTTCGGAGAACGGGTGTGAGATATCGGTGAAAGTTGCCGCCGCCAAAGTCATGTCTTCCTTGGCCTGGCTGCTCACCTTCTCCTGATAGGCGTTGAGATACTGGAAATAGCCGACCGCGAGACTGCTCAGCACGGTGAACAGGCCGCTCAGCACGGTGAACAGTGACAGCCCTTTGACGGTGGTCCAGAACCACCTCTGCGGGGCGGATTTCGGTGCAGTGTCGTCCGCCTCAGACGGCGGCTTGTGCGTGTCGTCGTTCGGCATCGGTGAACTCCCCAACCTCGGACTTCAACCTTGAACCAACGTCGGCACAATCTGGGATTGCCAGCCTTCGCACTGTGAGCCAGCTCACACTACACGCGATCGTGTGGAAGCCTCCCGCCCGGGAAACTTCAGGCGAACTTCAGGCGAACTTCAGGCACTCTGTCAGCGCTCGCGGGGCAGCAGTTCCGTCAAGGAGCGGATGATGCGGTTGGGCTTGATGGTGGAGTCCGGTGGCAGGCCGTCGCCATGCACGTCGATCCAGATGGCGTAGATGCCGAGCCGCTGCGGCGCCACGACTTCCCATTCCAGATTGTCGCCGATCATCCAGGTGTCGGACGCGGTGACGCCGAGCGTCTGCATGGCGTGCAGATAGGCGCGCTCGTCCGGCTTGCCGAAACCGTGCTCGCCCTCGATCTGGATATGATCGAAGCGGTGCGACAGCGCGAAGCGCTCGACCTTGGCGCGCTGGGTGCCGGCGGCGCCGTTCGTCACCAGCGCCAGTTTCACGCCGCGCGCCTTCAACGCGTCGATGGCGTCATGCGCGCCAGGGAAGACGAACATTTCCTCTTCACGGTAGGCGGTGAAGCGGTCGGCGAACCGTATTGCCAGTTCCTCCGGCAATGCGTGGCCGCCTGCAGCAAGTGCGGTAAATCCGTTCCTGACGGTGATGCGCCGCGCCTCGTCCAGCTTGAGCCGCCATTCGGCCTCGGCAACCGCCCAGAACTTGCGCGCGGAATCCAGAACGGCAGTGGCGACCTGCTGCGAGGTCAGCGGCCCGAACTCGGCGGCAAATTCGGATGCGACGTTGTGCCAGGCGATTTCCGGGCGGCCATAGGCCGACAGGATGGTGTCGTCCATGTCGATCAGCATCGCGCGGGGGAGTTCGGTCATCGTTTTCGCGGTGTTCTCACATAAGGCTCATGGCCGCCGGAAACCGTGGCCGATCTGCCGCGAATATCAGATCAGCCGCACCGGGTCCAATCCCGCAAAAACGACGCCGCCGGGCCATGAATGCCGGGCGGCGTCAATTACTTACGCAACCTTGTTGCGGCGGTCGCCCTCGTCCTCTTCCTCGTCTTCCTCTTCGTCGTCCTCGTCTTCCTCTTCCTCGTCGTCCTCGTCTTCATCCTCATCGTCGGACATATCGGTCTCGGCGAGTTCCAGGACGGCAAGCGGCAGCGTCTCGCGAAACAGATCGCCTTCATTGCCCATCCATACACACACGACGTTGCCGTCCTTGACCTCCACCACGGTGAGAGGATGGCCGCCCGACTTAAGAATGACGACGTCGCCCGGTTTCAAGTCCATGATCTGCTCCTTGGATTGCATGACGAATCGCACCCTAGCGATCCGTCATGACAAGCTGATCATGCGATCATGGCCACTTTACCTCCGGCGGCATCGACGAGAGGATGGAATCGACATTACCGCCGGTTTTCAGCCCAAAGATCGTGCCGCGGTCGTAGAGCAGGTTGAACTCGACGTAGCGCCCGCGCCGGATCAATTGCTCCTCGCGGTCGGCGGCGTTCCACGGCAGCGCAAAATTGCGCCGGACGAGGTCGGGATAGATTTTCAGGAAGGCGCGGCCGACCTCCTGCGTGAAGGCGAGGTCGGCATCCCAGTCGCCCGAGTCATGCCAGTCGTAGAAGATCCCGCCGATGCCGCGCGCTTCCTGGCGGTGCGGCAGGTAGAAATATTCGTCGCACCATTTCTTGTATTTGTCGTAATCGGCCACGCTGCTCGATCCGCCGCAGGCTTCCTTCATCGCCTGATGGAAAGCCAGCGTATCGGGGTCTTGCTGGGTGCGCCGGCGGTCGAGCACCGGCGTCAGATCGGCGCCGCCGCCGAACCAGGCCTTGGTGGTGACGACGAAGCGGGTGTTCATGTGCACCGCCGGCACATGCGGATTGTGCATATGTGCGATCAGCGAAATGCCCGAGGCCCAGAACCTGGGATCGTCGGCCGCGCCCGGAATCTGCGCGCGGAACTCTGGCGCGAATTCGCCATGCACGGTCGAGCAATGCACGCCGACCTTCTCGAACAACCGCCCGCGCATGATCGACATCACGCCGCCGCCGCCGGGCTTGCCGGTATGGTCGGTGCGGTCCCATGGCGTCCGCACGAAACGTCCGGCGTCGCCGGGATAGAGGGCAGGGGGCGCATCGTCCTCCAGCCGTTCGAACGCCGCGCAGATGTTGTTGCGCAGCGTTTCGAACCAGGTTCTTGCGCGCCTCTTGCGATCGTCGATGACGGATACGTCCATATGCAATTCCGAGTTTTCCGGCGTCATTGCGAGCGCAGCGAAGCAATCCATCGCGCAACGAGAAAAGAATGGATTGCTTCGTCGCTTCGCTCCTCGCAATGACGGTGAAGTCTAGCCCTGCGGCCCAAAGTAAGTGCAGCTCTCGTTGCAACTGTCGCGGTGGACGCTGACGCGGGTGATCTTGCCGGCGTGCTGGACCCGCTCGAAGATGTAGCGCGAGATGTTTTCCAGCGTCGGCATCCCCAGCGCCTCGACCTTGTTGAGGAGCCGGTGGTCGAGCGCCTTCCGGACCTCTTCCATGCTGCGTTCGAGCAGGCCGAGATCGAGCACCATGCCGGTTTCCGGATCGGGCGTGCCGCGCACGCTCACCTCGGCGCGAAACGAGTGGCCGTGAATTTCCTCGCTGTCCGCGCCGAAGGTCGTCCCCTTCAGCGAATGCGCGGCCTCGAAGCGAAATGATTTCGTCAGTTCCCACATCTTGAACGTCTAGGTCCCGTCTGATGCCAAATTATCTGATACCGAGTGTCTTGTGCGTTTGCAGGCTGAGCCGCCATTGCGGATGGCGCAGGCAGTAGTCGACCGCGCGTGCGGTGTTGTCGAGCACGTCGGGGCCGTCCATCGGCTGCAGCGAGAAGCGCTCGAAGTCGAGGCCTGCGAAGTCTTCCGGCACAGCGCCTGCCTGCGGATAGACCAGCTTCAACTCGTGGCCGCGACGCACCACGAGGCCGGCGCCGGCCTTCGGGCTGACGCAGACCCAGTCCATCCCCGCGGGCGGCTCGATCGTGCCGTTGGTCTCGATGCCGATCGAAAAGCCGCGCGCATGCAGCGCGTCGATGAAGGCGCTGTCCACCTGCAGCAGCGGCTCGCCGCCGGTCAGCACGACATAGCGGTTGGTATTGTCCCCGGTCCATTGCCCGGCGATGGTGTCGGCGAGGTCATCCGCCGTGGCGTAGCGGCCGCCCAGCGTGCCGTCGGTGCCGACGAAATCGGTATCGCAGAACTGGCAGGTGGCGGTCGCGCGGTCCTGTTCGCGGCCGGTCCAGAGATTGCACCCGGCAAAACGGCAGAACACTGCCGCGCGGCCGGCATGTGCGCCTTCGCCCTGCAGGGTCAGGAATATCTCTTTGACCGCGTAACTCACCTTCTCTCCTTGAGAACCGCATCGGCCTGGATCGCGGAACCGGTCTGCCGCACTGCCTCACCCAATGCCATGGCAGCCGCCATGGCGACATTGAGCGAGCGCAAGTCCGGTCGGATCGGGATCAGCAGCCGCGCATCGGCCGCGGCGGCGACCTCGTCGGTAACCCCGGCCGATTCCCGCCCGAACAGCAGGACGTCGTCCTTCTCGTAGCGGAAATCCAGATAGGAACCAGCCGCCTTGGTGGTAAACAGCACCAGCCGGCAACCCGCCTCGTTACGCCATTGCGCGAATTTTGACCATGAGTCGTGGCGGGTGAGGGCGACATGATCAAGATAGTCCATTCCCGCCCGGCGGAAATGCCGGTCGGAGATCGGAAATCCGGCCGGCTCGATAATGTGGGCGGCCACGCCCAGGCAGGCACACAGGCGCAGAATCGTTCCCGTGTTCTGGGGAATATCAGGCTGAAAAAGCGCAATCTGCATGGGGTCGGGGCTTTGCTGGCGCGAACGAAATGTCTCGAATAAATCACGGCCGGGCGCGGATTTAGTGCATTGCACGCTTGCGAGCCGATAGCGGGCTTGCGCTCTCACGGCAAGGGTGCCAATAGAACGATTCTGGACTGCTTGTTCCGCCGGATTGGGGGAGGAAAAGCGGTTTTTCTGCCGCCGCGGGGGCCGCGGGCGCCGGCAGCCTCCTTCAGGGCGTGCTTTCGCGTGTCCGGGGCGGTTCCGCCGGCTGCAGACAAGAAAGGGCTTGGAATCGTGACGACAGCGTCTTCGGCGGACCATCCGACACGCCGTGATTTCCTCTATGTTGCAACGGGAGCCGTCGCCGCCGTAGGCGCCGCTGCCACGGTGTGGCCGCTGGTTTCCCAGATGAACCCGGATGCCTCGACGATCGCGGCCGGTGCGCCGATTGAGGTCGACCTGACCCCGATCGCCGAAGGACAGGACATCAAGGTGTTCTGGCGCGGCAAGCCGATCTACATCAGCCACCGAACCAAGAAGCAGATCGAAGAGGCCCGCAAGGTGCCGGTAGCGAGCCTGCCCGATCCGCAGAGCGATGAGTCCCGGGTCAAGGCGGGCCATGACCAGTGGCTGGTCGTGGTCGGCATCTGCACCCATCTCGGCTGCATCCCGATCGCCCATGAGGGAGCCTATGACGGCTTCTTCTGCCCGTGCCACGGTTCGGTTTACGACACCTCGGGCCGCATCCGTCAGGGACCCGCGCCGAGCAACCTGCCGGTTCCGCCCTACACATTCGTTTCCGACACCAAAATCCAGATCGGCTAAGGGCTCGGACGCCAGTCCGAGACCCCTTAATCCGTCGCGTCGTCTTACTTCCTCAGGATCGCATCAATGAGCGGACCATCCGATTTCCAGCCGACCAATCCCGCCTTGAAGTGGATCGAACGGCGCCTCCCGATCATGGGACTTATGCATTCCTCGTTCGTGGCGTATCCGACGCCGCGTAACCTGAACTACTGGTGGACCTTCGGCGCCATCCTTTCGTTCATGCTGGGCGTGCAGATCCTGACCGGCGTGATCCTGGCGATGCATTACACGCCGCACGCCGATATGGCGTTCAAGTCGGTCGAGCTCATCGTCCGCGACGTCAACTACGGCTGGCTGCTGCGCAACGTCCACGCCTGCGGCGCCTCGATGTTCTTCTTCGCCGTCTACATCCACATGTTCCGCGGCCTCTATTACGGGTCGTACAAGGAACCGCGCGAGGTGCTGTGGATTCTCGGCGTCATCATCTACCTCCTGATGATGGCGACCGGCTTCATGGGCTACGTGCTGCCGTGGGGCCAGATGAGCTTCTGGGGCGCCACCGTCATCACCAACCTGTTCTCGGCCGTGCCCTATTTCGGCGAGAGCATCGTGACGCTGCTGTGGGGCGGCTATGCCGTCGGCAACCCGACGCTGAACCGCTTCTTCTCTCTGCACTACCTGCTGCCATTCGTGATCGCCGGCGTGGTAGTGCTGCACGTCTGGGCGCTGCATGTCGCCGGTCAGAACAATCCGGCCGGCGTCGAGGCGAAGACGGAAAAGGACACGGTGCCGTTCACGCCCTACGCGACCATCAAGGACATGTTCGGCGTCTCCTGCTTCCTGCTGTTCTTCGCCTGGTTCATCTTCTACATGCCGAACTATCTCGGCGATCCCGAGAACTACATCCCGGCCAATCCCGCCGTGACGCCTGCGCATATCGTGCCGGAATGGTATTACCTGCCGTTCTACGCGATCCTGCGCTCGATCCCGAACAAGCTTGCCGGCGTCGTGGCGATGTTCGGTGCGATCGTCGTGCTGGCGTTCCTGCCCTGGCTCGATAACGCCAAGACGCGTTCGTCGAAGTATCGCCCGCTGGCCAAGCAGTTCTTCTGGATCTTCGTCCTCGTCTGCATCGGCCTCGGCTATCTCGGCGCGCAACCGCCGGAAGGCATCTACGTCATCGTCGGCCGTATCCTGACCGTGCTCTACTTCGCCTATTTCCTGATCTTGCTGCCCTTGCTGTCTCGGATCGAGAAGCCCCGTCCGGTGCCGAACTCGATCGCCGACGACGTGCTGGCGAAGTCAGGCGGCAAGGCTGTGCCGATGGTGTCGAGCGTGATCGCGCTGATGGTGGCCGCTGGCCTGCTGTTCGGCGGTGCTGACAGCGCCCGCGCTGCCGAAGGCGGCACCAAGCCGCCGGCGCAGACGTGGTCGTTTTCAGGCCCGTTCGGCAAGTTCGATCGCGGCGCAATGCAGCGCGGCCTCAAGGTCTACAAGGAGGTCTGCGCGGCCTGTCACGGCCTGTCGTTTGTCGCCTTCCGCAACCTCGCCGAGGCCGGCGGACCCGGCTACTCGGTGGCGCAGGCCCAGGCGTTCGCGTCGGACTACAAGGTCAAGGACGGCCCGAACGACCAGGGCGAAATGTTCGAGCGTCCGGGTCGGCCCGCCGATTATTTCCCGTCGCCGTTCCCGAACGAGCAGGCGGCCCGCGCGGCCAATGGCGGTGCCTTTCCGCCTGACCTCTCGCTGATCACCAAGGCGCGCAGCTATGGCCGCGGCTTCCCGCAGTTCCTGATCGACTTCTTCACCCAGTATCAGGAGCAAGGCCCGGACTACATTGTCGCGCTGCTGCAGGGCTATGAGGACAAGCCGCCGGCTGGCTTCAATCTGCCGTCGGGTTCCTTCTACAACAACTACTTCCCCGGCCACGCCATCAAGATGCCGAAGCCGCTGAGCGACGGCCAGGTCACCTATGACGACGGCGCGCCGGCCACGGTCGCGCAGTATGCCAAGGACGTCACCACGTTCCTGATGTGGGCTGCGGAGCCGCACATGGAGGCGCGCAAGCAGCTCGGCCTGCAGGTGTTCGTGTTCCTGATCCTGCTCACCGTGCTCCTGTACTTCACCAAGAAGAAGGTCTGGGCCAACGCCCACTGATCTCCGCCCATTGATCTCATGGTGCATGCGTTTTCGGAAAAGCCCCTGCGGGGGCTTTTTTGTTGTCTTCAAATGGGCGTGCGGCCGGCGGCGCAGCCGATTGCTTCCTGACCTCACAGCGGACAAGATGGCCGCCAAATCGGCCCAACATCATTGCGGAGGAACTCATGGGTACCAGCATCACCTTCAAGCGCCCGGACGGCAAGGAAGCCAGCGGCTATCTCGCCAATGCGGCGCGCGGCAATGCGCCGGGCGTGGTCGTGATCCAGGAATGGTGGGGCCTGCAGGACCAGATCAAGGGTCTGTGCGACCGCTTTGCGGTGGCGGGCTTCGATGCGCTGGCGCCGGATCTCTACAAGGGCACGGTGGTGCCGTATCACGACACGGATGCGGCCGGCCGGGAGATGAACTCGCTGGATTTCATGGACGCCACCACGCAGACGGTGCGCGGCGCGGCGCAATATCTGTCGCGCAACGGCGCCAAGGTGGGGCTTACCGGCTTCTGTCTCGGCGGCGCGGTGACGATCATCGGCGCCACCAAAATTCCGGAGCTTGCGGCCGGCGTGGTGTTCTACGGTATTCCGCCGGAGCAGGCGGCGAAGCCCGCGGACGTGAAGATTCCGCTGCAGGCGCATTTCGCCAACAAGGACGACTGGTGCACGCCGGAGGTGGTCAATGCCTTCGAGCAGGGCATGAAGGCCGCCGGCAAATCGCTCGAGATTTTCCGCTATGACGCCGAGCACGCCTTCGTCAACGAGCAGCGCCAATCGGTGCACGACCGTCAGGCCGCCGAGCTGGCCTGGGGAAGGGCGACGGAATTCTTCAAGAAGCATCTGGGTTAGGCTGAAGAGCTTTTCTCGTCATTGCCTGCGACAAACGCGAAGCGTTTGCGCAAGGGAGCGAAGCGACAAAGCAATCCATGTCTCCGCTCGTGGTGCGATGGATTGCTTCGCTTCGCTCGCAATGACGGCGGGTAAGGAATGGTAAAATGAAAATCTTCTGCACGGGCGCATCGGGCTATATCGGCGGGTCGGTTGCCGCGCATCTTGTGGCCGCCGGTCACCAAGTGACGGGCTTGGTTCGTTCGCCTGAAAAGGCCGAGGCGGTTCGCGCGCGAGGTATCCAGCCCTTGCTGGGAACACTCGACGACGGAGAAGTCCTGACGCAAGCGGCATGGGCCGCCGATATCGTGGTCAACGCTGCGAGCGCCGATCATAGGGACGCCGTCGTCGCGCTGCTCGATGCGCTCAGCGGAAGCGGCAAGCCGCTGATCCATACATCGGGATCGAGCATCGTCGGCACCCGTGCCCGCGGCGAACGCACCGATGCGGTGTTCGACGAGGACACGCCGGTTACGCCGTCGCCCGCGCGCGCGGCGCGGGTCGCGCTGAACGAGTTCATCCTTTCATACCGTGACGAGGGCTGCCGCCCGGTCATCGTCTGCCCGAGCCTGATCTACGGCATCGGTCACGGGGCAGGGCGCGACAGCGTCCAGGTGCCGCTGCTGATCAAGCTCGCCAGAAAGCGCGGCAACGCGGCGCATGCCGGACCCGGCGAGAACATCTGGTCGAACGTGCATATCGACGATCTCGTGACGCTCTACGCGCTGGCGATCGAGAAGGCGCCGGCAGGCAGCTTCTATTTCGCCGAGAATGGCGAGAACTCGATGCGCGAGGCGTGCGTGGCCATCAACCGCATGCTGGGTTTCGCGGGGCCGCCAACGGCGATGTCGATACAGGAGGCCGCCGCCGAATGGGGCGAGGGGACGACCGAAGACACGATGGCTTCCAACAGCCGCGTGCGTGCCAAGCGTGCGCGAGACGAACTCGGCTGGCAGCCGAAGGCGCGTGGTCTGATCGAGGAGATCGAGCAGGAGTGTTATCGGGAGTAGGTGAGCTGTTCGTTTGGTCCCATATGCTTGCGGCGCCGTCGTCCCTGCGAACGCAGGGACCCATACGCCGCGGCTTATCGTTTAAGGCTGTTCGACAACCTCGCGCAACAACAACCCCTGTGGTTATGGGTCCCTGCGTTCGCAGGGACGACGCCGGTTGTTGGGCGACACTTCTGACTAACCCTGGCCGCGCACCCCATCCCACCACGCGCACGTGCCCGACATCAGCTTGTAATTCCCCTCCATCACCTGCACCGGCGCGCGCAGGCCCGAGGCCGCTGCACGCATCCGCATCTCGCGGGCGACTGCGCGGTCTTCCGGCGGCAGCCAGACGCGCTCATGGCCCCACAGGCTGGGCCCGTCATGCATCTCCACCGGCTGCCACGTCGCGGGATCGATCTCGCGGCCGCCCCAGCCGCATTCGATCATGAAGGACGACGGCGTGTGAGCGTAGAACGAGGTCATGAAATCGTTGGTGTGGCGGCCGAGCGTGACGCCGACGCGGCCTTCCTCCGTCTGCGCGATGTCGTAGCACTGGCCGACATCGTCGAGCGAGAACAGCTCCACCATCAGATGATGCATGCCGTTTTTGCCGGTCTCGATCAGTGCGAGGCTGTGGTGCCGCGCATTGACGTGGAAGAAGTAGGCGCGAAACGGTTTTGAGATGTAGTCGGAGAGACCGAAGCCGAGCACGCCGACATAGAACGCCATGACCGGCTCGATATTCTCGACCGTCAGCACGGCATGCCCAAGCCCCAGCGGACCGGTGCGGAAGCCCGAGATCGAGCGGCCCGGCACGAACGGCATGTCGTCGATCTCGGCGTCGTAAAATGCCTCCAGCCGGTTGCCGGCGGGATCGTGGAACGAAATCAGGCGGCGCACGCGCCTGGCATCGGCCAGCGTCTGCGGCTCGGCCACGACATGCACGCCGGCCGCTTCCAGCCGCGCCGCCAGCGCATCCAGTGCGGCAGCGTCTGCGACCTCCCAGCCGAAGAAACGCGTGCCTTCGCCCATCGCGCGGTCGATGACGATGCGCTGCTTGCGGTCGTCCATCCGGAACGCCAGCAGCGAATTGCCGCGCTCGACCGCCTGCAGGCCGACAAGGCCCGTGCCGAACTGCCGCCAGTCCTCGAGGTCCGCTGATCCGAAGCCGGCATATCCCAGACCCAGCAATGCCATCGCTTGCCTCCGCCATCTGCAATCATTGCGCATCAAATGCGCCGCTGCTTTGCTCAAATCCTACGCAAGTTTGACGCCATCCGACACCCAAAGATGGACCCCGGGGCGGGTAGCCCGACCCGCTCCTCCCTTGACATCGTCCCCGCCGGATGGTGATTAGGTTCCCATGAGCACCGTCATTACCCCCTCCCGTCTCTGGTGGCGCACCTCCTAAAGAGGTGGCCGGTGCGATTTCATTTTTTCAATCGTCGAAGGTCGCCATCGCAGTGCGACCGATGGTTTGTTTATTTGCCCTTCGTTTGTCCTGTGTGGCGCCCCCTGGCGAGGTTTCGTAAGAGGATCACATGAACAGGACAGCCTTCTCCCTGCCCGAGCACAGCGAATACCGGACCAGCGGCGGCCTGGCGATTTCGCGCGTCGTCGAGCAGTTCACCGGCAATGCCAAGCGCCTCGACGATTTGATCGAACTGCTCGATCGCCGCCGTGGTGTCGTGCTGTCCTCGGGCACCACGGTGCCGGGCCGCTACGAGAGTTTCGACCTCGGCTTTGCCGATCCGCCGCTGGTGCTGGAAACCGTCGGCGCGAACTTCTCGCTGACCGCGCTGAACGCGCGCGGCGAGGTGCTGATCGCGTTCCTGGGCGACGTGCTGCGCGAGCCCTGCGTCGTCATCTCCGAAAAAAGCCCGACGCGGCTCGCCGGCCATATCATCCGCGGCGCCGCGCCGGTCGAGGAAGATCAGCGCACCCGACGTGCCAGCGTGATGTCGCTGGTGCGCGATCTCATCGCTGCCTTGTCGGCCAATGACGATCCGCTGCTCGGCCTGTTCGGCGCCTTTGCCTACGATCTCGTGTTCCAGATCGAGGACCTCGTGCAGAAGCGCGCCCGCGAAGCCGACCAGCGCGACATCGTGCTCTATGTGCCGGATCGCCTCTTGGCTTACGACCGCGCCACCGGCCGCGGCGTGGTGCTGAGCTATGATTTCTCCTGGAAGGGAAAATCCACGCAAGGTCTGCCGCGCGACACCGCCGAGAGCGTCTACGCCAAAACGCCGCGGCAGGGTTTTGCCGATCACGCGCCCGGCGAATATCAGGCGACGGTGGAGGTCGCGCGCGCGGCGTTTGCGCGCGGCGATCTGTTCGAGGCCGTGCCCGGGCAGTTGTTCGCCGAGCCCTGCGAGCGTTCGCCGGCGGAAGTGTTCCAGCGGCTGTGCCGCATCAACCCGTCGCCCTATGGCGCGCTGATGAATCTCGGCGACGGCGAGTTTCTGGTGTCGGCCTCGCCGGAAATGTTCGTGCGCTCCGACGGCCGCCGGGTAGAGACCTGCCCGATCTCGGGCACGATCGCGCGCGGCGTCGATGCGATCGGCGACGCCGAGCAGATCCGGCAGTTGCTGAACTCGGAAAAGGACGAGTTCGAACTCAATATGTGCACCGACGTCGACCGCAACGACAAGGCGCGCGTCTGCGTCCCCGGCACCATCAAGGTCCTCGCGCGGCGGCAGATCGAGACCTATTCGAAACTGTTCCATACCGTCGATCACGTCGAGGGCATGCTGCGCCCCGGCTTCGATGCACTCGATGCCTTCCTCACCCACGCCTGGGCGGTGACGGTAACGGGCGCGCCGAAATTGTGGGCGATGCAGTTCGTCGAGGACAATGAGCGCTCGTCGCGGCGCTGGTACGCCGGCGCGATCGGTGCGGTGAACTTCGACGGCAACATCAATACCGGGCTCACCATCCGCACCATCCGCATGAAGGATGGACTGGCCGAAGTGCGCGTCGGCGCCACCTGTCTTTTCGATTCGGATCCTGCTGCGGAAGACCGCGAGTGCCAGGTCAAGGCTGCCGCGCTGTTCCAGGCGCTGCGCGGCGACGCGCCAAAACCACTCTCGACGTTTGCGCCCGACGCAACCGGCTCGGGCCGGAAGGTGCTCCTGATCGATCACGACGACAGCTTTGTGCATATGCTGGCGGATTATTTCCGACAGGTCGGCGCCAACGTCACCGTGGTCCGCCACGTGCATGCGCAGGAGATGCTGAAGAAGAACTGGGATCTGCTGGTGCTCTCGCCGGGCCCGGGCCGGCCGGAGGATTTTGCAATCTCCAGGACCATCGGGACGGCGCTCGACCGAAATCTACCGATCTTCGGCGTCTGCCTTGGCGTGCAGGCGATCGGCGAATATTTTGGTGGCCAGCTCGGCCAGCTCACCCAGCCCGCGCACGGTCGCCCGTCGCGGATCCAGGTGCGCGGCGGGCGCTTGATGCAGAACCTGCCGAACGAGATCGTGATCGGCCGCTATCATTCGCTCTATGTCGAGCGCGACAGCGTGCCCGATGTACTCGAAGTCACCGCGACCACCGAGGACGGCGTCGCGATGGCGATCGAGCACAAGACCCTGCCGGTCGGCGGCGTGCAGTTTCATCCGGAGTCGCTGATGTCACTCGGTGGCGAGGTGGGGCTGCGGATCGTCGAGAATGCGTTTCGGCTGAATGCACCAGTCAATTGAGGATTGCGAGATACCGATGACATTCGATCACGACATCAAGGCCACCGTCCGCACCATTCCGGACTACCCGAAGAAGGGCATCCTGTTTCGCGACATCACCACGCTCTTGGCGGACGCGCGTGCCTTCCGCCGCGCGGTCGACGAACTGGTGCAGCCTTGGGCGGGATTGAAGATCGACAAGGTTGCCGGCATCGAGGCGCGGGGATTCATCCTCGGCGGCGCCGTGGCGCATCAGGTCTCCGCCGGCTTCGTGCCGATCCGGAAAAAAGGCAAGCTGCCGCACACCACCGTGCGGATCGCCTATTCGCTGGAATACGGCATCGATGAAATGGAAATGCATGTCGACGCGATCCAGCCCGGCGAGCGCGTCATCCTGGTCGACGACCTCATCGCCACCGGCGGCACCGCGGAAGGCGCTGTAAAACTGCTGCGCCAGATCGGCGCCAACGTGGTCGCCGCCTGCTTCATCATCGACCTCCCGGATCTGGGCGGCGCCGCCAAGCTGCGCGCGATGGAAGTGCCGGTACGTACGCTGATGTCGTTCGAGGGGCATTGAGATATTCGTAGCCCAAATGAGTGCAGCGGCGTGCGTTTCCTTCATCCTCCCCTGGAGGGGTCCGAGACGAGCGAAGCTCGCTCGTGGATCGGTTCGCATGAATGCGAACCGAGGTGGGGTGACGGTCTTTCCGCATCTGACAGTGCCCGTGTTGAGAGATCATCCCACCCCGCCTCACATTGCGCTGCGCTCCATGTGAGCCGACCCGCCGCCTCAAGGGGCGGGTGAAGACCTTCGTCACACCGCTTCTGCGTTGAGCGTCTCCCGCCAATGCACTGCTCGCTCCTTCAACAGCCCGTCGCGGACATACGGCGTCTCTTCCTCTTCCAGCCGCTCGCACTCCGCGAACGTGAAGCTGTCCACCCCATGCGCGGTCCATGCCGTCTGCAGGCTGCGGCAGGGGTGGCTGCCCTGGCGCAGCGAGAACCAGATCCGGTTCTGGATTTTTTCGAGATTGGGCGTCTGGCCGACCCATGTCTCGGCGGTCGCCTTGCAGCGGATCAGGAATATCCCGGCGAAGGTCTTCCGCTCCTTGTAGGCGGCGATGGCGGCCTTTCTGGCTGATGTCACGGGACCTCGCGGGAATGTTCAGGGTCTGAAGTGCCCTCTAACAGACCGGGTCCCCGTCGTCAATATTATCCGGGTAAAATAAAGCCGGCGTCACGGCCACTGCGTGAGCAGGCTGAACTCCAGCTCGCGAAAGCTGGTGTAGTTCCGGCGGATCCATTGGTGCAACTCGGTCGAGGAATCCCGCTCGTTGCGCAGATAGTCGGTGAAGGAAAAGGTCACCCGGTCGACATAGGTCTTCAGGAACGAGGGTAGCGCCGATATTCGCAGCACCCGCCCGAAGCTCATCGCCTCGGGCAGTTCGCCGCGCACCACATACTCGTTGTCGATCGTAATCAGCGCTTTCAGCGGGATCTGCTCCCGCAACGTCGGATAGCTGCGGGCGGAAACGCGGTCGGTATCGGCCATGAACAGGACGGTCGGCGCCACGCCCCGCCGCGCGGCCTCCTTCAGGAAACCGATCTCGTGAATCATCTTGAAGAACTCGTCGAACGCATGAAAGCCGAGGTCGACGACCTTGGCGATATCGTCGTTGACGATCAGGCGGTCCATCAGCTGCATCTTGCCATAGGTGTCCATGACATCGGCCGTCTCGGTGAGGCGCGGCAGATATTCGAGCAGCGATGGTTCCTTCAGATTGATGTCGAAGGAGCACACCGAACCATTCTTCAGCAGCAGGAACTCGCTCAACAGTCGTGCGAGCAACGTCTTGCCGACGAGGGGCCGGGGCGAGCAGATGATGTAGACAGGTGTGGCGCTCATCACCTGCTATATCAAAGGAATTTCTCGGCTAATCCAGCCCTGTCGCGCTGGCTGCGCCACTATTTTTCGCCGCCGCGCGTGGTCGATTTGGCGCCGACGAGATCGGTCAGCTTGATGCGGTCGAACTCGCTCCAGACATTGGCGAGCCAGTGCCGGACGTAGCCGCGCAGCACGAACGAATAGTTCGCGGCCTCATCATCCTTGCCCTTGTTGGCGACGAATTTGAGGAACGGCACCGAGGAAACCTCGACCTGCTCATAGGCCATTTCGTTGAGCTTGGGGATCGTGAGGTCGGTGGCGTCCTTGATACGGTGAAAGTAGGAGTTGTAGGTCGCCTGGTCCCATTGGAAGAACTGGGTGTCATTGATGAAGTTCTTCACCAGGAAATATTTGGCGCCCTGCATGAAACCCGAGGTCTCGGCGATTTCGTCCAGCGAGGCGATCGAGGGTCCCAGGATATGGAACACGGCAAAGGTGATCTGTCCGGCCTTCGCCGCATCGAGGAAACCGATGTCGCGCAGCGAAGCGAGCGCCGGCGACAGCAGTCCGGCGCGGACGTCGATCACGGTCACCGAAGGTCCGGCGCTCAGCGTATCGAAGATCTTCATCTGGTCCGATGTCGTCGTCATGTCGACGATCTCGGTAATGTCAGGGTGGAAGCGCTTCAGGGTGCCGCGCGGCGATTCGGTATCGAATGCCCGGGTCGGCACGTTGTTGGCGCTGAAGTAATCCAGGAGCGTCCGTGACACGGTCGTCTTGCCGACCCCGCCCTTGTCCGCGCCCACCACAATCACGACTGGCTTTCCCATGAAATTCCCTTGAACAGCAGTTCCGATCGCGGGAGCGACCGGGAGGCCCCAATCCCTGCTTTGGGCGCGAACATGGCAGAAACAAGGGATAATTCAATCTCTTGGACAGCCATCGCCATTATTCATACCGAATTCGTTAATCCGGCGGGCGAAAGGGGCGGCTGCCTACCGGTGCGGGCCCCACGGGCCGTCCGAGGGGGCCGAACGGGTGCCCGGGACGCCGGCAGGCGCGCCGGCGTCGCTCCAGGGGCCGCGGGGAACCGGCGGCGGCGGAAGCTGCTCGCTGGCTGATTCCTGGATCTCATCGGCTTCGCTCGCCGTCTCGGACGGCAGGGCCAACGGGCCGGGATCTCGGCCGCCGGCAAACTGCACCAGGGCCTTGACGCGGGCATCGACCGAGGGATGGGTCGCGAACAGGTCGGCAAAGCCTTCGCGCGGATTGTCGACACAGAGCTCCATCACCGCCGACGTCGCGCCTTCGAGCTCGCCGCGGTTCTCGATCTTGCGCAGCGCCGTGATCATGGCGTCGGGATTCTTGGTCAGTTCGACCGAGCCGGCATCGGCCAGCAGTTCGCGCGAGCGCGACAACGCCAGCTTGACCACCTGCGACAACAGCCACGCCAGCAGGATCAGCGCCACCGCGATGATGATGGCGAGGACCGCGCCGCCGCCTCCCTTGCTGTCGCGATCGGACGAGGAGGACGATGAACGCGACGACGACCAGCCGCTGCCGCTGGAATTCCACGACAGGTTGGTGAACATGCGAAAGAACAATTCGCCGAAAAAGCCGACTACGCCGGCGATGATCACGGCGACCACCATCAACTGCACGTCGCCATTGCGGATATGGGTGAGCTCGTGGCCGAGCACGGCCTCGATCTCCTGGTCGTTGAGCGCCTTGAGGAGGCCCGACGTCACCGTGATGGAATATTGCCGCCGGTTGAGGCCGCTGGCGAAGGCGTTCAGCGCCGGGCTGTCCATCACCTTCAGCTTCGGCATCGGGATGCCGCGCGAGATGCAGAGGTTTTCCAGCAGATTATAGAGCCGCGGCTGCTGTTGCCGCGTCACGCTTTCGCCGCCGGTCACGGCGTCGATCATGTTCTGGTGGAAGAAATAGGCGATCACGATCCACACGGCGGCGACGATCGTGGCGTAGGGCAAGGCCGCGATCAGGTCGCGCGAGGCGCGTGTCAGGTAATAGTTCAGCGACGCTCCGCTGTTGAGCACCACTTCCGCCACCAGCGCGCCGGCAAATACCAGCACGTAGATCAGCAGGAACAGGCCGGCGAGCAGCAGCATCGAACGAAACTTGTTCGATGCGATATGCGTGTAGAGACCGTACGCGGCCATGATGGGCTGCTCTGCCGAGTCCCTGAAGCTTTAGAACTTCACGCTCGGCACCGTCTCGACTTCGGCGCGGCTGGCGCCGAGGTCGAAGAATTCCTTGCGAGTGAAGCCGAACATGCCGGCGAACAGCGCCGCGGGAAGCTGCTGGATGCCGGTGTTGTATTCCTGGACGGCATTGTTGAAGAAGCGGCGGCTCGCCGCGATCTTGTTCTCGAGGTCGGAGAGTTCGCCGGCGAGTTGCTGGAAATTGGCGTTGGCCTTGAGGTCCGGATAGGCCTCCGACAGCGCGATCAGGCGGCCGAGCGCGCCGCTGAGCTGGTTTTCCGCCGCCGACACCTGCGCCGGCCCCTGCGCCGACATCGCCGAATTGCGGGCCTTGATGACGTCGTCGAGCGTGCCGCGTTCGTGCTGGGCATAGCCCTTCACGGTCTCGACCAGGTTCGGGATCAGGTCGTGGCGCTGCTTGAGCTGCACGTCGATGTCGGCAAAGGCCTGGCTGACGCGCTGGCTGAGCGCGACCAGGCGGTTATACGCGCCGAACGCAAACAGCACGATGATGACGATGACGCCGAGAACGATCCAGCCGGTCGACATGACGGACAACTCCTAATGGGACGAAAGACAGCGAATCTAGACGAAAACCGGGGCGTGCGGCAGCCCGCCCGCGAGGTGGGAGGAAACTTGGGGCTTGGCTTTAGTCGGGAATGGGGCGGGATAAGTTCAAGAGCACTCCGCCGTCATTCCGGGCGATGCGAAGCATCGACCCGGAATCTCGAGATTCCCCGATGCGCAATTGCGCATCTGAGGTCTGGTGCTAGCGCACCAGCCCGGAATGACGGGCTCAATTAACAGCATCGCCCCATCTCCAGCGCCGGGCATTGGCGTAATCTGCCTTGGCGCGGCGGGGAACCTTTGTCAGGGAGAGACCTTCCGGCGTGCAGAGTTTGGCCGTTACTTCCACCTTGGTGACGATCGGCTGCGCCAGTACCCGGGACAAGCGTTGATCGACCGGCGCATGGGTCAGCGCGACATAGCTGAACTTCTCGTCCTCGAACGGCAGCTCCGCGCCCTTGACCTGCTTGTGCGCGCGCGAGCGCTGCAGGCGCTGGGTGAAATGGCACCAGTCCGGCGGCAGCAGCGGGCATGGGCCGTCATGCGGGCAGGGGGCAGCGACATGCGCGCCGAGCGCAATCAGCTGCGCACGCAGCGCGATGATCCGGGCATAGCCGGCGGGCGTGCCGGGTTCGATCACGAGCAGCGTGTCGCGGGTCTTCTGCCACATGAGTTCGGCAAGTGCGCGCTGTTCGGCGTCGCCGATCTCGCCGATCATGTAGCTCGCCACGACGAGGTCGGCCGTCTCCGCATTCACCAGCGCAGCGCGCGCCTCGCCGCGCTGGTAGCTTGCGTCACGCAGGCGAAAGCCGTCGGCGATGAGGTCGAGCGCCAGCGTGCGCAATGCGTCGTTGGAGTCGAGCAGAGTAAAGCGTTGCAGAGACGGGAATGCTTCCGCCGCCGCCCAGGTCGCCGTGCCCGGCCCCGCGCCGACATCGAGCAAGCTGTTGGGAGCGAAGTCCGGCCTGATCTCGACGAGCGCGTTGAGGCTGGCTGTCACAGCAGCATAGGTCGCAGGCATCCGCGCCAGCGCATAGGCGAGTGCGTCCGTTTCCGAACGGATTGCGCCGGAGTTGCCGCCGCCGCGATAGGTCTTCGAGATTGAAGCCGCACGGCCCGCGGCGTCGCTGCGGGAAAAGCCGCGCAGCTTGCCGTCGAGCGCGGCTTTCAGCTCAGCGGGGAGGTCGGGTGAGGTCATCTATCCGTCCGTCCTACACGTCATTCCGGGATGGTCCGAAGGACCAGACCTCAGATGCGCAATTGCGCATCGGGGAATCACGAGATTCCGGGTTCGATGCTTCGCATCGCCCCGGAATGACGGACCAAGTATCACGCCACGTGCTGATCCAAAATCTTCACCGCGTCGTCGAGGCCGACCGAGACCAGTTGCGAGACGCCGCGTTCGGCCATGGTGACGCCGAACAGCCGGTTCATCCGCGCCATCGTGATCGGGTTGTGCGTGATGATGATGAAGCGGGTTTCCGTCGACGAGGTCATCTCGTGGAGCAGGTTGCAGAAGCGCTCGACGTTGTGGTCGTCCAGCGGCGCGTCGACTTCGTCCAGCACGCAGATCGGCGACGGGTTGGTGAGGAACACCGCGAAGATCAGCGCCAGTGCCGTCAGCGCCTGCTCGCCGCCGGAGAGCAGCGACAGCGTCTGCGGCTTCTTGCCGGGCGGCTTTGCAATGATTTCGAGGCCGGCTTCCAGCGGATCGTCGCTTTCGATCAAATGAAGCGCCGCTTCGCCGCCGCCGAACAGTTCGGTGAACAGTCGCTTGAAGTGCGCGTTGACGGTTTCGAACGAGACGAGCAGCCGCTCGCGCGCCTCCTTGTTGAGGCTCTGGATGCCCTGGCGCAGCCGCTTGATGGCTTCGACCAGATCGTCGCGCTCGGTCGTCAGTGCCGTATGCTGGGTCTCGACCTCTTTCAGTTCTTCCTCAGCGCGCAGATTGACGGCGCCAAGCCGCTCGCGGTCGCGGCGCAGCTTTTCGAGGCTTTCCTCGATCTCGCCGAGCGGCGGCAGTTCCGCGCCCGGCTCGATCTCGGCGAGAGCAGCAACCGCGTGCGGTTCGACTTCGAGCATGTCGTGGATTTCGCGCTCGATGTCGGCAAGCCGGCGCTTGGTGCCTTCCATGCGCTCCTCGGCGCGGCCGCAGGCTTCGCGGGCGGAGGAGAGCGCTTCGAGCGAAGCCTTGGCTTCACGGTCGGTTTGCGCCATCACGCTTTCGGCGGCGGCGAGCGCGTCGGCCGCGACGCGGCGGGCGCTCTCGGCGGACTCGATCTCGTTGATCAGCGAGCGGCGCTTCTCGGCGAACACGGCAGGCGCGTTGTCAAGCTCGGCGCGCTCGGCGGTCACTTCGGTGATGCGCGCCTCGACGGTGGCGACCTGCGAGGCCGAGCTCTGCTTGCGGTTCTGCCATTCGGTGCGCTCGGCGATGATGGCCTGCACCCGGCGGTCGGCCAGCTCGGCTTCGCGCGCCAGCGCCTGGGCCTCGGCGCGCACCTGCGCGGCGAAGCGGCGATGGCCCTCGATGTCGGTGCGAACGGTGTTCAGTCTGGCTTCCGCCTCGTCCGTCGGCGGCAGGT
>NZ_LLXZ01000160.1:16937-116740 GCF_001440395.1 Bradyrhizobium jicamae | reverse complement strand
AAGGGCGACCGCTTCGTGCTCAACGGCAACAAGATGTGGATCACCAACGGCCCGGTCGCCGATACGCTGGTGGTCTACGCCAAGACCGACCTCAACGCCGGCCCGCGCGGCATGACCGCCTTCATCATCGAGAAGGGCATGAAGGGATTTTCCACCGCGCAAAAGCTCGACAAGCTCGGCATGCGCGGCTCCGACACCTGTGAACTCGTGTTCGAGGATTGCGAAGTCCCCGAGGAGAACGTGCTGAGCGAGGTCGGCCGCGGCGTCAACGTGCTGATGAGTGGCCTCGACTATGAGCGCGCGGTGCTGGCGGCGGGGCCGATCGGCATCATGCAGGCCTGCATGGACGTGGTGTTGCCCTACGTGCACGAGCGCAAGCAGTTCGGCGAGCCGATCGGCACCTTCCAGCTGGTGCAGGGCAAGATCGCCGACATGTACACCACCATGAATGCCTCGCGGGCCTATGTGTACGCGGTGGCCAAGGCCTGCGACCGCGGCGAGACCACGCGGGAGGATGCCGCTGGCGCGATCCTTTACGCGGCGGAAAAAGCCACCCAATGCGCGCTCGACGCGATCCAGCTCCTGGGCGGCAACGGCTATATCAACGACTACCCGACCGGGCGGCTGTTGCGCGACGCCAAGCTCTACGAGATCGGCGCCGGCACAAGCGAAATCCGCCGCATGCTGATCGGGCGGGAACTGTTCGAAAAGACCGCCTGAACTTCACATCGGTGCAAAGATAGTACAGGCTGGCGCATCCTCATCGAGGGGCTGTCCCGACCGTCCTGAAGCCATCCTAACGGCACTCCAGCATTTAGAGAAAACGCCGACCATGCCGCTTCATTCCACCATCGATCCGAAATCCTCCGAATTTGCCCGCAACGCCGACGTCATGCGCGGCCTGGTGGCGGAGCTTCGCGACAAGCTGAAGGTGGTTTCCGGCGGCGGCGGCGAGGCCTCGCGCAAGCGGCATACTTCGCGCGGCAAAATGCTGGCGCGTGAGCGCGTCGACCTGCTGGTCGACCCCGGCACCGCCTTTCTGGAATTGTCGCCGCTCGCCGCCCACGGCCTCTATGGCGGTGACGTCCATTCCGCCAGCGTCATCACCGGGGTGGGGCGCATTTCGGGCCGTGAATGCGTCATCGTCGCCAACGACGCCACCATCAAGGGCGGCACGTACTATCCGATGACCGTGAAGAAGCACCTGCGGGCGCAGGACATTGCGCGGCAGAACAATCTGCCCTGCGTCTACATGGTCGATTCCGGCGGCGCCTTCCTGCCGATGCAGGACGAGATCTTTCCGGATGAGCGGCATTTCGGCCGCATCTTCTATAACCAGGCGCAGATGTCCTCGATGGGCATTCCGCAGATCGCGATCGTGATGGGCTCGTGCACTGCGGGCGGCGCCTATGTGCCTGCGATGTCGGATGAGAGCATCATCGTGCGTAACCAGGGCACCATCTTCCTCGGCGGCCCGCCGCTGGTGAAGGCCGCGACCGGCGAGGTGGTTTCGGCGGAAGAACTCGGCGGCGCCGACGTGCATTCCCGCCATTCCGGCGTCACCGACCATTACGCGCAGAACGATGCCCATGCGATCGGGATTGCCCGGCGCATCGTGGCGACGCTGAAGCAGCCCACCAGGGCAGTGCTGAACATGCGCGAGCCGCGGGCGCCGCTGTTTCCGGCCGAGGAAATCTATGGCGTGGTCTCCGCCGACGGTCGAAAGCCGTTCGACGTCCACGACATCATCGCGCGGATCGTCGACGGCTCGGAGTTCGACGAGTTCAAAAAACTCTACGGGACGACGCTGATCTGCGGCTTTGCCCATATCTGGGGCTATCCGGTCGGCATCATCGCCAACAACGGCATCCTGTTCAGCGAGAGCTCGCTGAAGGGCGCGCATTTCATCGAACTGTGCTGCCAGCGCAATATTCCGCTGGTGTTTCTGCAGAACATCACCGGCTTCATGGTCGGCAAGAAATACGAGGCGGGCGGCATCGCGCGCGACGGCGCCAAGCTGGTGACGGCGGTGGCAACCGCCGGCGTGCCGAAATTCACGGTCGTGATCGGCGGCTCCTACGGCGCCGGCAATTACGGCATGTCTGGCCGCGCCTACTCGCCGCGCTTCCTGTGGATGTGGCCGAACGCGCGTATCTCCGTGATGGGCGGCGAGCAGGCCTCCATGGTGCTGAGCCAGGTCCGCCGCGACAATATCGAGGCCAAGGGCGAGAGCTGGTCGGCCGAGGAAGAGGACAAGTTCCGCAGTCCCATCCGCGCGCAATACGAGCATCAGGGCAATCCCTATTACGCCACCGCGCGGCTGTGGGACGATGGCGTGATCGACCCCGCCGACACACGGCTGGTGCTCGGCCTTGGATTGTCGGCCGCGGCGAATGCGCCGATTGAACCCACGAAATTTGGCCTGTTCAGGATGTGATGATGGACCGCGCAAAGCTCTACCGGCGTTTTCGCACCCTACTGATCGCCAACCGCGGCGAGATCGCCTGCCGCGTCATCCGCTCCGCCCGCGCGATGGGCCTGCGCACTGTCGCGGTCTATTCGGAGGCGGATCGCGACGCCATGCACGTCGCCATGGCCGATGAGGCCGTGCTGCTCGGGCCGGCGCGGGCGCGTGACAGCTATCTCAACATCGAGCGCGTGATCGAGGCGGCGCGCCAGACCGGCGCCGAGGCGGTGCATCCCGGCTACGGTTTTCTGTCGGAAAATGCCGAATTCGCAGAGGCGTGTCTGAAAGCCGGATTGGTATTCGTCGGACCGACCGCGGAAATGATGACCGCGATGGGGTCAAAGTCCGGCTCGAAGGCGCTGATGGAAAAGGCCGGCGTGCCGCTGGTGCCGGGCTATCACGGCGAGGCACAGGACGAGGCGACACTCGCCGACGCCGCCAACAAGATCGGCTTCCCCGTGCTGGTGAAGGCGTCGGCCGGTGGCGGCGGGCGCGGCATGCGCGTGGTCAATTCGGCGGGCGAGCTTGCGGCGGCGATCGTCAGCGCCAAGCGCGAGGCCAAGGCGGCGTTCGGCGACGACCACATGCTGATCGAGAAATTCGTGCAGAATCCCCGGCATATCGAGGTGCAGATCATCGGCGACAGCCATGGCAATCTGCTCTCGCTGTGGGAGCGCGAGTGCACGCTGCAGCGCCGGCACCAGAAGGTGATCGAGGAGGCGCCGTCGCCGACGCTCGACGCCACGCAGCGCGAAACCGTTTGCGCCGCCGCGCGCAAGGCGGCAGCCGCCGTGAACTATGTCGGCGCCGGCACCATCGAATTCGTCTCCGACGGCAAGGAGGTGTTCTTCATCGAAATGAACACGCGCCTGCAGGTCGAGCATCCCGTCACCGAACTGATTACCGGCGTCGACCTCGTCGAATGGCAGTTGCGGGTGGCGTTCGGTGAAAAACTGCCGCTGGCGCAAAACGAGATCAGGCTGAACGGCCATGCCATCGAAGCGCGGGTCTACGCCGAAAATCCGCAGAAGAACTTCATGCCGTCGGTCGGCCAGATCAGGACCTGGCGCACGCCCGATGCGGTCGATGGTTTGCGCATCGATTCCGGCTATCGCGACGGCGATGCGGTGTCGCCCTATTACGACGCGATGCTGGCAAAAGTGATCGCGTGGGCGCCGACGCGGCAGGCAGCGATCGACCGGCTCAACCGTGGACTCGAAGAGACCGACGTCCGTGGCATCGTCACCAATATCCCGTTCCTGTCGGCGCTGATCACGCATCCGAACGTACGCGCCAACACGATCGACACGGGCTTCATCGAGCGCGAGCTGAAGAAGCTGACGGAAGCCTCGGGCACAGCAGGCGATCTCGAGCTTTGCGCCGCCGTCGCCGCCATCGTCAACGACGAGCAGAAGACTGCGCGCAGAGAGGCGCATTCGCCTTGGCAAACCTTTGGCTGGATGCCGGTTGGCCAGCGCAAGCGAGTGTATTCGTTTCGCCAGGGGCAGGGTGCCGAGCAGAAGGTGACGCTGCACTATGGCAACGGGCCATCGATGGTGTCGATCGGCAAGCACGAATTCGTCTTCGCCATCTCGCCTGCGGAAGAAGGCAGCTTCGATCTGACGATCGACGGCATGAAGTCGCGGGTCACTGCCGTGATCGAGGGCCACGAGCTTTATCTGCGCACCCGCCATGGCCGCTTCGACCTGCATTGGGTCGATCCGTTCGGCGGCGAGACCGAGGAGCAGGTCGGCGAGGACAAGATCGTGGCGCCGCTGCCGGGCACCGTGGTCGCGCTGCTGGCTGAGGAAGGCGCAACGTTGGAGAAAGGCGCGGCGATCCTCACGCTGGAAGTGATGAAGATGGAGCAGACCCTGCGCGCGCCCTTTGCGGGCGTCTTGAAGAAGATCAGGTGCAAGGTCGGCGATATCGTCGGCGAAGGCGTCGAGCTTGCCGAAGTCGAGCCGGCGGCGGCATCATGAGCGATAACGTCCAGATCGTCGAAGTCGGCCCGCGCGACGGCCTGCAGAACGAGAAGACCCCGATCAGCGTCGCCGATCGGATCGCTTTCGTCGAGGCACTGATCGGCGCCGGGCTTAGGGCGGTAGAGGTCGGCGCCTTCGTGTCGCCCAAGGCGATCCCGCAGATGATCGGATCGGCCGAGGTGTTGCGCGGCGTCAGCCACCATACGGAATGCGAATTGCCGGTGCTGGTGCCGAACGAGAAGGGCTACGAGGCCTCACAGGCCGCCGGCGCCAAACTGATCGCCGTGTTTGCTGCAGCATCGGAAGGTTTTTCGCGCGCTAACATCAACTGCTCGATTGCGGAATCGATCGAGCGCTTCAAGCCGGTGCTGGCCCGCGCCAAGGCCGATGGTGTCCGCGTGCGCGGCTATATTTCCACCGTGCTTGGCTGCCCCTATGAAGGCGAGATCAAGCCGCAGGCGGTGGTCGATGTCGCAAAAGTGTTGTGGGACCTCGGCTGCTACGAAATCTCGCTCGGCGACACCATCGGCGTCGGCACGCCGGTGAAGGCGCGGCAGCTATTGCGCGCGGTGGCAGGCCACGTGCCGATCGCCAATCTCGCCATGCATTTTCACGACACCTACGGCCAGGCGCTCGCCAATCTCTATGCCGGGATGGAGGAGGGCTGCCGCGTGATCGATTCCGCCGCCGGCGGCCTCGGCGGCTGCCCCTACGCCCCCGGCGCGACGGGCAACGTCGCGACGGAGGATGTGGTCTACATGCTCGAGGGCATGGGCATTGCGACCGGCGTTGACATGTCGAAGCTGGTCGCGGCGACCAATGTCGTGAGCCGGCTGATCGGCCGGCCGCCGGTCAGCCGCGTCGCGTCGGCGCTGAACGCGAAGATGCGGGCCGGGAAATAGAGCGGTAAATTCCGCGGTCTGCCGGAGTAGCTTTTCGTCGAACGACAGGCTTCGAGCGGCCCCTGGCCGGACATCGGCCTAGAATCCTGCTATGTAACCATTCGATTTCCCCGAGGCCCGGGGGTGCATCTTGAGCAGCGAGCACGTAGAGCGGCGACTGGCGGCTATTCTGGCGGCGGATGTCGTGGGCTCTTGCCGTTTGATAGGGATCGACGAAGAAGGCACGCTGTCGCAACTGAAAGCTCTCAGAAGAACGATTTTCGATCCAAAAATCGCCGAGCATCACGGACGCATCGTCAAGAATACCGGGGACGGCGCCCTCGTTGAGTTCGCCAGTGTCGTCGATGCCGTCCGATGCGCCGACGAAATCCAGCACAGCATGGCGAAGCAAAATACCGATGTGTCGCAGGACAAGCGGATCGAATTTCGCATCGGCATTCACGTCGGTGATATTGTCATCGCAGACGATGATATCTTCGGTGATGGGGTCAATATTGCAGTGCGTCTCGAAGGGATCGCAGAGCCGGGCGGGATTTGCATTTCCGACGATGCCCACCGGCAGGTTCGGGGCAAGGTTCAGAGCACCTTGGAGGATATGGGTTCGCAATCCCTGAAGAATATTGCCGAACCGATGCGGGCCTGGCGCGCGCGCATCGGCCCAGGCTCTTCGCCGGCAATAAGAACGCCGACCGAGGTTGCGCAGCCCCTCGCACTGCCCGACAAGCCTTCCATCGCCGTCCTGCCGTTCGAGAACATGAGCGGCGACCCGGAACAGGAATATTTCGCCGACGGCATGGTGGAAGACATCATCACGGGACTGTCGCGGTCCAAATCGCTTTTCGTCATCGCGCGACACTCCACATTTACTTACAAGGGCAAAGCCGTCGACATCAAACAAGTCGGCCGCGAGCTTGGCGTTCGCTACGTGCTGGAGGGCAGCGTCCGCAAGGCGGGTAATCGCGTTCGCATCACCGGGCAGCTCGTTGATGCTGCGACGGGTAATCATATCTGGGCAGACAGATACGACAGTACGCTCGAAGACATCTTCGATCTGCAGGATCGGGTGACAAGCAGCGTGATCGGCGCAATCTCTCCTCAACTGGAGCGCGCCGAAATCGAGCGTGCCCAGCGCAAGCCGACCGAAAGCCTGCGAGCTTACGACTATTATCTTCGCGCGCTCGCCAGCATCTATAAATTCACCAGAGAAGCGCACGTTGAAGCCCTCAAGCTGACGGAAATTACGATCGGTATCGATCCCGAATTCGCAGGAGCATACGCGCTCGGCGCTCGTTGCTGCATACAAAGGAAAGCTTTCGGTTGGAGCACCGATGCCGCTCAGGAACGAATTGAAGCCCGACGATTCGCGAGGCAAGCGATCGAACTCGATCAAGACGACCCATCGCTGCTTGCAATAGCCGGACACGCGCTCGCCTACGTGGCGAATGAGGTCGAGGAAGGCGCCGCGCTGCTCTCGCGTGCGATAAATCTAGACGCAAATCTGGTTACCGCGCGATATTGGAGTGGGTGGGCCAACCTTTGGCTCGGAAACGACGATGCCGCAATCGAGCAATTCAAGATCGCGCTGCGATTGAGCCCGCTGGATCCATTGATCTTCAATGCGCAGACCGGGCTGGCCTTTGCTTATTTTTCCGCTGGCCGCATCGAGGATGCCTCATCGTGGGCGACAACTGCCCTGCGCCAGCAACCAAAATTTGTAGGCGCTCATCTTGCCATGATGGCATGCCATGCAATGTCTGGCCGGGTTGAGGAAGCACGAGAGGTCTGCGCGCGCGCGATGCAACTGGACCCAACCCTGCGCATTTCCGGATTCACATATCGTCGTCGACCTGCAGATATCGAAAAATGGGCGAAGGCTTGCCGGATCGCCGGTATGCCGGAGTGACCGTTATTGGCACATCGCATCATATCGCTGCGATGCGGAATTTTCGTTGCGAGGCATGGACATCAAGCCGGCACTAATGTGAACGTTGCGAGCCTCGGTCAGCCGCGTGGCGGCAGCGTTGAACGCGAAGATGCGGGCCGCGAAATAGACCGGTAAATTCCGTTGTCTGCCGGAGTAGCTTTTTCGTCGAACGACGGCCCTTCTTTGTACGAAGAGGCGGCATTGCGGAGACGGCCGGGCTTGCTGATGGCTGATGCGGTCGCGAATGACCCATAGATGGGATGTCCGCTGATGTCCGGTGTCGAAAGCAAGATCGAGGAGATTTGAACCTTCGGCGCGCTATCTCGACCTACGTCTAGGATAACAACACGTGCCCGATTCAGCGTGTGCCATTGTCTCGAGTTGAGATTGCACTAGGCTGTTTTTCTGCTTGGGGTCCTAATGCCGATCGATCACGTAGGCCTTTGATCGACTCGTGAGCCCTGATTTGGTTCTTCGCAAATGAAGGAGTCGTGGTTCGGCAAAGTGGAAGTGCGATCCTGTCGTATCGCCCGGAGAATGGCATGCAGACGATGACGATCCCGCGTCGCTTTCGCGGTCCGCCTAATTCGGGCAACGGCGGCTATGTCTGTGGGATGCTGGCGCGCCAAATTGCCGGTGCTGCGGAAGTAACACTCCGCGCTCCACCGCCCCTGGAGACGGAGTTGGGTCTCGTCGAGGTCGGGACTGGGGAATGGGAGCTACGCCATGGCACGGCGACGATAGCAATCGGCAGGGCCGTCACGCTTGACCTGAGCCGGCTTGAGAGGGCGACCTACGCCGAGGCGATCGAGGCCACGAAACGCACGCCGGTCAAACCGCACGAACACCTGCTGCCGATGTGCTTCGTTTGCGGACCTGACCGGGCACCTGGCGACGGCCTGCGGCTTTTCGCCGGGCCGCTTCTCCGACAAGACGCCCGCGGAGCCTTTGCTGTACCCTGGACGCCTGACGCCTCTCTCGCCGCCGCAGATGGCTTGGTTGCTCCGGAGTTCGTGTGGTCCGCGCTGGATTGTCCGACCGGCTACGTATCCCAGTACGACCCCGAAACCGGGAATTTCAGCGTTGTGCCGATCCTGCTCGGGCGCCTTTCCGTACGCATCGAGGGGCGACCGCGTCCGGGCGAGCGATGCGTGGTGACGTCCTGGAAAACCGGCATCGAGGGCCGGCGTCTCATCGCCGAGGCGGCGCTGTTTGGCGAACAGGAGAACCTGCTTGCGGTCGGCCGCGCCACCTGGATTACCGTCGATCGGCAGGTTCAGCTCGGAAAGACATAGAGAACGGTGACTGCCGGAAGGCTGGACCACTAAGGGCGGAGGAACCCATGCGCGCAGTACTCTGCAATGGCTTCCACGGGATCAAGGCGTTGAGTATCGGTGAGGCGGCCGAACCTCGGCCCGGAGCGGATGAGGTCTTGATCGACGTACATGCGGCCTGCGTCAGCTTCGCCGACTACCTGATGGTTTGCGGAGGCTATCAGAAGCGGCCAGCTCTCCCTTACGTACCAGGAATGGACGCCGCCGGGGTTGTTGTCGCCTGCGGCGAAAACGTTCAGCGGTTTCGTCCCGGTGATCGGGTCGCCTGCTCGGCTTGGTTCGGTAGTCTTGCGGAGCGCATGACCGCCAAGGCATCGGACAGTGCCCGTCTTCCAGAGAATGCAGATTTCGTCGTTGGGTCAGCAATACAGCACGGCTCTGTCACCGCTTGGTATGCCTTGGTCGATCGTGCGAGGTTGCAGGCCGGCGAAACCGTGCTCGTGACGGGCGCCGCCGGCGGCGTCGGCCTGGCTTGCGTTGAGATCGCTCATTTGCTCGGTGCGCGGGTCATCGCCGCTGTCGGGTCCGCCGCCAAGGCGTCTGTCGTCCGCGAGTACGGTGCAGACGAGGTCATCGACTATTCAAGCGAGGACGTGCGCGAACGGGTGAAAGGCCTAACAGGTGGCGAAGGCATCGATATCTGCTTCGAAAATGTTGGTGGCACCCTCTTTGCGACACTCGCGCGCCTCATGCGCTGGAACGGCCGGCTGATCCCGATCGGCTTCACGAGCGGCGAGATTCCATCGTTGGCAATGAACCTGCCGCTCTTGAAGAATTATTCGATTGTGGGTGCATTTACCGGTGCCTGGGCCGAGCGGTTTCCCGACGAAAGAGCGCGGGCAGCAGACATGATCATGGCATGGGTCGCTGAGGGCAAGCTGCACCCGTGCATTGACCGCGTGCTTCCGCTCGAGCAGACCGCCGACGCGATGGCCGCCATTGCGGATCGAAGCGTGCAAGGACGCGTCGTCCTTCGAGTGAGGTAACGAACGCTGACGCTCGCAACGTTGTTAACGTTGCGAGCCCCTGCGTCGCGGCGGCGCTGAACGCGAAGATGCGGGCCGCCAAGTAGGCCGCTTACGCGGCCTTAAGTCCGACGTTCGGCAGCACTGGCCGGTTCTTCAGCGCTTTCGCCATCATCGCCTCGACCTCGGCCTTCTCATGCGGCAGCAGTGCCAGCCGCGGCGGGCGGGTCAGCGCGGTGCCGCGGCCCATGATGTGCTCGCACAGCTTGATGCACTGGACGAGGTCCGGACGGGCATCGAGGTGCAGCAGCGGCATGAACCATTCGTAGAGCGGCATTGCCTCGGCATAGCGCCCGGCCTTGGCGAGGCGGAACAGCGTCTCGCCTTCGCGCGGGAAAGCGTTCGACATGCCCGAGACCCAGCCGACCGCGCCCATCGCGACGCTCTCGACGATGACGTCGTCAAGGCCGGCAAACAGCACAAAGCGATCGCCGACCATGTTGCGGGTATCGATGAAGCGCCGCGTGTCGCCGGAGGAATCCTTGAAGCAGACGACGGTTTCGACATCGGCGAGCGAGGCCAGAATATCCGGCGTGACGTCGTTCTTGTAGATCGGCGGGTTGTTGTAGAGCATCACCGGCAGGTCGGTCGCGCTGGCGACCGAACGGAAGTGCGCCGCGGTCTCGTGCGGCTTCGACGAATAGACCAGCGCCGGCATCACCATCACGCCGTCGATGCCGACACGTGCCGCTTCCTTGGCAGTCTCGACCGCGAAGGCCGTCGTGAACTCGGCGATGCCGCACAGTACGGGCAACCGGCCGGCCGCGACCGACTTGGCCGTCTCCATGATCGCGATCTTCTCTTTCCGCTCCAGCGAGGTGTTCTCGCCGACGGAGCCGCAGACGATCAGTCCGGAAACGCCGTCGCGGATCAGGCCGTCCATCACCTTGGCGGTCGCATCGATATTGAGCGAGAGGTCGTTATTGAATTGCGTGGTAACGGCCGGGAAGACGCCTTCCCAGGAGATACGTGGGCTCATTGTTTGGCTCCAATTGGAATGATGCCGGCGGATTCGAATCCGCCGGGCTTTGGCGTGAAAAGCGGTGGGTGGGATCAGAGCGTCGCGCCAACCTTGCGCAGTTCGGCGAGGACAGGGGCCTTCGGCAGCCAGATCTTGTCGAACTCGGCGATGACGGCCTCAGTATCCTTGGCGTCGACCTGTCGGATCGGGATCGGTGCGCTCTTGAAGTTCTCGATCAGCTTGGGCTCGTTGCCGGCGAGTTCGTCGATTTGCGCGTCGAGCGTCGATTTCACCGTCTTGGTGATCAGCTCGCGGTCGGCCGCCGGCAGCGACTGCCAGACGCGGCCGGAGACGACGGCAGCCATTGGCATGAAGACGGCGTTCATCTGCAGGATGACCTTTGACACCTTGTCGAAGCGCTGGTTCCAGGAGAACTCCAGATCCGCCTCGAGGCCGTCGACCTGGCCGTTCGCCATGGCGTCGAACACCTGCGGTGTCGGGATTGGCGTCGGCGCCGCGCCGAGTGACGAATAGAAATCGCGATAGACTGGCGTCGGGTTGATGCGCAGCTTCATGCCTTTGATGTCGGCCAATGACGCCAGATCCTTGGACGAGAACACGGCGCGCATGCCGGTGATGCCCCAGCCGAGGCCGATTGTCCCGGTTTCCTGCGGCAGCACGTCGAACAGCTTGATCGCCGCCGGATGGCGCACGAACTTTGCGACCGAGGGCGTCGAGCGCACGATATAGGGCGCATTGATCGCGGCGATATGGGGGACGCGCGAGCCGAGCTCGGCCGCCTGGATGAAGCCCATGTCGAGCGCGCCGGACTGCAATTGCTGCATCATCGCGGGCTCATTGCCGAGTTGGCCGGAGTGAAACACCGTCATGGTCAGGCGGCCGTTGGTTGCCGCCTTGAGATCCTCGCCGAGCTTCAGCGCGGCCTTGTTCCAGGAATGACCGTTGGGCGTGATCAGGCCGAGACGAAACTCTTTGGCCTGGGCAAGCGCGAGCGACGGCGCGAACAGCGGCACGGCCGCGCTGGCGGCAAGGAAGCGGCGACGGGAAAGCGACATGGCAAGGGCTCCTTGAGGGTTTGGACCTACTTGATGAGGACGAGGGAGAGGGACGGGTAGAGCGAGAGCAGCACCAGCAGGATGCAGGAGATGCCGAACAGCGGCAGCGTCACCATGAACATCTTGCCGGGCTTGGCGCCGGTCACCGCCGCCGCAACGAAGAAGCAGAGACCGACGGGGGGCGACAGCAGTCCGAGCACCAGGTTGATCACCACGACGACACCGAACTGGCGCGGATCGATGTGATAGATCTCGGTCGCGACCGGCAGGAGGATCGGCACCGTCATGATCAGGCCGGGAATGCCGTCGATGACCGTGCCGATGATCAGCAGGATCACGTTGCAAAGGAGCATGAAGCTGACGGGATCCTTGGCGACCGACTGGATCCAGCTTGCCGTTTCCTGCGGCACCTTGCCGAAGATCAGCACCCACGAAAACACGGCGGCGGCGGCGACCAGGAACAGCACGATCGCCGAGTAGATGCCGGCGCGCAGCATCATCTGCGGCAGTTGTGAGAACTCGAACTCCCTGGTCCAGTATTTTCCGATCAGCGCGGCGGCAACCGCGCCGACGGCGGCGGACTCCGTCGCGTTGGCGAGCCCGCCCAAAATGCTGCCGACGATCACAATGGGGATCAGCAGCGTCGGCGACGTCCGCAGGATCGTCGCGAGGCGCTGCCGCGGGGTCTGATAATCGGCCTTGGGATAATTGTAGATGTACCCCATCAGCGCGATGACAATGCAGAACATCGCGGTCAGGATCACGCCCGGCACGATGCCGGCAATCAGCATGTCGCTGACCGACACCTGCGCCAGCACGCTGTAGACGACGAACATCACCGAGGGCGGAATGATCGGCCCAAGCATGCCGCCATAGGCGGTCAGACCCGCCGCAAAGGTCTTGTCGTAGCCCTTCTTCTCCATCTCCGGCACCATGATCTGCGCCATGATCGCGACCTGCGCGGTGGCCGAGCCCAGGATGGAAGAGATGAACATGTTGGCGAGGATGTTGACGTAGGCCAGCCCACCCTTCAGCGAGCCGACAAAGGCCATCGCCATGTCGACGATGCGTCGCGTGATGCCGCCGCCGTTCATGATCTCGCCGATCAGGATAAACAGCGGAATGGCAATCAGGCCGTAGCTGTCGACGCCGCCGAAGAGCTGCAGCGGGTAGGACTGGAACAGCACCGGATTGCCCGATGCGATGATGTAGACGAACCCGGCAAGGCAGAGGCAAAGCCCGATCGGCACGCCGACCAGCATGATCGCGATAAAGGCAGCCGACGTGATCATCAGTTGACCCCGTCGAGCTCGGAGAGCTGGAAGCCTTTCGGCGGCGTCCGCGGCACCAGTTCGAGATCTTCGAGCAGGTTGGCCAAACCATGCACGGTCATCGACACCGCAAAGATCGGCAGCGTCAGGTAGACGACCCAGGTCGGCCAGTTCAGCGTTTGTGTTCGCTCGGTGTAGAGGAAGTTGAAGGTCTCGGCGGCAAGCTTGCGGGCGTCGAAGCCGGCACGTGCAAGACCGATTGGGTCCATCCAGAGGAAGCAGGTGATGATCAGGGCGACGCCGAACACCACCACCATGCCGGTCGCCATGACCTTGGCGATCTTCTGATACTGCGCCGAGAGGCGCTCAGTCATCATGGAGACGGCGAAGTCGAGCCGGAGCCGCGTCATGGCGGAGGCGCCGATGAAGGTCAGCCAGACCACGCAATAAACCGCCGATTCATCGATCCAGTAGATCGGGAAGTGCGAGTAGCGGGTGACGACATTCACCAGGATCAGCGCTGTCAGCAGATACATCAGTCCCATCAAGGCGATGCGCTCGAAAGCGAGCAGCAGGCTCGAGGCCCTGACAACGAGCCGCCGGGCGCTGAACGCCGGCGCATCCGCAATCGTCTGCTCGGTCATAATGAGCCCCGCTGCCCCCAGAATTTGTCGTGCACTTGTAAAATGTATAATTTATACAATCCTGTCAAATGGAGATTGTGGAGCCCTGTCAGCTTTTGCTGGGTCGGCACCGCGTCGACGTGCGAAAATTGTGCCGCCTCGATCAGAAAGGCCGGCGATGACGACGGAAGATCAAATGAAAAGCCCTCTGAAGCACCGGACGCTGTCGGCGGCGATCGTCGACCAGCTCAGGCAGGCGATCCTCGACGGGACCTATCCGGCCGGCTCGCAGCTTCGGCAGGATGCGCTGGGCGATACCTACGGCGTGAGCCGCATTCCCGTACGCGAGGCGCTGTTTCAGCTCGAGGCCGAAGGGCTGGTGCGGATCGTGCCGCAAAAGGGCGCGATCGTCTCGGAGCTGTCGCTGGACGAGATCAACGATGTGTTCGACCTCCGCCGGATCATGGAGCCGCGGCTGCTGGCGCAGTCGGCGCCGCACTTTGTGGAAGACGATTTTGCCGGGCTGGACGATATCCAGAAGCGATTCGTGAAGGCGATCAAGGCGCGCAACGTCAGCGAATGGGGGCAGCTCAACGCCGACTTCCATATGGCGATGTATGTGCACGCGCGGCAGCCGCGCACCAAGGCGATCGTCGTGGCGTTGCTGCAGACCAGCGACCGCTACACGCGTTTGCAACTCTCCAACACCAAGGCCATGGGGACAGCCGAAGAGGAGCACGCCCATTTGATCGCATTGTGCCGCGCGAAAGAGATCGACGAGGCCTGCCGGTTCCTGGAGCAGCATATCGAGGCTGTGCGGACGGATTTGCTGCAGGTGGTGGGCGGCGGCGCGATCGCGGCGCGAGCGGGGCGTTAGCATCGCCCCGGCAGCCGGATTGAAACTCCCGCGGCACCTTTGCCGTACCTGTGCGCTGGGAGGATCAAATCATGAATGCAAGTCTCGAAGCCGGGCAACGGGAAGCCCTGTCCTGGACCGGCCAGGCGAGGAACGGAATCGCCGGGCAGACGGCGGCGCGCACGCGCATCGATTCCGTCGACCTCGTGCGCGGCCTGGTGATGGTGTTGATGGCGCTCGACCATGTGCGCGATTTCTTCGCCTCGGGTGGATTCAACCCGCGCGACGTGACCGATCCCGCGCTGTTCATGACGCGCTGGATCACGCATTTCTGCGCACCTGCCTTCGTCCTTCTCGCAGGTGTGTCGGCATTCCTCTACGGTGAGCGCGGCCGTAGCACGTGGCAGCTCAGCCGCTTCCTGCTCACGCGCGGGATTTGGCTCGTACTGATCGAGCTCACGCTCGTCCGCTTTGCTTGGACCTTCAGCTTCGATCTCGGTTACTTCTTCAGCCAGGTCATCTTCGCTATCGGCGCGTCAATGATTGCGCTCTCCGTGCTGGTCTTTCTGCCGCGCAGTGCGGTCGCGGCCATCGCGCTCGTCTTGATCGCCGGGCACAATCTACTCGATCCCATCAAGGCAGAGTCCTTTGGCCCGGCCGCGCCGATCTGGAATTTCCTGCATGAGCCGGCCTTGCTGCAGTTCGGCGCCACCGTGAAGTGGTTCGCCGTCTACCCGTTGATCCCGTGGATCGGCGTGATGGCGGCGGGCTACGCGCTCGGTCCGGTCTTCACGCTCGATCGTGCGCAGCGGACGCGCTGGCTCGTTGGATGGGGCACCGCTGCGGTGGTCGTTTTCGTTTCGCTGCGGGCGAGCAACGTCTACGGCGACCCCGCGCCCTGGACCGTTCAAGCCGGTGCAATTGCGACGTTGCTGTCCTTCATCAACTGCGAAAAATATCCGCCATCGCTGCTGTATCTGGCCATGACGATCGGGCCGACATTGCTGCTGCTTGCTGCGGTTGAGAACGCGCGCGGCCGGTTCGCGGCGTGGGTCACCACCTTCGGCCGCGTTCCGTTCTTCTATTATGTGGTTCATGTTTTTGTTATTCACGCGCTCGCGGTGGTCTTCGCGTGGGCGAGCGGTGCGGAGACGGGCTGGCTGTTTGGTCCATTCCCTGCCGACAAGCCGAACGGATACGGCCTCGGCCTCCCGGGCGTGTTTTCCGTCTGGCTTGCGGTTGTGGCGGCGCTCTATCCGCTTTGCAAATGGTTTGCCGGCATCAAAAAACGTCGCAGCGACTGGTGGCTATCCTACCTCTAGTACCGCTGCACGGTGATTATGACTCACTGGCTGAGGCGTTGTGGGGCCGCCTGCTACGGGGGTGACGGTGGTTAACCTACCGCCCTCCGTCCGGCCCCATCACAAGGTCCGGCAGCCAGGTCGAAATCCCCGGGAAGAAGCACAACAGCAGCACTGCCAGCATCATCAGCAGCACGAACGGCAGCGTGCCCCAGATCACCTCGCTCAAGGAAATATCCGGCGCGACGTTGCGGATGACGAAGATGTTCAGGCCGACCGGCGGGTGGATCAGCCCCATCTCCATCACGATGGTCATGACGACGCCGAACCAGATGATATCGAAATTGGCGGCGCGCAGCGGCGGCAGGATGATCGGCGCCGTCATCAGGATGATCGAAACCGGCGGCAGGAAGAAGCCGAGCACGACCACCATCAGCAGGATCGCGGCCAGCAACTCCCAGCGTGGCAGATGCATGGCGACGATGGATTCCGCCGCCGACTGCGAGATGTGCAGATAGCTCATCACGTAGGAATAGAGCAGCGACATGCCGATGATCATCATCAGCATGGTGGATTCGCGGATGGTGGATGTCAGGATCGGCGAGAGGTCGCTCGGCCGCCATACCGTGTAGATCACCGCGATCAGCACCAGCGCCAGCAGGCCGCCAAGCCCCGCCGTTTCCGACGGCGTGGCGTAGCCGCCATAGAGCGCGACCATCACGCCGGTGAGCAGCAACACGAACGGGATCACCCGCGGCAGCATGGTGAAGCGCTCGGCCATGGTGAATTCGTCGCGCTGCAGGATCGCCGACTCTGTGCCGCTCTTTTCGTAGAGCGCCTTCGCCACGGCGTATTCCTTGCGGAAGCGGAATACCGCGTAAAAGCCGAACAAGGTCACCAGCAAAAGCCCTGGCCCGATGCCGGCCAAGAACAGCCGGCCCAGCGATTTCTCCGCGGCGACCGCGAACAGGATCATGGTGATGGAGGGCGGCAGCAGGATGCCGAGCGTGCCGCCGGCGGCGATGATCCCCGCGGCAAAGCCACCGGAATAGCCGCGCTTGCGCATCTCGGGAATGCCGGCCGAGCCGATTGCCGAGCAGGTCGCGGGCGAGGAGCCCGCCATCGCCGCAAACAGCGCACAGGCAAACACGTTGGCGACGCCGAGCCCGCCGGGCACGCGATGCAGCCAGGCATGCAGCGCCGAATAGAGATCCTGACCGGCGCGGGATTTGCCGATCGCCGCCCCCTTGAGGATGAATAGCGGGATCGACAACAGCGTGATCGAGGCCATTTCCTCGTAGACGTTCTGCGTCACCGTATCGAGCGAGGCCGTCGGCATGAAGATCGCCATGAAGACGACGGCGACCGCGCCCAGGGCAAACGCGATGGGCATGCCGGAAAACATCGCAAACAGGGTCGCTACGCCGTAACTGATACCAATTCCAAGAACGCTCATCGACGTGAAGCACCAGCAAAGGGAATAATGATCTGCAACAGGATCTGCAGGCACAGCAGCGTCATGCCCAGCGCCATCAACACATAGGGGATCGCGAGCGGGGGCGACCACATCGAGTTCGACACCTGGCCGTCGACATAAGCCTCATGTGCCAGCGTCCAGGACTTCCAGGCGAAGAAGGCGCAGAACAGCAGGCTTGCGACATCGACCAGCCACAGCCGGATGCGATTGGCGACCGGCGACATCAACCCGACAAAGGCCTCGATGCCGATATGGCCGCGCTGGCCCTGCACATAGGCCGCGGTCATGAAGGTGGCGCCGACGAGGAGGAAGACCGCCGCCTCGTCCTGCCAGTAATTGGCGCTGTGGAACAGCGCGCGGCCGAGCACGCTGTAACTGAGGATCACGCAGGCCGCGATCAGCGCGAACGCGGCAAAGACCACGATGACGCGGTTGCACAGCGCCAGCGCCCGGTCGAGCGCCGCCACGAGCGGGTTGCCTGTGGCGGCCCCGGAACGGTCCTGTTGATCCGGAATCGGACCATGCATCATGCGGCAACGTCGCTGGCGAGCTTCAGCAGATTGGCCGACGTCGCCGTCTTGGCGCTGTAGTCCTTCCACGCGGTGTCGCGTGCAATGTCACGCCACTTGCCGACGGTTGCGACATCGAGCTGGCTGACCTTGGCGCCGGCCTTCTCATAGACCTTGGCGACCTCGATATCGTCGTCCTGCGCGCCCTTGCGGCCGAACGCCTCCAGCTCGCTGCCGACCGACAGGATGATATCCTGCTGGTTCTTGGGTAGCTTGTCGAAGATCGCCTTCGACATCATCAGCGGCTCCAGCATGAACCAGTAGGAGGCGCCGGCGCCGGAGGTCAGCGACTTCGCGACCTCTTCGAGGCGGAACGAGATCAGGCTGGTGGAGGAGGTAATGCCGGCGTCGCAGGCGCCGGTCTGCATCGCGGCGTAGATTTCATTCGACGGCACCGACAGCACCGCTGCGCCCGCGGTCTGCAGCACCATGTCCATCTCGCGCGAGCCACCGCGCACTTTCAGCCCCTTGGCATCTTCAGGCGCGACGATCGCTCTGGAGCGGCTGGCGACGCCGCCGGCCTGCCAGACCCAGGTCAGCAGGATGATGCCCTTGTCGGCAAGGAAATCGGTCAGTGCCTTGCCCACCGGCTCCTTCTTCCAGCGCAGGCCCTGGTCGTAGGTCGCGACCAGACCCGGCATCAGGCCGATATTGGTCTCCGGTAATTCGCCGCCGGCATAGGGCATCGGATAGAGGCTGATATCGAGCGCACCTTTGCGCATCGCCGAGAATTGCGCGTTGGTCTTGATCAGCGAGGAGTTCGGATAGATCTCGGCTGCGATCTCGCCGCCCGAGCGCTTGGCGACTTCGGCGGCAAACATGCGGCACAGCCGGTCGCGGAAGTCGCCCTTGTCGATCGTGCCGCCCGGGAACTGGTGTGAGATCTTCAGCGTCGTGGCGGCATGGGCGGTGCCGGTGCCGAAACGAAGCACGGCAGGGGCGGCAAGCGCTGTTACGATGACATGGCGGCGTGTGAGCATGGTTTCTCCCCTGCAAATTTGATTCTTGGGTCGACGACGGTGACCGGCCTGAGCCCATGTTAGCCGGTCGTCATCCGAAGCAGTTCTCGTCTGATAGGTTGAGGCGGTGTGATAGGTCGAGGCGGCGCGGGACGGCAACCCTGATTTCAGCAAGCCTGATCGGCTGCCGCGTACGCACCCGCGGAGCGTTACCGCGAATTAACTTGCCCGCTTCAACTAACCGTGACTTCGGACGAACTTCGGGATGTGGCCGGTAACAAAGCCGGTCGCGGACTCGTCGTTGGGGAAGCGGCAGATGTCGCTTTCGAGGAATCTATCCAACCCCAAAGGACGACCACCCCATGAGCACCACGACCCGTATCGGCCTCATCCTCTCGGCCACGCTCGTTTCACTCGGCCTTGCGTTCGCGCCCGCCACCTTCGCTCAGGACAAGATGGGCAAGGGCGACGGCATGAAGCAGGAGTCCATGTCCAAGGACGCGATGAAGAAAGAGGGCGGCATGATGAAGAAGGACGGCATGAAGCACGATGGCATGAAAAAAGATGACGCCATGAAGAAGAACTGAGCCGTCGCTATTCCCGGGATGGTCCGAAGGACCAGACCTCAGATGCGCAAATTGCGCACCGGGAAATCTCGAGATCCTCTGATGTGCAATTGCACATCAGAGTTCGATGCTTTGCATCGCCCCGGAATGACGGGCAGGGGCTGCATCTGTTGCCGGCAAGAGGCCGCGATACGCGTCTTGCCTACCGCTTCTTGCCCTTGCTCTTGCGTGCGGCGTAACGGGCGTCGCGCTTGGCCTTCTGCTCGGCTTCCAGCGCTGCCTGTCTGGCGGCTTCTTCTTCCTTCTCGCGCGCTAACTTGGCGGCTTCCGCCGCGGCGGCCTCGGCTTCCAGACGCTTCTGTTCGGCCTTTTCGGCCTCCTTGGCCTCTTTTGCCTTGGCGCGGGCGGCAGCAATGGCCTCGCGCTCGGCCTGCCGGCGCTTCACTTCGGGATCGTCGGGTCCCGGCTGGGCGCGAAACTTGTTCAAAATGTTCTGCCGCGCCTGCATCGCGGCCTTCTGGCGATCCGCGAAGTTCGGTTCCTTGAATCCACTCATAGAAAAGGCCTGTCGCTTTCACTCTTGGGGTTGGACGCGCCACGGGCGCGGAATGCGACTAGGTAAGTGAACCCGGGGGAAAATGCCAGCGTCGAAAGGGGGCCGGTAGAGCAGGGGAGGCTTGCATGAACAGCAAATGGGCCAAATTGATGCTGATGAGCGGGCTTACATCAGGCTGGCTGCTCTACGAGATGGCCACGGCGAGCGAATCCCCGCGCCTGGAGCTGGCGTTCGTGCAATATAGCCTGCTCGCCTGCGCGCTGATCGGTCTGGTCGGCTCGGTGATGATGCTTGCGTCGGATCGGTGACCGGTACCGTCCCAGAGCGTGATGACTTTGTCTTCGAATGTCATCCCGCTTTATCTTTTTGTTTGAGCATGATCTCCGCGCAAACGCGTTCCGCGTTTGTCGCGAGGGAAAACCGCTACAAGCTTTGCGCTAACGCGGCCTTTCGGGTCCGGATCATGCTCTAGAAGCTGCCGCGACGTCCGCTCTGCCCGAGAACGCGCGCGACCGTCATGGCCGTCATCGCTGCCCGATCTGCGACCCGCTGCGCCTCCAGCCTGTCGCGGGCTTTCTCGCGGATCATGATCTCGATCAGCTCGAGCCGCCTGGTCTCATCGACCGCTTCCGCCAGCAATTGCCTGTACCTGTTATGGTCGTAAACCGCTTCCTGCTCGTCCATCGCACGCCCCGCACACGGCGATTCGCCCCGAACGGTCAGTCTCGACCAAGGGTTGCGCGTCCGCAACGGATTTACGCGAGTTATACAAATTTCCGCATCCAGCGGGCCTGCGCACAAACCCGTGTAATGTGAACCAGTTCACAGGAACCGCGGCGGGTCGTTCCTATTCTCCGGCACTTCCGAAACAGGATCGACCGCCATGCCCCACAATTGGTGGACCCGCAAGAACCTCGTTGTCACCGCCGCCATCCTCGCGCTGGCCTTCATTGGCTTCATCGTGGCCGGCGTGTCCTCTCCCGAGCCAGCCGCCAGCGCCGCCCTCGGCCCGGACTGGCAGTGCAGCCGGCTCGCCTTCGTATTCACGACCTGCAGCCGGGCAAAGCACAGCCAGGCTGCGACGTTCCGCTTCGCCAAAATCCCGGTGTGCGGACGGCTGCGGACGTAATAGGGTCGCGCTGGAACGGGCCGGAGCTGGAGTTTCCCATGCGAAAACTGTCTCATCTCGTGGCGGCCGCGTCGGCTCTGGTACTCGTGCCGGCCGGCGCCGCGCTGGCGCAGGGCGCGCCGAGCGGTGGGACCCCGCCGGCTGCAACATCATCGACCGCCGCGCCGGAAACCACGGCGACCGAGAAGAAGGCGGCGCCGAAAAAGAAGAAACCGGCCAAGATGACCCGGCAGCAGGAAATCGACCATTCGATCGATCGTGGCACCGTGCCCGCGCGATACCGGAGCTCTGAGCCGAAGGAGTATCATCAGTATATTCCGTTCGATAAGCGGTAAGACGGCGGCGAATAATTGTTGTTGTAATCCTTCACAGATCTCGCGCATTGGCGCCGGCGTCATCGCCGGCCGCTTTGCGATCCGGGATGTCGCATTTTGCTGATCAATTTGTCACACAGCGCCGCGCGACGGCCGCGCACCGTACTCGTACGGATTGGCCGCACAGCTAACGACGATCTATAACGCCGTCGCTTGCAGCGGGGGGCAGGGCGCTCGTTCATCAGACGAGTGCTACCACTGGAGGCCACGAGGCCCGGACTCCTAGGCACTCCGGGCCTCGTCTACTCCTTGATCGCAAATACCTGGGCCGTTTCCCTCGTTCGGCCGCTTCATCGGCACTCCATCGCATCGCAAAGAAGAAGAACGCCGCATGGCTCGCTGAGCATGCGCGGAACGATCACAGCGATCCGAGAAACTGATGATCTCAGCAGCACCACGATCACCAGCACGACGTAGACGAACTTGCGGCCGATCCTTTCCTCGCGCCTTCCTTTCGACGTCCCGCCGGGGGCAACGCGGGCAGTTGGCTTGTATGGACCTCAATGTCGGTGACCGGGCGCCGATTGTGGCGAAGACACCGCCGATGGCGGGTTCCACATTAGCCATAAGTTCGCGTTTTGCTCCGCCGGGGGATTTTCGGTGTTAAGGGAATTTCCATGTGGAACGGCTGGAGAAAAGCGGCAATCGGAATAAGTGCGCTGGGCGCCTTCATCCTTCTGGAGTTGATGGCGATCATCGGCGGCGTTGCCGTGTTCCTGGGCCTGGTTCTTGACGTGGATTTGCCGTTCATGGCGGTCTCCGAGGAATAGCCGGGATCGGCGGCCCACGCCCTTGGCCCGGACCTTGCCCAGCACCCGATAGACTCTGTTCCTCGCGCCGAAGGCATTCAGGCCCGATTTGCGCCGTCTGGGTTCCCTTAAGCCTGACCTCCCTCCTGGCGTCCATGCAGGAAACTGAGTCGGTAAATAAAATCGTTACGATTCAAAAGCTTTTTAAAGTTCCCTTAAGCTAGAAATGAGTTCCTGTTAGAGCCGCACCGCCGCGCGGCCCGAATAGCCGGGCGCCGCTCCTGTCACCTACCCCAGGGAGACGTGCGCTCGGCTATTATGGGCAACCCATCGCACGGGGGACCAACGGCCCGCCCTGCGGTAGTTACGGCCGCTCAGCCCATGAGACATGGGCCAAAGTGCCAGTTGCGCTCCCGATAAGAATGGCTGCGCGAAACAGAACCAGCCTATCGGATTCAAGCGCGAGCGATGTTACCTGCCGGCAACAGCAGGTCGGTTTCGGCCGCACCTGGAAGCTGTCAAGAGGCCCGCTTGCTACTCGTGGCCAGCGCGGGGGTGCACGGTGGTCGTGCTGAACATCTCGGTGCGATGCGTGCAGGAGATCTCGTTCGACTTTGGCGCCGGCGTGGCGGGGGTGGGGCGGCATTGCGCCGAGTTGGGTAATCCGGATGATATCGCACGGCGAGAAGGGCGCGTGCTAACCTGATGCCGCGTTTGCACCTGCACACGCAGGAGCAAACCTTTCGCAGCGATGATCGAACGCGGTTGCGATTAGGAAACCGTCAACGAGAGGCCATTAGATTCCTCTCGTCGCGAGTACTGTGCGCGATCAGTTCGATCAATCAAAAGTTGCGAAAAGGAAAATTGGTGCGTCCACAAACAGACTCCGTTACGGTTGCGTTCTGTGCTGATGCCAACCGGCTGGAACTTTTCGGCCTGAAAGAGGTTCAGAATCGGCCTTATTCTGCTCATGTTTTCTGCAAACGATGAGAACCGAAAATCGAATCATGATTGGGGACGGTCGTGAACCGAACTAACTTCAAATCGATGTCCACCGATGAATTGTGGGCGCTACACGAGGAAGTCGCTTCCAGGCTTGCAGCGACGCTGCTTGCTGAGAAGCGCGTGCTTGAAGATCGCTTGAAGCAGCTCAAGGGCAGCGAAGGCGAGCGGGCAAGCTCATCGACAGGAAAGCGGCCATATCCGACAGTCGTTCCGAAGTTTCGGAATCCGGATCGGCCGTCCGAGACTTGGGCGGGGCGAGGAAAGACGCCTCGTTGGCTCGCTGCAAAGTTGAAGTCCGGCAAGCGGATCGATGACTTCCGCATCAGGCACGTAGCCTAGGAAGATCTAGCCTTGGGTGAATTGCAGCCGTAGGTTGCGATGCGCTTGCAGTTGGGTATCCGCAGTTTGGCTCTCCGGCGCCTGCGGATACCGCTCGGTGTCCTGCACCGCTTACGCACGCGAACGAGTGTTCGATAGGTCGGCGTCGCGGTCTCCGTTCAACTTGGCCAGGGGGTGATCCCGATTTTCGGGACTGGGCGGGCTTTCGACGCTCGCTTCCAAGGCTCTGACAATTCCCATGCGCGCGAACAGCATGGGGCCGCGATCCTCGGCGGCATCGATCAGCATCTGGACGGCAAGCCGCCATTCCTGACGATCGCGTTCCGACTGCGGCAGGTTCCTGACGTAGTCGGCTGCGTCTCGCAGCGTCCGCGCAGGCGCTCCAGCCGGGAGCGGTACGGGCTGAGCGAACGGTCGATCCCAGGACATGCTGAACTCCGATCAAAGATTGCGAATGATGCTGGCGCAGGTGGATGCGCCAGGCCGGTAACCCGGCAGGGGTTGCCGGCCGGTGGAGCCCGAGCGGCATTGAAAGCAGGGAGTCGACGCGGAACTGTGATGTTGGTTCCAATTCAGGGGCAGCTCGTCCCGTCGGCCGGCTTTGTCCCGGCCGAGCGGGCCGCGCCTGCGTCTCAGGACAGCGATGGACGGACAGGCGGATCAGTTCTGAAAAGCAACGCCGACGAAATCGCCTTGCCGCCAGATCACGCGGCATTCGCGAATGGTGTGAAAATTGTCGAAGGTCAGTTCGAAATTCAGCGGCAGCAAATTGAGGTCGTGGAGTTCAATGCCGGCCCCGGAATTCGTTACGTCCTGAACGCGGCAGGTGAGAACGCCGCGCTGCGCATCGAAGAACAGCAGCGCGTTTTTCGAAATCATCGTCCGTGCGACGGCTCGGCGTTCGACGTCCATGCTCGGCTACCACCGGTTCACGCCTGGGCTGGGCAAGCAGCGGCTTGGCGGATTGCCTACCGGCGGCAATCAGGTTCGGTCTAATTCGTAAACAATCAATTTTAATGATCGCAGAAAGTATGCCCGTCCGGAGACGTATCAGTTGCGGGTTCAACACAGCCGCGGCCGTTCCATGTGCGGAACCCACAAACAGGCTTGATGCATCAGTGAAAGCCAGCCTCTCTAACACAGAGAGGGGAATCGCATGGCTTTACGTTGGATATGCGTGCTGGCGCTGTGTCTGGGGACTTCAAGCGCCGGAGTTGCGGGTGAACAGTCCGGTGTTCTACGTCGAATTTCATGTCCGGTCGTGCGCTACTACGTGGCGAAATACAGTGCGCCGGCCGCGGAGCAGTGGGCGCGCAACAAGGGCGCGAGCGATGCCGAGATCGAAGCCGCCCGGCGCTGCCTGAGGCAGGACGATATGCGCACGGCCAAGACTCAGCGGCCGCCGCTCGCGCTCGGCACGTACGGCTGGTGAACCTTCGTGCAGCGGCGCCGGTGGGCGCCGCGAACTGCACTGGCCATCAATATTGCTGATACCGCTTCTGGCGCTTGCTGCGCCCGGCATTCGGCCCGCCGTAATAGGGATTGACCACGCATTGCGCGGAGCGGCCCGAGGCTGACGCCTGACACTGCCCCATCGTTCGATAGGCGCACTCGAAATAGTAGTCCACGAAGCCCTGGTAGACCTGCAGGCAAACCGGGTAGGCCGGATCGTAGGTCTGCGCAGACGCCGGTGCGGGCAGGGCGGTCGTCGCGGCCAAAATCGTCAGCGCCGTTGCGGCAAACGCTTGCGGCAGCTTCATCCTGATATCCTCCAGAACTTCCTCGCGGAATTTGTCGCGGTCCTCTCCCAACGACAAAAACACCAGCGCCGGGCGCTTGTTCCCGCAGGTGCCGGTAGCCGCGTTTCAGACTTCCCAGTCCTCAAACCCGTACTCGCGATAGATGGCGGCCCGATCACCGTGAGGGTTCAGCCGGCACTTGGCCTGGGCGAGATGCAGGTTCAGAGTCCCCGGCTGGCAGTTCGCCGCCAGGAGCTTGCGGATATCGTCCATCTGCTGGCGCGACTGCTGGGTCGGTTCGAGCTGCTCAAGCGCGACCAGCGCCGTCGCCAGCGCTTCCGTGACGACCCATTCGTCGTGGCCCGTGATTCCCTTCTTTGGCATGACGAGCGCATCCTTTGTCAGGGCAAGGGAAGCAGTTGCCGGTCGGCATCTTAGACCGAATCCAAACCGAGACGAGAATGAAGTCGAAATTGCGGAGAAGCACAGAGCGGAAGTGGCGATCCCGGCAGGATTCGAACCTGCAACCCGCGGAGTAGAAATCCGCTACTCTATCCAGTTGAGCTACGGGACCGTCCGGGCGATGACCGGCCGGCCATCGCCATGGCCTCTCCAGGCCTCTCTAGCACTGCCAATATGAAAAATCCGCTTTCCCGCCAAGCCAGTCGAACCGATTTCCTCAACTTGGCGACTAAGGCAGACGGCGGGCTGTCTCCCATGGCCCGCCCTGACACAGGCCTGCCCGCCGGCTATCCTCGGCCGGGGCGGCCGGGACCGTTTGGACTGACTTGCGCCATGCATGCGACCCTTTCGCAGCCGACATTACCGTCATCAGTCCGTCACCTTTTCGCGCCTTTTTTGTTCGTTACGCGGCATCTGCCCGCGGCAAGGAGCCCATCATGATCGGTTTGGTTCGCGCCACAGTGATTTGCGCAACGCTGGCGCTTGGCCTGACGGCGGCAGGGGCCGCGGACAAGGCGTTCAAGCGCGACGAACTCGCCGATTCGGCCATCAAGCTGGAGGCCCAGATCAAGAGCGAGGCGGGGCCGGTTGCCAAATCCTCCGCCACGCTGCGCAACGATGCCGACGCCGCCTTCAGGCGCTCCGACTTCCGGGTTGGCTTGCAGATCCTCGGCCAGATCGCCGCCACCACGCCGGAAGACAGTGCAAACTGGCTAAAACTCGCCAAGACCATCTTCCAGATCCGCGCCGCCAGTTCCAGCGAACAGACCTTCCTGTATGAGCGCGCGTCGACCGCGGCCTACCTCGCCTATCAGCGCGCCGGCAACCAGGCCGAGGAGGCCGATGCTCTGGCGGTGCTCGGACGGGCGATGTCCGAGCGCAAGCTGTGGCGCCCGGCGCTGGATGCTCTGCGGCTGTCGCTCGACATGCGCGAGGTCGCCGAGGTCCGTGGCCAGTATGAGAAGATGCGCGACCAGCACGGCTTCCGGCTGCTGGATTACACCGTCGATTCCGACGGAGCCTCGCCGCGGGCCTGCTTCCAGTTCTCCGAAGACCTCGCCAAGCGGGTCGATTTCGCGCCGTTCGTGGCGCTGGCGGGCACCGACAAGCCGGCGCTGACCAGCGAGGGCAAGCAGCTCTGCGTCGGCGGGCTGAAGCATGGCGAGCGCTACAACATCAATCTGCGCGCCGGCCTGCCGTCCACGGTCAAGGAGAGCCTGCCGAAATCCGCCGAGTTCAACATCTATGTCCGCGACCGCAAGCCGTTCGTGCGTTTCACCGGCCGCGCCTATGTGCTGCCGCGCACCGGCCAGCGTGGCATTCCGCTGGTCAGCGTCAATACGCCCGCCGTAAACGTCAATGTGTTCCGGATCGGCGACCGCAATTTGATCAACACGGTGGTCGACAGCGATTTCCAGAAGACGCTTTCCAGCTACCAGCTCTCCGCTCTCGGCGATGAGCGCGGTGTAAAAGTCTGGTCCGGCGAACTCGCGACCGCGACCACGCTGAACCAGGACGTGGTGACGGCATTCCCGGTCGATCAGGCGCTCCGCGACCTGCAGCCCGGCGTCTATGTGATGACGGCGGCCGCCAAGGGCCCCGGCAGCAGCAGCGACGATGACGGCTCGCTGGCAACGCAGTGGTTCATCGTCTCCGACATGGGACTGACGGCGTTTTCCGGTAATGACGGCATTCATGTCTTCGTCAACTCGCTGGCGTCGACCGAGGTGGTCGCGAAGGCCGAGGTGCGGCTGGTCGCGCGCAACAACGAGATCCTGGCGACGCGCAAGACCGACGATGCCGGCCACGTCCTGTTCGAGGCTGGCCTGGCGCGCGGCGAGGGCGGCCTGTCGCCGGCCTTGCTCACGGTTATGAGCGACAAGGCCGACTACGCCTTCCTCAGCTTGAAGACCAACGCCTTCGACCTCACCGACCGTGGCGTCTCGGGCCGCGTCGTGCCTCCCGGCGCCGACGCTTTCGTCTATGCCGAGCGTGGCGTCTTTCGCTCGAACGAGACGGTCTATCTGACCGCGCTGCTCCGCGACGGGCAGGGCAACGCCATGGCCGGCGGGCCGCTGACGCTGGTGATCGAGCGGCCGGATGGCGTCGAATTCCGCCGCGCCCAGCTCCCCGATCAGGGCGCGGGCGGCCGCTCGATGGCCGTAGCACTCAATTCCGCGGTTCCGACCGGGACCTGGCGGGTGCGGGCCTTTACCGACCCCAAGGGCTCGTCGGTCGGCGAAACCACCTTCATGGTCGAGGACTACATCCCGGAGCGGATCGAGTTCGATATTTCGGCCAAGGAGAAGATGATCAAGGCTGAAGGTCCGGTTGAACTGAAGGTCGCCGGCAAGTTCCTCTACGGCGCGCCGGCGTCGGGTTTGCAGCTTGAAGGCGACATGCTGGTCGCCCCCGCTGCTTCCGGGCGGCCGGGCTATCCCGGTTATCAGTTCGGCGTGGCCGATGAGGAGACCGCGAGCAACGAGCGGACCCCGATCGAGAACCTGCCCGAAGCCGACGCCAATGGCATCGCAACCTTCCCGGTCTCGCTGGCCAAGGCGCCGACCTCGACCCGCCCGCAGGAGGCGCAGATCTTCATCCGCATGGTGGAGACCGGCGGTCGCGCCGTTGAGCGCAAGCTGGTGCTCCCCGTGGCGCCGCAGGCGGCGCTGATCGGTATCAAGCCGCTGTTCGGCGACAAGAGCGTCGCTGAGGGCGACAAGGCCGAGTTCGACGTCGTCTTTGTCGGCGCCGACGGCAAGCAACTTTCGCGAGACGGGCTGCGCTACGAACTCCTGAAAATGGAATCCCGGTATCAGTGGTATCGCCAGAACTCGTCCTGGGAATATGAGCCGGTCAAGTCGACCAAGCGCGTCGCAGATGGTGACCTGACGCTCACCGCCGACAAGGCGGCGCGGGTGACGGTCTCGCCGGAGCCCGGCCGCTATCGTCTCGACGTCAAGTCGACGGAAGCGGACGGTCCGGTCACCTCAGTGCAGTTCGATGTCGGCTGGTACTCCGACGGCAGCGCCGATACGCCCGATCTGTTGGAGACTTCCATCGACAAGCCGGAATACGCCTCCGGCGACACGATGGTGGTTTCCGTCAATGCGCGCACGGCGGGCAAGCTGACGGTCAACGTGCTCGGCGATCGCCTGCTGACGACGCAGACCGTTGACGTGAAGGAAGGCACCCAGCAGGTCAGGCTTACCGTCGGCAAGGATTGGGGCACCGGCGCCTATGTGCTGGCGACGCTGCGCCGTCCGCTCGATGCCGCAGCGTTGCGGATGCCTGGGCGTGCGATCGGCCTGAAGTGGTTCGGCATCGACAAGAAGACGCGTACGCTTGCCGTTGCGCTGTCGCCACCGCCGCTGGTACGGCCCGGCACAAGCCTGAAGATCCCCGTCAAGCTCGGCGGGCTCAATCCCGGCGAGGACGCCAAGATCGTGGTCGCCGCCGTCGACGTCGGCATTCTCAATTTGACTAATTACAAGCCGCCGGCACCGGACGATTACTATCTTGGCCAGCGCCGTCTCACGGCCGAAATTCGCGACCTCTATGGCCAGTTGATCGACGGCATGCAGGGCACGCGCGGTCAGATCAGGACCGGCGGCGACGGCGCTGGTGCCGAGCTGCAGGGCTCACCGCCCACGCAGAAGCCGCTGGCGCTTTATTCCGGCATCATCACGGTCGGCGCCGACGGCACCGCCGAGATCAGCTTCGACATTCCGGAGTTTGCCGGCACCGCGCGGGTGATGGCGGTGGCGTGGAATGCGACGAAGCTCGGCCGCGCCACCATCGATGTCACCGTGCGCGATCCCGTGGTGCTGACGGCGACGCTGCCGCGCTTCCTGCTCAACGGCGACAAGGGCACCATGAGTTTCGACCTCGACAATGTCGAGGGCGCGCCCGGCGACTACAGCATCAGCGTGAAGACGTCCGGTCCGGTGAAGGTGACGGGCAATCCGGCCACCACCGTCAAGCTGGCGGCGAAGCAGCGGACCTCGATGTCGCTGGCGCTCGACGCCGGCGGTGCCGGCACCGCCAATCTCGACGTCGACATCAAGGGCCCGAACGGGCTGACGCTCGCGCGGCACTATGCGCTCGACGTCAAGGCGGCGACGCAGGTGCTGGCGCGCCGCTCGATCCGGACATTGGCCAAGGGCGAGAGTCTGACGCTGACCTCGGACATGTTCTCCGACCTCGTCTCGGGCACGGGCGGCGTGTCGTTGTCGGTTGGCCTATCCACCGCGCTCGATGCGGCGACGATCTTGAAGGCGCTGGATCGCTATCCGCATGGCTGCTCCGAGCAGATCACCAGCCGCGCGATGCCGCTGCTCTATGTCAACGACCTCGCGGCCGGCGCGCATCTGGCGATGGATACCGCCGTCGACCAGCGCATCAAGGACGCCATCGAGCGGCTGCTGGCGCGACAGGGCTCGAACGGTTCGTTCGGCCTGTGGTCGGCCGGCGGCGACGATGCCTGGCTGGATGCCTATGTGACCGACTTCCTGACCCGCGCCCGTGAAAAGGGCTTTGCGGTGCCGGACGTGCTGTTCAAGAACGCGCTCGACCGCATCAGGAACTCAGTGGTCAACGCCAACGAGCCGGAAAAGGACGGCGGCCGCGATCTGGCCTACGGCCTCTACGTGCTCGCCCGCAATGGCGCAGCGCCGATCGGTGACCTTCGCTATCTCGCCGACACCAAGCTATCGAACCTCGCGACTCCAATCGCGAAATCGCAGCTGGCAGCGGCGCTGGCCCTCGTCGGCGACAAGACGCGGGCGGAGCGGGTCTATGGCGCGGCGCTCGATGCGCTGGCGCCGAAACCCGTGATCGAGTTCGGCCGCGTCGATTACGGTTCGGCGCTGCGCGATGCCGCAGCACTGGTCTCGCTCGCCAGCGAAGGCAATGCGCCGCGGGCGACGCTGACGCAGGCCGTGCAGCGGGTCGAAGCGGCGCGGGGACTTACGCCCTACACCTCGACGCAGGAGAATGCGTGGATGGTGCTGGCCGCGCGCGCGCTGTCGAAGGAAACGCTGACGCTCGATATCGATGGGGCGCCGGCCAAGGCCGCGGTCTATCGCAGCTACAAGGCCGAGGCGCTGGCCGGCAAGCCGGTGAAGATCACCAATACCGGCGACGCGCCAGTGCAGGCGGTGGTCTCGGTCTCGGGCTCGCCGGTCACTCCCGAGCCGGCTGCATCGAACGGCTTCAAGATCGAGCGCAATTATTTCACGCTCGACGGCAAGCCCGCCGACGTCACCAAGGCGAAGCAGAACGATCGGTTCGCCGTGGTGCTGAAGATCACCGAAGCCAAGCCGGAATACGGGCACATCATGGTGGCCGACTATCTGCCGGCCGGCCTCGAGATCGACAACCCGCGGCTGGTGTCGTCGGGTGATAGCGGCACGCTGGACTGGATCGAGGACGGCGAGGAGCCCGAGCATACCGAGTTCCGCGACGACCGCTTCACGGCGGCGATCGACCGCGCCAGCGACGACCAGTCGGTGTTCACGGTGGCCTACATCGTGCGCGCAGTGTCGCCCGGCAAATACGTGCTGCCGCAGGCCTATGTCGAGGACATGTACAACCCCTCGCGCTACGGCCGCACCGGCACCGGTTCAGTCGAGGTGCGTCCGGCGAAATGAGCGAGACGTCGCACCAGCAACAGTCTTCGTCATGCCCGGGCAAAAGCGCGAAGCGCGTCTTCGCGCAGATGGCCCGGGCATCCACGTCTTCTATTGCCAGCGAGAAAGTCGTGGATGGCCGGGCACAGGCGAGCGGAAGCGACGCCGTCCTTCGGACGGCTATGCCCGGCCATGACGCTGGTGTTGGACCTCGCCGCTTTTTCCGGATCGCGGTAGCTCTCGCCTTCGTCCTCATCGTGAGCACCACCGCCTTCACGGCCTGGGTCGTCTCGCTCGGCCCGCTGCCACTGGAGCAATCGCGAAAAGTCTCGACCACGATCGTCGATCGCAACGGAAAACTGCTGCGCGCCTATGCGATGGCCGACGGTCGCTGGCGGCTGCCGGTGGATGCCAGGACCGCGGTCGATCCCGGCTATCTCAAACTGTTGCTGGCCTATGAAGACCGCCGGTTCTGGTCGCATGGCGGCGTCGATCCGCTGGCGTTGGGGCGCGCGGCGCTGCAGTTCGGCACACGCGGTCACATCGTCTCCGGCGGCTCGACGATCACGATGCAACTCGCGCGGCTGATGGAGCCGCGGCGCGAACGCTCGCTCTCAGCCAAGCTGCGCCAGATGGTGCGCGCGGTTCAGCTCGAGCGGCAACTCAGCAAGGACGAAATCCTCGATCTCTATCTGGCGCTGGCGCCGTTCGGGGGCAATCTCGAAGGCATCCGCGCCGCCTCGATTGGCTATTTCGGCAAAGAGCCGAAACGGCTATCGCTTGCGGAGGCAGCACTTCTGGTCGCGCTGCCGCAATCGCCGGAGCGGCGTCGGCTCGATCGTCATCCGGAAGCCGCGCACGCCGCGCGCGATCGCGTGCTGGCGCGCATGGTTGAGGATGGCGTGGTGTCCAAAGAGGACGCGGCACAGGCCAAGGCGGTCGCCGTGCCACGGCTGCGCAAGCCGATGCCAATTCTGGCGCCGCATTCCTCCGATACCGCGAAGGCGACGCTGAAGGATGCGCCGCTGGTGAAGCTCACGCTGGACTCGACGTTGCAGAAAACGCTGGAAGCGCTGGCGCGCGACCGCGCGGTGGCGCAGGGGCCGAATATCTCGGTCGCCATCATCGCGGTCGACAATGAAAGCGGCGATGTGCTGGCGCGCGTCGGTTCGTCGGATTATTTCGACGAGCGCCGTGCCGGGCAGGTCGACATGACGCGTGCCGTGCGCTCGCCGGGATCGACGCTGAAGCCGTTCATCTACGGGCTCGCCTTCGAGGACGGCTTTGTGCATCCCGAGAGCCTGATCGACGACCGTCCGATCCGCTTCGGCTCCTACGCGCCGGAAAATTTCGACATGACGTTCCAGGGTACGGTGCCGGTGCGCAAGGCGCTGCAACTCTCGCTGAACGTGCCGGCGATTGCGCTGCTCGATCGCGTCGGCTCCAGCCGGCTGTCGTCGCGGCTGAAGCAGGCCGGCGGCAACCTCGTGCTGCCGAAGGACGAGGCGCCGGGCCTTGCGATGGGCCTCGGCGGCGTCGGCGTCACCCTGCAGGATCTGGCGCAGCTCTATGCCGGGCTGGCGCGGCTTGGCGCGGGCAAGCCGTTGCGCGAAATTATGCTGGCCAACGACGACCGCGAGCCGCTGCGGCTGATGGACCAGACTGCGGCCTGGCAGGTCGGCAACGTGCTGCTCGGCACGCCGCCGCCGGAAAACGGCGTGCACAACAGGATCGCGTTCAAGACCGGCACCAGCTACGGCTATCGCGACGCGTGGTCGGTTGGCTTCGACGGCCGCATCACCATCGGCGTGTGGGTCGGGCGTCCCGACGGCGCGCCGGTGCCGGGCCTGGTCGGCCGCATCGCCGCAGCGCCGATCCTGTTCGACGCCTTTGCACGCACCGGAAAAATCCCGGCGGCGCTGCCCAAGGCCCCGAAGGGCGCGCTGATCGCCAGCAATGCCAAACTGCCGCTGCCGCTCAAGCGCTTCCGTCCTGTCGGCGAACTGATCCGGACCGGCAACGATGCCACGCCGCGCATCCAGTTCCCCCTGAATGGCTCGCGGATCGATGTCGAGCGTTCAGGCGACGGGCAGGCGGCCCCGATGCCCGTCAAGGTCGCTGGCGGCGTACTGCCGCTGACCGTCATGCTGAACGGCGCCTCGGTCGGCGAGATCGACAGCCGCCGCCAGCGCCTGGTGGACCCGCCCGGACCGGGCTTTGCCCGGCTGACCGTGATCGATGCGACCGGCGCGGCCGATACCGTGGTGATCCGGGTACAGTGAGGAAAAACGCTCTGTTGACCACGACTTAAGGGGTTTGCGGTGTTGTTTGCAGTGCGGTTTCATACTATGCGAACAGCATGGTGGAAACCTTGCACCCCCCACGCTTTGGAGCGGGCCAACAGCCTGTAAAACCTGCGCATTCTGGCCGCAGGGTGGCCCTTGTGTTCGACTTCGCCACGGCCAGCCATTTTCGCGCCATCGTGTTTCTGGTGCTGTGTGGGTTCGTGCTTTTCCTGCCCGGCTTCTTCAACATTCCGGCAATCGACCGTGACGAGGCGAGGTTCGCGCAGGCGACCAAGCAGATGGTCGAGAGTGGGGACATCGTCGATATCCGCTTCCAGGATGACGTCCGCTACAAGAAGCCGATCGGCATCTATTGGCTGCAGGCCGCCGTGGTGGAAACCGCTTCATCCCTCGGGTTGCCGCGGGCGCAGCTCCGCATCTGGCTCTATCGGATTCCCTCGCTGATCGGTGCCATCGGCGCGGTGCTGCTGACCTATTGGACGGCGCTTGCCTTCGTCACGCGGCGCGGGGCGGCGCTGGCGGCCCTGATGATGTGCAGTTCCGTCCTGCTCGGCGCCGAAGCCAGGCTGGCCAAGACTGACGCGATGCTGCTGTTAACGGTTGTTGCCGCGATGGGGGCGATGGCGCGGGTCTATCTGTCCTGGCAGCGCGGTGAGGACCCGGCGCATCCACCGTGGACCGCGCCGGCGGTATTCTGGACCGCGCTGGCCGGCGGCATCCTGATCAAGGGACCGCTGATCCTGATGTTCGTCGGGCTGACCATCGTAGCGCTCGCGATCCTCGACCGCTCCGCGGCATGGCTGTGGCGGCTGCGGCCGGTCTGGGGCCTGATGTGGACACTGGTGCTCGTGCTGCCCTGGTTCGTTGCGATCTTCTGGCGGGCCGGCGAGGCGTTCTTCTCCAATTCGCTCGGCGGCGACATGCTGAGCAAGATCGGCGCGCAGGAATCGCATGGCGCGCCGCCCGGTCTTTATCTCCTGCTGTTCTGGGTCACGTTCTGGCCGGGTGCGGCGCTGGCGGGAATGGCGGCGCCGGCGGTATGGCGCGCGCGGCGCGAACCCGGCGCGCAATATCTGCTGGCATGGCTGGTGCCGTCGTGGATCGTGTTCGAGGCGGTGATGACCAAGCTGCCGCATTATGTGCTGCCGCTCTATCCGGCGATTGCGATCCTCACCGCCGGCGCGCTGGAGCGCCGCGTGCTGTCGCGGTCCTGGCTGAGGCGCGGTGCCGCCTGGTGGTTCGTCGTTCCCGTGGGGGCGGCCGTGATCGCCGTCATCGGCGCGATCAAGCTGACGCATTACCCGGCGTTTCCGGCCTGGCCGTTCCTGGCGGCGGCGATGATCTTCGGGCTGATCGCGTGGTGGATGTTCGAGGACAGCCGGGCCGAGCGCTCGCTGTTGAATGCCGTGGTCGCCGCGATGTTTCTGGCGGTTGCCATCTACGGCATCGTGATGCCGTCGTTGACCGCGATGTTTCCGAGCGCCGAGATTGCGCGCGCGCTTCGCAACGTGGTCTGCGTCGGGCCGAAGTCCGCCGCCGCCGGCTTTCACGAGCCGAGCCTCGTCTTCATGACCGGCACCAGCACGCTGCTTACCGACGGATCCGGCGCGGCCGATTTCCTGGGGCAGGGCAGTTGCCGCTTCGCGCTGGTGGAATCGCGCACCGAGCGCGCCTTCGTCCAGCGCGCGGAAGCGATCGGGCTGCGCTATAATGTGGCGAAGCGGATCGAGGGCTATAATATCTCGCAGGGCAAGGCGATCTCGATCGCTATCTTCCGCTCGGAAGGTACGGAATAAGATGCCCGCGAGCCCTGCTGTCGCCGATTCCAAAAACTATCTTTCGCGCTTCGCCACGCTGGCGTGGCTGTCACTGGCGCAGCTCGTGCGATCTCCGTCGCATTCGCGGCGCGCCGAAGCCGCCCGCCGCGCGGCGCGCCACGTGTTGTGGCTGTCGGCCGGCCTTGGTGCTGCGATCATCGTGCTGATGTATGTGATCGATGCCTGGGAAATCAGCCAGATGCCGAAGCGCGGCACGCCGTCGCTGTGGTGGCTCCGCATTCTCACCGATTTCGGCAAGGACGAATATGTGCTGGCGGTGCTGGCGGTCTTGCTGGTCGCAATCGCGATCGCCGCACCCGCCTTGCATGGTATCCGGCGCTCGCTGCTGCTTGGCCTGGGAACGCGGCTGCAGTTCATATTCTGTGCGGTAGTCGTGTCCAATCTGGTCACCGAAGTGCTGAAATATTGCGTCGGCCGCGGCCGGCCGTTTGTCGGCGGCGAAGCCAACGCGTTCCACTTCTCACACTTCGCAGGCAATCCGGCCTATTACAGCTTTCCGTCCGGCCATGCCACCACCGCCTTTGCGCTCGCTTTCGCCGTGTCGGTGGTCTGGCCACAGGCGCGCCATGCGATGGCCGTCTACGCCCTGATCATTGCGGCGAGCCGTCTGGTGCTGCTGGCCCATCATCCGAGCGACGTCGTGGCCGGCGCTCTGGTCGGCATCATCGGCGCGATGTTCGTGCGATACTGGTTTGCGGCCCGCCGGCTCGGATTTGCGATCCAGCGCGACGGCAGCATCGTGTCCCTTGTCGGGCCCTCGTCGGGGCGTCTCAAAAGGGTTGCCCGGGGCGCTTCGGCCCCATAAAAGCGGACGCCGCCTGACGGCCCGATACGCCCGGTTCCGGGGTCTTCCCAACCAACCAGACGAGTACCGATTTGACACCTGCCGACAGAGATGCGGTCGCCGTTTCAATCGTTGTGCCGGTGCGCAACGAGGCGGATAACGTCGCGCCGCTGATTGCGGAAATCGTCGGCGCGCTCGGCAGCCGCTGGGCCTATGAGATCATTTACGTCAATGACGGTTCGACGGATGCGACCGCCGACCGCCTGGCGGCGCTCATGAAGCAGCATACGCAGCTCCGGCAACTGAAGCACGCCGCCTCGTCAGGGCAATCGGCGGCGGTGCGCAGCGGGGTGCGGGCCGCGCGCGGCGCCCTCGTGGCGACACTGGATGGCGACGGGCAGAACAATCCGGCGTTCCTGCCGGACCTGATTGCGGCGATCGAAAAGGGCGGCGGGCGCATCGGCCTCGCGGCCGGTCAGCGGGTCGGGCGCAAGGACACCGGGTTCAAGAAGCTGCAGTCGCGGATCGCCAATGGCGTGCGCAACTCGATCCTGCGCGACGGCACCCGCGACACCGGCTGCGGACTGAAGGCATTCCCGCGCGAGGTGTTCCTCTCGATGCCCTATTTCGACGGGCTGCACCGGTTCCTGCCGGCGCTGGTGCGCCGCGAAGGCTTCGATATCGCTTACGTGGACGTGATCGACCGCCCGCGCCATTCCGGCGTATCCAACTACGGCTTCTTTGACCGGTTATGGATCGGGATCATGGATCTCGCCGGCGTGTGGTGGTTGATCCGCCGCAAGAAGACGACGCCCGTTGCGACCGAGGTTCTCTGATGCTGATTCAATACGGCGCTGCGCTCGGCGACTATCTCTATGACGTCTTCGTCGCCAAGTTCGATTTCTGGCTGGCCTTCGGGCTGGTCGCGCAATTGCTGTTCACCGCACGCTTCCTGGTGCAGTGGATTTCGAGCGAGCGCGCCGGACGAAGCGTGATACCGATCGCGTTCTGGTTCTTCTCGATGGGCGGTGGGTTGATGACGCTGGTCTACGGCATCGCCAAGCGCGAGCCCGTGATCATTGTCGGCCAGGCGGCCGCCACCATCATCTACATCAGAAACATCATGCTGATCGTCAAGCATCGCGGCAAGGCGTCGAAGACGCTGGACCGCTGACGGTCAGCGGCTCGGCGCCGGCGCGGGCAGCGCGGCCAATTCGCTTTCGGCAGTGCGATGGGCGGCGAGCTCGCCGGCGGCGTCCAGCACGGGATAGGCGACCGAACAGATATGCGAGTGGATGCGCCTGAGGTCGCGCAACACGTCGAGGTGAAGCGACGTGGTCTCGATGGTCTCGGGCCGGCCCTCGCGCAAACGGTCGAGGTGCCGCTCGGTGGCGGCGAGCTCGGCATTGCGCAGCGCGGCCTTTTCGGCCAGCAGCTTTCGCGCCTCGTTGAGGTCGCCCGACATGAACACCCCGAAGGCGATCCGGAGGGAATCCATCGTGCGCTTGTGGAACGCCGAAAGTTCCTCGGCGCCTTCAGGAGAGAACTGGAACCGGCGCTTGATCTTCTTGGTGGCGAGTTCGCTGAGATTCTTGTCGATGATGTCGCCGATATGCTCGAGGTTGATGGCGAAGGAGACGATCTCCATCGCCCGCTGCCCTTCGCGCTCGTCGAGGCTGCCGCGGGTGAGCTTGGTGACATAAAGCTTGATCGCCTCGTCGAGGCTGTCGACGCTGTTGTCCATCCGCGAGACCTCATCGACCAGCGCGCGGTCGTTGGTCATCATCGCCGCCATCACCTTGCGCAGCATGATTTCGACGTGATCGCCCATATGCAGCGCCTCGCGGGCGGCATCCGCCAGCGCGAGCGAGGGCATCTCCAGCGCGCTCTCGTCGAGATAGCGCGGCCCTGACGGATCGGTCACCTTGGCGCGCTCGGGCAGCACCAGCTTCAGCAGCCGCGCCATGCCGTCGAGCAGGCCGATGAAGATGAGGGCGGTGACGACGTTGAAGGCGATGTGGAACAGGGCGGTCGCCTTGGCGGCATCGGGCTGCCACGCGGTCAGGACATCAGCGATCGGCTGCAGGAACGGCGCGACCACCAGGATGCCGATAAGCCGGTTGGCTAGGTTGCCGAGCGGCAGGCGATAGCTGGCGGGATTGTCGCGGCGCGCGCCTTCGACCATCGGATTGATCGCGCTGCCGAGGTTGGCGCCGAGCACGAGCGCCAGCGCCGCATAAGGCGTGATGAAATGCGCATAAGCCAGCGACATGATCAGCAGCACGGTGGCGACCGAGGAATGCACAAGCCAGGTCACGATCGCGGCGAACAGGATGCAGAGCACGGGATCGCCGGTGATGGCGTTCATGAACACGCGCACGCCCGGCACATTCTCCGCCGGCGCCAGCGTATTGAGCAGGATGTGCAGCGCCAGCAGCATCAGGCCGAGCCCGATGAAGACGCGGCCGATATCCTTGATGCGTGAGCGCGGCCCGCTGCGGAAGGCGACCAGGCCGATGATGAACAGCACGGGTGCGACGGCGGCGATGTTGAAGGACAGGATCTGCACGATCAGCGTGGTGCCGACATTGGCGCCGAGCATGATGGCGAGGGCAGGGACCAGGCTGACGAGCCCCTCCGACGTAAACGAACTCGTGATCAGTGCGGTTGCAGTGCTGCTCTGCAGCAGCGCGGTCAGGCCGAGGCCGGCGGTGAAGGCGGAGAAACGGTTGCTCAGGGCCTTTGCCAGCAGCAGGCGCAGGTTCGGCCCGAACGCGCGCAGAATCCCGCTGTGGACCATATGCAGGCCCCACAGCAGCAACGCCACGCCGCCCATCAGATCCAGAAGAACGAGACTTCCCATGCGCTCAAGTTTCCGCCAAATCGAGTCGAGCGATCAGGCTATCGCCTAACAAGGGGGGATCAACCCTTTAATTTGCCGAAAATTGCGATGCAGCGGCGTTGCCGCGGGCGGGGCTAATCGGCCTTTCGAAGGCTCCGCTGTCGGCGAGCGGGCCGGTTTCGGTAAACGGATTTCGAACATATCGATTACATTGCGCGCCGCCGCGCTAGGCCAATTCCAACAATTCTTCGGTAAAGCTGATCCACCTTCGACTGAATCACATCGAGCAAGGGCCAGGGTGGACATGTTGGCAGCGAATCGCCGCGCAAGCGAACGTCGTGCGTGCAGAAATTTTGCAAAAATACAGTTCGCGACCGGCGGATTGCCGCGCGACTGCATGATTACGGACATGTCCGATGGCGGCGTGAAGATCATCGCCGAGTATCCCGAAATCCCACCCGAATTCACGGTGATTTTCTCGGAAGGCCGGCCGCGTCAGTGCCGGCTGGCCTGGCGGATCGGCTGCGAGCTCGGCGCGCAATTCCTCGACTAGGTTTACCCGGGGTAACGTCGGCTCAGGGCGGGGGCGTTGCGGGCCAGGGAGCGCCCGCAATGGTCATTGATTACCGCCAAAGCGGGCGAGTTTAACCTGAACTTAGGGTTAAGCTGGGAACACTGCTGGACAGTTCCCGCCGTGAGTCCCGCTACATGGTCCAGAAGTTATCCCATCCGCCCCGCGTCGCGCGGCATCTTGCCTGCGCATCCATCATGGTCCTGGCGCTGGGGCTCGGCGGCTGCCAGACCTCGGGACTGTCTGATATCACCGGCTCGATCGACGAAAAGGCCGACACCGGCCCCGCCATCGATCCGCGCCGTGGCATCGAAGCCTATCAGGAACGTTACCGCGCCAATCCGAGGGATGCCGACGCTGCACTGAAATACGGCAAGGCGCTCCGCGCGACGGGACAGCGGTCGCAGGCGGTTGCGGTGCTCGAACAGGCCTCCATCGCCCATCCCGGCAACAAGGCGCTGCTCGCCGCCTACGGCCGTGCGCTCGCGGACAATGGCAATTTCCAGCAGGCCTTCGACGTGCTCGGCCGCGCCCACACCCCCGAAGATCCGGATTGGCGGCTGCTCTCGGCACAGGGCGCCACGCTGGACCAGCTCGGCCGATTTGAAGAGGCGCGGCAATATTATGCGAGTGCGCTGAAGATTGTGCCCGACCACCCGTCGGTGTTGTCCAATCTCGGGCTCTCCTATGTGCTTTCGAAAGATCTGGCCAAGGCCGAGGAGACGCTGCGCCGCGCTCATCGGATGGCGGGCAGCGATCCGCGCGTGCGCGCCAACCTGGCGCTGGCAGTTGGCTTGCAGGGTAACTTTGCCGAGGCCGAAAAGATCGCCAAGGCCGATCTGCCGCCGGCGGAGGCCGCCGCCAATGTTACGCAATTGAAGCGATTGCTGGCGCGGAAGGACAGGGAGAACGCGCGGGCCGAGGCCGACAAGATGCCGATCGCCGCGGCCCGGCGCACCGACTAGGCAGCGCGCCCGTGACGGGGCCAAAGACGGCGATCACCCCTCGTCGGCGAGGTCTGATCGAGGTGAGGGATACCTGATCCCATTCACTCAACAATCACGCCCGCTGAGTTCGCGACCGCTGACCATTTCGTAACTTCGGCGGCGACGAATTCCGTGAATTCTTCTGGTGTATTGCCTCCGGGCACGAGACCCAAGGCCTCCAACTTGCCCTTGAGCGGGCCGTTAACGGCCTTGGCGATTTCTTGCTGCAATATTGTCGCGAGAGTTTTTGGCAGGTTGGCCGGCGCCGATATTCCCGTCCAGGATATGGCGTTGAGTCCTTCATAGCCCAGCTCCGCTATCGTCGGCGTATCCGGATACAACGCATTGCGCTCGCGGCTTGTGACGGCGAGGATGCGCAGCTCCCCCGATTGCACGTAAGGCAACACTGCATCTGCGTTGGTGACGAGGATCGGTACTTGCCCGCCAAGCACGTCCGTCGTTGCGGGCGCGCCGCCCTTGTAGGGAATGTGGTCGATCTTGATGCCGGCGCGCTGCTTGAACAGCTCCATCGCCATGTTGCCGGACGAGCCGATCCCTGAACTTGCGTAATTGTACTTGCCTGGGTCTTTCTTGGCCAAGTCAATCAAGCCTTTCAATGTTTTTGCCGGAAAGCCGGGATTGACCGCGATGGCATTGGCTCCGGAGGCGATCAGGCTGATGTGGGTAAAGTCCTTGACCGGATCGATCGGCATTTTCCTGTAAATGCCGGCGTTGATCGCATGGGTGCCAACTCCCGAGAGCATCAGCGTATAACCGTCGGGCGTGGCGCGCGCGACGGCGGTCGAGCCGATGTTGCCGTTGGCGCCTGCGCGATTTTCGACGACGACGGGTTGGCCGAACGACTTGTTCAGCTCTTGTGCAACGAGGCGCGCCATCGTGTCGCTGGTGCCGCCTGCCGGGAAGGGAACGACGATGGTAATGCCTCTCGACGGATAATTTTGGGCCCACGCGCCGTCGCCGGAACAGAACGTGGCGCAGAGCGCGGCCATCGCAAGCAGCCTGTTCAGGCTTCGCCATTTCGAAATCTCAGTCATTTCGTTCTTCCCCTGGTATTTTGTTTTATGAGTTACTCTTGGGCGCGGTCCTCTCTCCTAGCGACTGTCGTCATGGGAGAGGTGATAGCCGCGGCCGTGATAGTCAAAAGCCGCCAACTCGTTGATCGGGACAGAAGGGTCCGCAGGCGCGGCGTAATAGGCGCGGATCTCTCCGATCAGGCCGGTCGTCTTGTCGAACACGTACCATTCGTCGCCGCGCAACGCGGTGTCCTGTTTGCGCTTCCAGTGGGTCCATTCGATCACCGCCTCCGGCGCCGTCGAGGAGCACAGGATCTTTTCGATCGTCCATTGCGATCCCAGGTTCTCGACGCACCAGATCCACTTCCTGGCGATCATGTCGGCGCCTCGCCACGGAATTTCAGGCAATCCCGGCGGGAAATAATGCACCGCGTCCGGCGTGAAGCAGGACACGAGCGCGGCATGGTCGGCCGCGTTGCAGGCCGCGAAATAACGGCGGATCGTCGCTTCCATCGTCTCAGGCGTCACCTTCATGTCGCTCACCTCGCTCGAATCACGGTCGCCGTGGCCGGATCGGCGCCTGCCTTGACCCACGCCTCGAAATCCGTGCGCACGTCCGGCGTCGGCGGATAGACGCCGTACAGATTTTCTCCTGCCTTGATGCGGTAGGAGAGATACTTCTCCAGCGCGTCGCGCTTTTCGCAGAGGTCAGCCATCTCGGCGGCAAGATGGCGGGGAATGACTGTCACACCGTCGCCATCGCCGACGATGACGTCTCCGGGATAGACAGCGACGTCGGCGCAGCTCACGGGGACGTTGAGGTCGGCGACGTGATGGAACGACAGCCTCGTGGAAGCCGTGACCTGACGCGCGTAGGCGGGAAAATCGAGTTCGGCAAGCTCCTGGCCATCGCGGAACGACCCGTCCGTCACGATCGCCGCTGCGCCGCGCACCCTCAGGCGGGTCGGCAGCATGGCGCCCGCCGAAGCAGCGCGCGGGTCATTGCGGCTGTCGATGACGAGCACGTGACCCGGCGGAATCTGTTCGACGGCCTCCCATTGCAGGTTCATCGGATTGGGATGCGGGGTCAGCGTTTCGATCGTGTCGATATCCTCGCGCGCCGGGATCATGCGCAGCGTGAACGCTTCGCCGGCGAAGCGGACGGCTCGCGGATTCATCGGCGTCAGGCCGACGAGAAAACACTGGCGCAACCCTTTCTTGAACAACTCCGTGGTGAGCGAACCGGAGGAGACGTTCTTGAGCCGCGCGAGCAACTCCGGCGTGATCTGGTCTTTCGTATCTGAAAGAGCATCCATGATGCTGGTTCCTTCTGTGCGGGATTCCGGGAGGCCGGTTTCGACACTGGTCTTCCGACTTCGCTACTTGCGTTTGCCGACCTCGATGTGGTCGCGCGTCCAGGCGCGGGCCTGCTCGCTGAGGCTGAAGCCAAGGCCGGGGCGGTTCGGCACGATCATGCGGCCGTTCTTCACCTCGAGGGTCTCGTTGAACATGGCTTCCGACCACTCGAAATGCTCAACCCATGGCTCTCGGCCGTAGGCGGCGGTCAAATGGAGGTGGATCTCCATGCAATAATGCGGCGCGAGCTGCAGTTTCTTGTGATCGGCAAGGGCCATGATCTTGAGAAAAGGCGTGATGCCGCCGACGCGCGGTGCGTCGGGCTGGATGAAGTCGACCGAGTTGTGCCGGATCAGCTCGTAATGCTCGTCGACGCTGGTCAACATCTCACCCGTGGCGATCGGGGTTGCGAGTTCGGCGGCGAGGGCGGCGTGGCCTTCATAGTCGTAGGCATCAAGCGGTTCTTCGATCCAGGTGAGGTTGAACTGCTCGGCGATGCGACCGAAACGCAGCGCGGTCGTACGGTCCCATTGCTGGTTTGCATCGATTGCGAGCGGCACGTCGCCGATATGCTTGCGGACGGCCTCGATGCGTTGCAGGTCGATCATGGGATCCGGCTGGCCGACCTTCAGCTTGATGGCGCCGATGCCGGTGTTGAGCGCCATGGAAATGCGTTCCTTGACTTCCTCGATCGGCATCGAGAGATAGCCGCCGGAGGTATTGTAGCAGCGCACGGAATCGCGGTGCGCGCCGAGCAGCTTTGCGAGCGGCAGGCCGGCGCGCTTGGCCTTCAGGTCCCACAGCGCGATGTCGAAGGCCGCGATCGCCTGCGTCGAGAGACCGCTGCGCCCGACCGAGGCGCCGGCCCACACCAGCTTGTCCCAGAGCCGGGCGATGTCGTTGGGATCCTCACCGATCAGTTCGCCGACGATTTCCCTGGCGTGCGCGTATTGACCCGGTCCGCCCGCACGCTTGGAATAGCTGAAGCCGACGCCGCTGTGGCCTTGTTCAGTCTCGATCTCGGCGAACAGGAACGCGATTTCGGTCAGCGGCTTTTGCCGTCCGGTCAGCACCTTGGCGTCGCTGATCGGCGCTGCCAGCGGCAGGAACACCAGGGAGGTTTTGATCCACGCAATACGGTCGGTCGTTGCCTCGCCAACGGTGAGGCCTGCGGCGAGCGGGTTGGCCGCAATGACGCGGCCGGATGTGGTCATATGGTTCATGTCGGCATTCTCCAGAACGAGACGTGGGCCAGCGTCAGGCGCTGGTCGGCGGAGGCGGCAGGTTTGGCTGGAAGGGTGAGGCACCGGGACCAATCGCGGCGTGCGCTGGCCGGCGACGATCCCGTGAAGGCAGCGCACGTCACGGCAGCGAAGCCGCAGCAGGTACGCTTTGGTCGTGTGCCGTCCGCCACTACCGTCCTCCCTCGGATCGCTTGACGTTTCACCCGGGATCGGCAGGCCTTTTTCAGGCTGTTGCATGCCGATCGGCGCCCTGTGCCCGCCCGATAGCGTTGGGATCGGGAAAGCCAGATCTTGGTAGACGGCCGATCAATTCTCGTCCAAGCTTGTTTTTGTATTGAATTGATACCGGATCAGCATTGATGTTCGACCTCGGTCAGCTTCGTTCCTTCATCGCGGTGGCGACGGAGCTTCACTTCGGTCGGGCAGCAAGGCGCCTGCACATGACGCAGCCGCCGCTGAGCCGGCAGATCCAGATGCTCGAACGCGACCTCAAGGTACCGCTGTTCACGCGCACCAGCCGCTCGGTCGAGCTGACGCAGGCTGGCCGTGCGTTCCTCGCCGAGGCGCGCGATCTGCTTCAGCGCAGCGAGGCCGCGGTCAAGATCGCACGCGAAGCGGCGGAGCCGACGGCGGGCACGGTGCGCGTGGGATTTGTGGCGGCGACGACCTACGATTATCTGCCGCGGCTGACGAGTCGGGCGCGCAACGAGCTTCCCAATATCGAGCTCGTCTACGAAGAGCTCAATTCGATCGAACAGCGGGAAGCGCTCGCGTTCAGCCGGATCGACATCGGCATCGTGCGCCCGCTCCCGGTGCAGGACAATCTTCGCTCGGCCTGCGTCACGCAAAGCGGGTTAGCGCTTGCGCTTCCGCTGGCGCATCCGCTGGCCGTGCGGCGCCGGCCGCAACTCGCCCAGATCCACGGGGAGCCATTCATCATGTATTCGAGCGCCGGCCGCTACATGCACGATCTGCTGAGCTCGGCATTCCGCGTCGCCCGCGTTCAACCGAACTACGTGCAGTTCATGAGCCAGGCGCAGGGCATCCTGTCGCTCGTGAGCACAGGTCTCGGTATCGGGATCGTTCCCGAAGAGACGCGCAACGCCTGCTTTGACAACGTCGTGTTTCGACCGATCCGGTTGGGCCCTGCCGTCAGGACCGAGTTTCACGCGATCTGGCGACCGGACAATAGAAATCCGGCGTTGACGCCGCTTCGGGATCTCATGCTTTCCATCGGATAGGCGGACTGGCTGGTAGCGGTTCGCGATGGACCCGCCAAGGACTCGCTCCCGGGTCAAGCCCGAGAGCATGCTGCGCGTGATGGGCTATCAAGTCGGCCGGTTGCTGTGCCGCTCTTACGCCCTGCGGGCCGTCGCGCCCTGCAGCTTCTTGATGATCGGCGTCAGGAACGACGTCCGCTTGGTCACGGCATGACCCGTCATGCGCTGCGCAATCTGCAGGAACATCTGGGTGGTGCGATGCTTGGCCGAGATCTGCGCGATCATCTGGCCGTTATTGGCGGCGGTGCCGAACAGCTTCGAATCGAACGGAATCGCGGCGATCGGCTGGCTCTCGATCGCCTTGGCGAATTCGCGCGTGGTGATCTCCGGACGCTTGTGCATGCCGACCTGGTTGAGACAATAGAGCGGCGGCCGATCGTTCGGCCGTGCCGCCTTCAGCACGTTCAGCATGTTCTTGGCGTTGCGCATGTTGGCGAGATCGGGTTCGGCAACGATCAGAATGTCATCCGCGCCGACCAGCGTGCGCTTGGTCCACGCCGACCATTGATGCGGCACGTCGAGCACGATGCAGGGGGTCGTCATGCGCATCGTATCGAAGATCGCGTCGAACGCATCGGCGCCGAAATCGTAGACCTGATCCAGCGTCGCCGGCGCCGCCAGCAGGTTGAGACGGTCGGTGCATTTCGCCAGCAGGCGCTCCATGAAGGCGGAGTCCGGCCTTTCCGGCTGGAATACGGCGTTGGCGATGCCCTGAACCGGGTCCTGGTTGTAGTCGAGGCTGGCGGTGCCGAAGGCGAGGTCGAGATCGATCACGACGGAATCGAGCGCCAGATCGCGCGCGATCGCCCAGGCGACGTTGTGCGCGACGGTGGATGCGCCGACACCGCCCTTGGCGCCGACGACCGCAACGATACGGCCGACCGCCACGGCTTCGGAGGCCGCGTACAGACCGCATATCGCGCGCACGACGTCGATCGGCCCGATCGGTCCGGTCACGTAGTCGCTGACGCCGCGCCGCACCAGCTCGCGATAGGGCGTCATGTCGTTGGCGCTGCCGATCACGACGACGCGCGTTCCTGCGTCGCACACGGAGGCGAGTTCATCGAGCCCTTCGAGAATGTCGGTGTCGGGATCGCTCTCCAGCAGGATCACGTTCGGCGTCGGTGCCGTGTGGTAGGCATCGATGGCGGCGGCAATGCCGCCCATGTGAACCGAAAGGTGAGCCTTGCCGAGACGGCGGTCTTCGCTTGCCGCACGCACCGCGGTTGCGATGGCGACGCTGGCGCAAAAGGCTTGCACCGATACGCGTGGCGCCGGCGAGATGTATTCCTCGGGCTGCGCCGGCGTTTCGTCCAGTTGATCGTCGGATTTTTGAAAGACGCGGCTGATCATTTGCCTGTATCGCTCAGTTTGGCCTTGTCGGCTTCGGGATAGGTGGTCGCGGTCGAAAGGCCCTTGCGGAACTTGTCGTAGGCGATAGCGCGCCGCGCGGTATAAGCGGGGCTCTCGGGGCGCGGCTGTTCGAGATCGGCGGGATTGTCGATCATCGCGGCGAGGTTGCGCTGGCTGGCGCAGCCGAAATTGTGATAGGGGCGGTTTTCGTTATAGGCGACGTTGTCGATGTTCGGGCCGAGGTCTTGCGGCCACAGACCGCAAGGGCCGGCTACCGCCTTGATCTTCGGATAGCTCAGCCTGATCGTCGGCAAGGTCCTGACATCTTCGGGACGGTAGTGATGCCGCGTGATGGCGCGGGAGGGCACGCCGCCCGCCATCAGCACCGACTGGATTTCGCGAAACGACGACGCAGCCGCGCGGGCATTCGGCGTGTCGATCGGCACGTCGACGACAACAGCGCCGGTGCCTTCGCGCACCCAGCTCTGCGCCAGACCCAGGACGTCGGCGCGTTGCGAGCCGGAGAGACCACCGCGAGCATGGCCGACAAACACGACGATCGAGTGGTTGGCTTCGGTCACGGCAATCGGATGACGCTGGCGGTAATCATCCGGCACGCTGGCGGTCACGATATCAGCGGTCTGCGGCATGCAGCCGCCGAGCGCCGCCGAAAGGCCGAGCAGGGCGCCAAGCAGTCCTGCGGACCTGACCCGACGGAGTTGAATTTTCGTTGTCATCGTTCTGCCCTCGTCCCCGTCAGGTGAACAGTTCTGCGTCTCAGTCGATGATGTAGCCGAAATTGCCCTGGACCCCGGCGACGGGATCGACGTAGGCGGCGACACCGTAGATCCGGTTGATGCGCCCGAGCAGCGCGGACTGGGAATCGGAGGCCGATGCAAAGCCGTCATCGGGCCGCGACAGTTCTTTCTGCGCGATAGCCCGGACGACGTAGGGCGTCACGATGACCATCAACTCGGTCTGGTGGTTGACGTAGTCCTGGCTCCTGAAAAGCTGTCCGAAAATCGGTATCTGGTCCACGCCGGGCATTCCGTTGATGGCTTGCTTGGTTTGTTCCTGGATCAGTCCCGCCATCGCCACCGAGCCGCCGGACGGAATTTCCAACGTGGTTTCCGCACGACGCGTCTTGATCGAGGGAATCGTTGTTCCGCCGCTACCGCCCATCAAGGCGTTTTCGGTCGATACTTCCGACACTTCGGTCATCACCCTCAGGCTGATCCGTCCCTCGGACAGAACGACCGGCGTGAAGTTGAGCGAGATGCCGAATTTCTTGAAGCTGACCGTCTGGACGCATTGTCCGATCGCGCCCCCCGTCGTCGTTTGGCAGGTTACGCCGGTCGGAATGGGAAATTCGCCGCCCGAGATAAACGTTGCGGATTCGCCGGAGATCGCCGTGAGATTTGGTTCGGCCAGCGTCCGCACCACGCCCGCGCTCTCCATCGCGCGCAGCGTAGCGGTGACCGTCGGCAGACCAGCTTTGTTCAAAGCCGCCCCGACCAGGCCGTTGTCAGCGACGAGCGGTGCACTGTTGGCGGTGAACGGATTGCTATTTCTGAAAACGACCGCCGCGGTGCCGTAATTCATGTTGGCACTGAGATCGATGCCCAACTGCTTGATGATATCCCGCCGGACTTCCGCGACGGTGACCTTCAACATCACCTGGTCGCGGCCGCGAACCACGATTGAGTTGACGACGCGCTCGGCGCCGCCGACCAGCCGCGCGGCGATCTCGCCGGCCTGCTGGGCTTCGACCGGGCTCGACACCGAGCCGGTCAGCAGCACGCTGTCGCCGACGCCCTCGATATGAATTCCTGGCAGCGACTGCTTCAGCGCGGCGCGCACGCCGTTGAGATCACGCTTGACCGCGATGTCGTAGGAAGCGATCTGCTGGCCGTCGCCATCGAAGAACACCACGTTGGTCTGGCCGACGGCGCCGCCGATGATATAGGCGCGTTGCGGGGAGCGAATGACGGCGTTGGCGATCTTCGGATCGGCGACCAGCACATCCTTCACGTCGCGGGGCAGGTCGACGACGACAGACTTGCCGATGCCGAGCGCCAGGAAGCGCATCTTGACCGGGCCGATGGCGGAAGTCGTTACCGGATCCTTCTCGGTTTCGGCTGCGACCACGGGCAGCAGCGGCCCGAGCGTCAGCGTGGCGACGGCCGACAATAACAGTGCGCGCGCCGCCACGGTCCGCATCGCTGACTGACTTACCCCAAACTTCATCGCAGCCGTCCTTTCGGTCACTTCTGTGCCGTCGCTTGACTAGAGACTCCGTAGCGAACCACGGAGACGCTCTCTTTTCGTTTTTGAGTCTGTTCTTCGGTACGGCCTTCGGCCGCATTGGCATCGGTGATGCTGCGCAGGGCGAGCGACAGCGTGCCGCTCTGGCGCGCGCGCGCCATCGTCTCGGCCTGCTCGGGCTTCAGTTCGAGCGTGACGGTGCGGCCGACGAGGGAGTTCATGCCCTCTTTTTCCTTCGGCGCCTGATCGATCGCGAGCACGCGGATGTTGGAGAGAATGATGTCCGACTGGATGACGTCGGCTCCCTTGCCGTCCGGATTCTTCTCGCGCCTGGAGAGGATGACGTCGACGCGGTCGTTGGGCAGGATGAAGCCACCGGCACCAGTTTCCGGCGAGATCTCGGTCGAGAGCGCGCGCATGCCGGTCGGCAGGATGGCTGCCATGAAGCCGGAGCCGTTGGCCTTGACCAGTTTCTGTTCCCGGATCGGTTCGCCCGCAAAGAACGGGTTGCGCGCGATCGAGCCGGCGAGTTCATTGATGGCCTCGGCCTTGCTCGCGCGGTCGATCAGGTTGCTGTTGGCGGTCGCAGCCGGCCAGGCCTGCCATTGCAGATCCTCGGGCTTGACCGCCTGGCCGAGCCCGATGTCGGACTTCGCCACCAGGATTTCCACTGTCGGCAAATTGGCGACTGGTTCGGCCGGCGGTTGCGATGATTTGCCGTCGGTGCCGCGGGCGAGATAGGCGGCGACACCGCCTGCACTCAATGCGATGGCCAGAACGACGAGACGTGCGATGTTCATACGCTTACGATCTACTCTTACGCCGGGACGCCCCAACGGCACGGCAGTGAAGGTCCCCGAAGGCCATGACTAGGCATCAATGGTATAAGGGAACTTGAGGGGTGACCGATTTGGCCGATCGCAGGGGCGGGATTCACAGGCATGGTGAACGACTGGTTATCGTTCGGCAGAGACTGCTCCGCAAAAAACCGGAAGGCCGTTCGCTGCGGGGGCGCGCTACCGGTCCAACGCGTCAATATGGATGGACGTGCGTTGCCCACCAGGCCTCAGGCCTGACGCAGCTATGATGCGCGAGCCTGTTCGAGAGGCGCGGTTTCCGCGAAGCCGGCCTGCATGACCTCCTCGCGCTTGTGGCGCAGATGCGCGCGCAGGATATGCGACAGTCCCACGCCGTCGCGGCGTTGCAGCGCGTTGAGGATCGCTTCGTGCTCCTGCACCGCCAGCGCCCAGCGCCGCGGCGTCATCGGCGTGACATAGCGCGCGCGGCGAATGCGCGCGGTGACGGATTCATACAGGCCTGACAGCACCGGGTTGCCGGCAGCAGCGATGATCGCCTCGTGGATGAAGCGGTTGCAGCGGTAGTACTGCAGCAGGTCGCGATCTCCGTAGTGTCGCACCATCGCGGCATGAGCATCGGCGACGTCGCTGATTTCGGCATCCGTGATGCGCTCGCAGGCGAGTTCGCCGGCCAGGGCTTCGAGCCCCTGGCACACCTCGAACAGGTCGCGCATGTCCTTGTCGGTCAGTCGCGCCGCACGCGAGCCGCGGTTCGGCAGCAATTGGACCAGGCCTTCTGCGGCAAGCACCTTGAGGGCTTCGCGCAGCGGCGTGCGCGAGATCTGCAGCTTTTCACAGAGGTCGCGCTCAGGAATCCGCGCGCCCGGCGGGATCTCGCCATCGAGCAGCATGGCGCGGACGCGGCCTACGACTTCCTCATGCAGCATCGCTCAACGATCCAATTTGAATTCAAAAATGGCTAGTAGCACCCGATTATCGTCAGTTCCAGCTTGATAAAGCTTAATTTTGCATTCAGAATGGTAAAAATCAATTAAGAAGGGTCGTCGGGATGGATCAGGACGTAACGGTACGGGAGGATGACCTCCTGTTTGCCCTCGACGACGGCATCGGCCGGGTAACCTTCAACCGGCCGCAGGCCCGCAACGCCTTCACCTTCGAGATGTACGAGCGGCTGACCGAGATCTGCGAACGCGCCAACCGCGACCACGCGATCAAGGTGCTGCTGCTGCGGGGCGCCGGTGACAAGGCATTTGCGGCCGGCACCGACATCAACCAATTCCGCGCCTTCAAGGCGCCACAGGACGCGATCGACTATGAGAACCGCATCGACCGGGTGCTGGGCATTCTCGAAACATGCCGCGTGCCGACCATTGCCGCCATCAACGGCGCCTGCACCGGCGGCGGCGCCGGAATTGCGGCCTGCTGCGACCTGCGCATCGGCACCCGAACCACGCGCATGGGATTTCCGATCGCGCGCACGCTCGGCAATTGCCTGTCGATGTCGAATGTCGGCCGCATCACCGCGCTGATCGGTCCGGCACGCGTCAAGGATCTGATCTTCACGGCACGGCTGGTCGAAGCCGAGGAGGCGGCCTCGCTCGGCCTGCTCAATGAAGTTGTCGATGATCTCTCGGCGCTCGACAAGCGCGCCGACGAGATCGCACGGCTCGTTGCCGGACACGCGCCGCTGACGTTGAGCGCAACCAAGCAGGCGGTTGCGCGCTTGCAGAAACGGCTGAAGCGCGACGAGGGCGAGGACCTCATCCTGATGTGCTACACCAGCCAGGATTTCCGTGAAGGGTTAGATGCGTTTCTCACCAAGCGCGCGCCGCAATGGCGCGGCCAATAGGTATCAGCATGTCCCTTCATGACGAAACCACGCCGCGTTCGGGGCCGCTCGCCGGCCTCAAGGTCATCGATCTCACCCATGTGATGGCGGGCCCGACCTGCACCCTGATGCTCGCCGACATGGGCGCCGACGTCATCAAGATCGAGAAATGGCCGAACGGCGACGACACGCGGCACTCGGTGCCGCCGAAGATCGGCGACGAGGCGGCCTCGTTCCTGATGATGAACCGCAACAAGCGCGGCATCGTGCTCGACCTGAAAACCGCAGGCGGCAAGGAAGTGCTGCGGCAGCTGATCGCGGGCGCCGACGTGCTGGTCGAGAATTTCGCGCCGGGCGCGATGGAGCGGCTCGGCTTTGGCTATCAGGAGCTGCACCGGGATTTTCCGGCGCTGATCTATTGCTCGCTGTCCGGCTTCGGCCGCACCGGCCCGTACAAGCATCGCCGCGGCTTCGATCTGGTTGCGCAAGCGATGAGCGGCATCATGAGTTTCACGGGCGAGCGGCCGGATGGTCCGCCGGTCAAATGCGGTCCGCCGCTGTCCGATATCACCGCCGGACTGCTGGCCAGCATGGGCATCCTTGCCGCCTATTCGCATCGGCTCAAAACCGGTGAGGGGCAATGGGTGGAGACCTCGCTCTATGAGGCGGCGCTCGTCCAGACCTATTGGCAGTCGACCATTGCGCTCGCCAGCAATGTGGCTCCGCGCGCCATGGGCTCGGCCCATCCGCTCAACGCGCCGTATCAGGCGTTCGAGGCATCGGATGGTTGGCTCGTGGTCGGCGGCGCCAACAAGAAGCATTGGCTGTTGATGCTGGAAGCGCTCGGCGCGCTGGAGCTCGCTTCCGACCCGCGCTTCGTCAACGGCTCCGACCGCATGGCGAACCTGAAGGAGCTCGAAGCCGAATTGAGTCGGCGCTTCCGAACGCAGACGCGGGCGCATTGGCTGGCGGCGCTCGACGAGAAGGGCGTGCCGTGCGGCCCCGTGCATGACATGCTGGAAGCGCTGAACGATCCGCAGACGCTCGCGCGCGACATGGTGGTCGAGGTCGAACATTCCACGCTCGGGCCGGTGAAGACGATCGGATTGCCGGTCAAGTTCTCGGCGACGCCCGGCAAGGTGCGTTCAGGCGCGCCTGTTTATGGCGAGCATACGCGCGAGGTGCTGCGCGAACACGGTTTTGATCAGACTGCGATCGACGCGTTCGAGCGGGAGGGGGCGATCGTTGCCGCATCGGTCGATCGCAAGGAGCAGGTCGCCTGACGAGAAAACGAGAATACGAACGACAACAAAAAATGCCTACCGGGAGGAAGCCATGAAGATCACGTCAAAACTGCTGCTGTCCACGGCAGCGTTCATGCTCGCGGGCGCGCTTCCGGCCAATGCCGCATGGCAGCCCCAGAAGCCGATCGAGTTCGTCGCCACCGCCGGGCCGGGCGGCGGTACCGACAATCTCGCCCGCGCCGTGCAGAGCATCATCACCAAATACAAGCTGACCGATCAGCCGGTCGTGGTCGTCAACAAGGGCGGCGGCAGCGGGGCGGAAGGCTATGTCTACGGCAAGGCGTCCGCCGGCGATCCTTATAAGGTAATCTTTGGCACCTCGAACGCGTGGCAGCAGCCGCTCGTTTCCAAGGTCGCCTTCAACTACACCGATCTTACGCCGATCGCGGCGATGGCGCAGGACGAGTTCCTGCTCTGGGTGAAGCAGGAGGCGCCCTACAAGACCGCGGGCGATTTCCTCAAGGCGGCGGCCGCGACCGAGTTCAAGATGGGCGGCGCGCAGTCCAAGGACACCGACGAGGTGCTGACGCGGATGATCGAGAAGGCGGCGAAGGTCAAATTCACCTACATTCCCTTCAAGAGCGGCGCGGAGGCTGCCGTGCAACTGGCCGGCGGCCATATCGATGCGCACGTCAACAACCCTTCCGAAAGCCTTGGGCAATGGCGCGGCAGCACCCAGCGCCCGCTTTGCGCGTTCAGCCCGAAGCGGCTGCCGCAGGGGCCGAAGGTCACGACGTCGGAAGGCTGGAGCGACGTGCCGACCTGCGTCGAGCAGGGGCTCGCGATCTCGCAATATGAGCAGCCGCGGACGGTGTGGCTGCCCGGCAAGGTCAGCCCGGATCAGGCGGCCTATTACGTCGATCTCATGAAGAAGGTGCAGGCGACGCCTGAATGGAAGGAATACATCGAGAAGACTTCGCAGGTTGACACCTTCCTGACCGGCGCAGCGTTCGACAATTTCATCAAGCAGGACCTTGAACATATCAAGCAGGTCGCGGGCGAGCAGGGCTGGCTGGTGAAGTAGGGCAGGACGCGATGATCTCCCGACGCGCGCTCGAGATAGCCGCCGCGGTGCTGACCGGAATCTTCGGCGTGGTGGTCGTCGTGTCCAGCTTCGACAACGGCATCGGCTGGTCTAGCGCCGGCGTCGATGCCGGTACGTTTCCGTTCCTGACCGGCATCATCATCGTGCTCGGCAGCCTCTACAATCTCGGGCAGGGCGCGCTCGGACGCGGCACCCTCGCCATCGTCAGGGTAGCCGTCACGCCGTCCGAATTGCGCCGTCTCGCGGGATTGTTCGTTCCAGCTGCGATTTTCGTTGCCGTCATTCCGATGATCGGGATGTATCTCGCCTCGGCTGCTTACGTCTTTGCCGTCCTGGCGTTGCCGAAACGGCAATCGGTCTTGCGCGCCCTCGTCATCGCCGCGGCTACGCCGCTGGCGCTCTACGTCGTGTTCGAGCGCATGTTCCAGGTGTCGCTGCCGCACGGCGCGCTCGCCGCTGCGTTCGGTTTCTGAAGGGCAGGGCGATGGAAAACCTTCAATCGCTGCTGCACGGTTTCACCATCGCGGTCACCGTTCCGCATTTGACGCTGATGGTCATCGGCGTCCTGCTCGGCATTCTCGTCGGCGTTCTGCCGGGCCTCGGCGCGCCCAACGGGGTGTCGCTGCTGCTGCCGCTGACCTTCGGCATGCAGCCGGTGTCGGCAATCATCCTGCTGTCGAGCATGTATTGGGGTGCGCTGTTCGGCGGCTCGGTGACGTCGATCCTGTTCAACATCCCCGGTGAACCGTCGTCGGTCGCCACCACCTTCGACGGCTATCCGATGGCGCGCGACGGCCGGCCGACGACGGCACTGGCCACCGCCTTCGGCTCGGCGGCGTTCGGCGCGCTGGTCGGCGTGATCCTGATCACGTTCCTGGCGTCCTGGGTGGCACAGGTGGCGCTCGCGTTCGGACCGCCGGAATATTTCGCGGTTTATTTCCTCGCCTTCGCCAGCTTCGTCGGCATGGGCGGCGCGGCGCCGATCAAGACCGTGGTGGCGCTCGCAATTGGTTTTGCCATCGCCGCGATCGGCATCGATACGGTCTCGGGCAGCGTGCGGCTCACCATGGGGATCGACGAACTGGTGAAGGGCGTCAGCTTCGTCGTTGCCGTCATGGGGCTGTTCGGCATCGGCGAGTTGCTGATCGCGGTCGAGGAGGAGTTTTCTGCCCGCGCGGTATCATCGCGGGTCGACTGGAAGGAAGTGTTTCGGGCGCTGGGCCGGCTGCCGCATCATGGCATTGCGTTGCTGCGCAGCGCCGCCATCGGCTGCTGGATGGGCATCACGCCGGGCGGCCCGACCGCCGCTTCCTTCATGAGCTATGGCATCGCCAAGCGCTTCTCGAGCAACGGCGCGCGTTTCGGCACCGGCGAGGCCGAAGGCATCGTCGCGCCGGAGACCGCCGACCATGCCGCCGGCACCAGCGCGCTGTTGCCGATGCTCTCGCTCGGCATTCCCGGATCGGCCACGGCGGCTGTCATGATGGGCGGGCTGATGATCTGGGGATTGAACCCCGGGCCGATGCTGTTCGTCGATCAGAAGGATTTCGTCTGGGGGCTGATCGCCTCGATGTATGTCGGCAACATCGTCGCGGTGGCGCTGGTGCTGCTCACCGTTCCCGTGTTCGCCGCCCTGATGCGGATTCCCTTTGCCGTCATCGCGCCCCTGATCGTCATCATATGTGTCGTCGGCGCCTATTCGGTCTCCAACTCCTATCTCGACGTCGTGCTGATGCTCGGCTTCGGCGTCGTCGGCTATCTCTTCAAGAAGCTGCACTATCCGTTGGCCCCGCTGGTGCTGGCGATCGTAATCGGCGACAAGGCCGAGGACGCGTTCCGGCAGGCCATGCTGATGTCCAAGGGGTCGCTCGGAATATTCTTTGCGAACGGGTTGGTGACGACCCTCGTCCTGGCCGGGATGGCGCTGCTGCTGCTTCCGCTCGCCCTGCAGATCGTGCGTCTGTTGCGAAAGCCGGACGTATCAGCTCAGGAGAAGGTGAGGATCATATGAACATGCAAAGTCCCGGCAAGCCGCTGATCGCGCTGGCGATGGGAGACCCCGCCGGCATCAGCCCGGAGCTGACCGCAAAACTCGCCTGTTCAAACGAAGTCCGTTCGTGTGCGCGCCTGATCGTGATCGGGGACCGCCGCGTTTTCGATGAGGGCGCGCGCGTCGCCGGCGTCGAGAGCGACCTGCCAAATGTAACGCCATCGGCGGACCCCAAAACAATCGGCAGTGACGCCGCCTTCATGGATCTCGGCCATCTCGATCCCGCCACCATCGAACGCGGTGTCGCGAGCCAGGCGGGCGGCGCGTTCGCGCTGGAGAATTACCGCCGGGCGCTGACGCTGGCGCGCGACGGGCAGGCGGATGCGGTCTGCTTCACGCCGTTCAACAAGAAGGCGATGCGGCTCGCGCGCGCGGAATATGACGACGAGATTGCATTCTCGGCCGAGGTCGCCGGCCTGAAGACGCCGGCCAGCGAATTCAACGTGCTCGACAGGCTCTGGAATGCCCGTGTCACGTCGCATATCCCGCTCAAGGATGTCGCCTCCCGGCTAACGGTCGAACGCATTCATCGCGCGCTGAAACTGACCGATGCCTGCATGCGGCGGGCCGGCTTTGCCGAGCCCCGTATTGCGGTGGCCGGGCTGAATCCGCATGCCGGCGACGGCGGCAATTTCGGCCGTGAGGAGATCGATGTGATCGAACCCGCTGTCAGCGCCGGCCGGGCCGAAGGAATAGCGGCGGAAGGGCCGTTTCCGGCCGATACGGTTTTCCTGCGCGCCAAAAACGGCGCCTTCGATGCGGTGCTGACGATGTATCACGACCAGGGCCAGATCGCGATGAAGCTGATGGGCTTCGACCGTGGGGTGACGATCCTGGGCGGTTTTCCGTTTCCGATCTGCACGCCGGCGCATGGCACGGCGTATGACATCGCCGGCCAGGGCGTCGCTTCGGTTGGCGCCAGCCGGGCGGCCCTGTTGCTCGCCGCCGAGATGGCTGGCGCTGCCAGGGTAGGAAATCGGGCGGCGTGAGCGGCCCGGTTTAGGTAGCTGCCTTCAGCGCCGCAAAGCCGCGTTCGAGATCGGCCTTGAGATCATCGACATTCTCGAGGCCGATGTGCAGTCGCAGCGTCGGTCCGCCCGGCGACCATTTGGTTGCGGTGCGATATTCATTGCAGTCGAACGGGATGATGAGGCTTTCGAAGCCGCCCCACGAAAAGCCCATGCCGAACAGCCTGACTGTATTGAGCAGGGTGTCGACCGCCTGCTGCGGCACCGGCTTCAGGACAATGCTGAACAGGCCGGAGGCGCCGGTGAAGTCGCGCTTCCAGATCGCATGGCCCGGATGGCTTTCGAGCGCGGGATGCAGGACCTGCAGGACTTCCGGCCGGTTGGCGAGCCAGCGCGCCATTTCCAGGCCGGAGCGGTAGTGCTGCGCGAGCCGCACCGAGAGCGTGCGGGCGCCGCGCAGCGCCAGGAATACGTCGTCGGGCCCGGCGCAGACGCCGAGCAGGCGGATGCCCTCGGCGATCAGCGGCCACGCCTTCGCGTTCGCCGAAATCGTGCCGAACATGATGTCGGAATGGCCGCCGATATATTTGGTGGCGGCCTGCATGCTGATGTCGACACCCTGATCGAGCGAGCGGTGAAACAGCGCGGTCGCCCAGGTGTTGTCGTCGATGACGAGCGCGTCCCTCGCATGTGCGACGGCGGCGATGGCGGGAATGTCGCTCATTTCGAACGACTGCGAGCCGGGCGCCTCGACCAGCACCGCCTTGGTGTTCGGTTTGAACAATTTCTCGATGCCGGCACCGATCAGCGGATCGAAATAGGTGACCTCGACGCCGTAGCGGGCCAGCATGCCGTTACAGAAATTGCGTGTGGGCCGGTAGACGTTATCGGTCACCAGCAGATGGTCGCCGGCCTTCAGGACCGAGAGCAGGGTGGTGCTGATGGCGGCAAGGCCCGACGGCACCAGGCCGACGCCGGCGCATTGCGGGCCCTCCAGCGACATCAGCACGTCCTGCAGCGCCCGCGTGGTCGGGCTGCCGTGGCGCCCGTAGGTGAATTCGGCGCGATGGGCGTGCAGGTCCTCGGCGGTCGGATAGAGCACGGTGGAGCCGTGGAAGACCGCCGGGTTGACGAAGCCCCTTTGCCCCTTGGTATCACGGCCGGCAGTGACCAGCCTGGTTTCGGCTTTTTGCGGATTGGACGGGCCGTCGTTCGAAAAGCTCATGCGTTTGCATTATCCAAGACGTTATGCCGCAGGCGCAACTTGATCGCGAAAACGCCGCCGGCGGCGGGGTCGGAGCCGGGCGACTTAATAACAAGACACAGAAGACGGCAGTCAACCCCTTGACCCGGCACGCTAGTCGTTCTGAGATGCGAACTAACTAACAGTCGCTGCAAGTTGAGGGGCCTGCCGCGATACCTGATCCACCGCCTGACCGGAATGGCATGTCAAATGCACGGTCACGATGACGCTTTTCAGCGAGGGATCAGCGGGTTGGCCCCACAACGTCAGGCGTTGCCTAAAAAGAATCTCCGGACGTCCCCTTGAAAGGCCTAACCCATGAAACGCGTATCTCTGGTTGTCACCCTTGCCCTAGCCGCCGGTCTGTCGGCCCAGGCCGCCTCGGCGCAAACCCTCAAGACGGTCAAAGACCGCGGCATGCTGTCCTGCGGGGTCAGCCAGGGCCTGCCGGGCTTCTCGTCGCCGGACGACAAGGGTAACTGGACCGGCCTCGACGTCGACATCTGCCGGGCGATCGCCGCCGCCATCTTCAACGACGCCACCAAGATCAAGTTCGTCCCGCTGTCGGCCAAGGACCGCTTCACCGCATTGCAGTCCGGCGAGATCGACGTGCTGTCCCGCAATACCACCTGGACGCTGTCGCGCGACACCTCGCTGGGCGCCAACTTCACCGGCGTAACCTATTATGACGGCCAGGGTTTTCTGGTGAAGAAGTCGCTGAAGGTGAACTCGGCGCTGGAGCTCAACAGCGCCTCCGTCTGCGTGCAGACCGGCACCACGACCGAACAGAACCTCGCCGACTACTTCAAGGGCAACAACATGAAGTATGAGGTGATCGCATTCGCGACCGCCGACGAAACCGTGAAAGCCTATGAGTCCGGCCGTTGCGACGTCTTCACGTCAGACGTCTCCCAGCTCTACGCCGAGCGTTTGAAGGTCGCCAATCCCGCCGATCACGTCGTGCTGCCCGAAGTGATCTCGAAGGAGCCGCTCGGACCGATGGTCCGCCATGGCGACGACCAGTGGTTCGACGTCGTGAAATGGACGCTGTACGCGATGGTCGGCGCTGAAGAGCTCGGCATGACCCAGAAGAACATCGACGAGATGGCCAAGTCCGACAAGCCCGAGGTCAAGCGCGCGGTCGGCACCGACGGCAATCTGGGTGAGCAACTCGGCCTGACCAAGGACTGGATGGTGCGGATCGTAAAGGCGACCGGCAACTACGGCGAATCCTTCGAGCGCAACGTCGGCGCCGGCTCCAAGCTCGGCATCGCGCGCGGCCTCAACAACCTATGGAGCAAGGGCGGTATCCAGTACGCCCCGCCGATCCGCTAGTCGCCAGCGAGAGGGGCTGCGGCGATGGCCATCGAACCCCGAAAACCTCCGTCGCAGCTACTTCCCAGGCTGCAGCGAGCGCTCGGCGGGCGGGCGGGCTGGAGCGGTTTCGTGCTCCAGCTCCTGTTCGTCGCCGCGCTCGCCTGGATCTCGTATGAGATCGTCGCCAATGCCCGCGCCAACCTGCAGGCGCAGCGGATCACCGCGGGCTTCGGCTTCCTCGCCAACAATGCCGGCTTTGACGTCAGCCAGAGCCTGATCCCGTATTCGGGATCCGATTCCTACACGCGCGTCTTTGTGGTCGGCTTGCTGAACACGCTGCTGGTCTCGGTGATCGGCATCTTCTTTGCCACCGTGATCGGATTCCTCGTCGCACTCGGCCGGCTGTCGCCGAACTGGCTGCTGTCGCGGATCGCGGGCGGCTATGTCGAACTGATCCGCAACCTGCCGCTGCTGTTCCAGATCCTGTTCTGGTATCTTGCGGTGCTCGCCGCCTTGCCCAATCCGCGGCAGAGCATTTCGATCTTCGACAGCATCTTTCTCAGCAATCGCGGCCTGGTCGTTCCGAAGCCTGTCGGGCAGGCGGGGTTCGAGCCCTTTGTCGTCGCCCTGCTGGTCGCGATCGTGGCCACGATCGCACTGTGGCGATACGCGCGCCGGCAGCTCTTCCAGAGCGGCAAGGTGATCAAGGTCTGGCCCTACGCGCTCGGCATGATCATCGGTCTGCCGCTGATCAGCATGCTGATCTTCGGTATCCCCGTCACGTGGGAGGTGCCGGTGCTCAGGGGCTTCAATTTCGCCGGCGGCTCGCGCCTGATCCCGGAATTCGTCGCGCTGACGCTGGCGCTATCGACCTACACGGCGGCATTCATCGCCGAGATCGTGCGCGCAGGCATTCTCTCCGTGCACAAGGGCCAGATGGAAGCCGGCTCCTCGCTCGGGCTGCAGCGCGGCTCGGTGCTGCGGCTGATCGTGATCCCGCAAGCCCTGCGCGTGATCCTGCCGCCGCTGACCAACCAGTATCTCAATTTGACCAAGAACTCCTCGCTGGCGGTCGCGATCGGCTATCCCGACCTCGTTTCCGTGTTCGCCGGCACCACGCTGAGCCAGACCGGGCAGGCGATTGAAATCATCGGCATCACCATGGGCGTCTATCTCCTGATCTCCCTGGTCACCAGCGCGATCATGAGTTTCTATGGATGGCGCATCAGCCGGAGCATGGGCGGATGAGCGACACCACCGCATCCAATTTTGTCCGCCAGGATCTGGTGCCCGAGCGGCCGGCGCCGGTGAAGACGACCGGCTTCATCGGCTTCCTGCGTACGCGGCTGTTCAATTCCCCGACCAACATCCTGATCACCATTGTCAGCGCGTTGCTGTTGTGGGTCATCGTCGTTCCCGCCATAAGGTTCGCGTTCATCGACGCGGTCTGGACCGGCACGGACCGCACCGCCTGCCTGCCGAAAAATCCGGGCGATGTGGTGGGCGCGTGCTGGCCCTTCATTCAGGCCAAGTTCTCGCAATTCATCTACGGCTTCTATCCGGAGCCGGAACGCTGGCGCGTCAATCTGACTTTCGCGCTTGCCGCGATCCTCTTGATACCGTTACTGATTCCGCGTTTGCCGGCCAAGGGCCCGAACGCGATCCTGTTTTTCGTGGCGCTTCCCATCGTGGCCTTCTTCCTGCTGCGCGGCGGCGGGCTCAGCGGCTTCGGCGTGAGCTGGACGGCCGGGCTTCTCTCCGGCTTCAATGACAGTATCGGCGAGGGCGGCCGGAAGCTGGTGACATCAGGCGAGACCACGGCCGTCATCGGACCGCTGCTGTGGGTGATCGGCAAGCTATTGGTGCTGCTGAGTACCGTGGTGAGCTGGATACTTCTGCCGCTGACCTGGCTGCGCGACCAGATCCAGGCCTACGGACGTCCGGTCTGGGCCGACCTCGCGGCGACCGCTGTGATCGTGTCGGCGCTGCTGTTCTGGCTGACCGGTGGGTTACGCGCCGTCGCCACTACCCTTGCGATCTTCGTCGGCATTGCCGTCGTCATCGCTGTGATGGGGCTCGACCGCGGCGGATTGCCGGAGGTGGATACAAGGCTCTGGGGCGGACTGCTGGTAACGCTGGTGGTGTCGGTCGTCGGCATCGTGGCCTCGATGCCGGTCGGTATCGCGCTGGCGCTCGGGCGCCGCTCGACCATTCCGCTGATCCGGATTTTCTCGATTGCCTTTATCGAGTTCTGGCGCGGCGTCCCGCTGATCACCGTGCTGTTCTTCGCCACCTATATGCTGCCGCTGTTCGTACCGACCGGCTTCACCATCGACGGGCTGATGCGCGCCCTGATCGGCATCGCGCTGTTTGCCGGCGCCTATCAGGCCGAAGTCATCCGCGGCGGCCTGGCGGCGATCCCGCGCGGGCAGGCGGAAGCGGCGAGCGCGCTTGGCCTGTCGTGGACCAAGACCACGGCGCTGATCGTGATGCCGCAGGCGCTGCGCCACGTCATCCCCGGCCTCGTCAACAGCTTCATCGCGCTGTTCAAGGACACCTCGCTGGTCTCGATCGTCGCGTTGTTCGATCTGCTCGGCCAGCTCAGGGCTTCCTTCAGCGACCCGGTCTGGTCGACGCCGACGACGCTGTTCACCGGCTTTGCCTTCACCGGCATCATCTATTTCGTCTTCTGTTTCGGGATGTCGCGTTACTCGCTATTCGTCGAGAACAGGCTGAACGCCCACCGTCGCAACTGAGTACACCACCATGACCGCAAATTCGATCGTCGGCATCAACGCCCTCAACAAGTGGTACGGCGACTTTCACGTGCTGCGCGACATCAATCTCGATGTCGCGAAGGGCGAGCGCATCGTGATCTGCGGCCCGTCAGGCTCGGGCAAATCGACGCTGATCCGTTGCATCAATGCGCTGGAGGAATTCCAGGAAGGCCAGATCGTGGTCGAGGGCATTGAACTGGGGCCGAACCTGAAGCGGGTCGACGAGGTCCGGCGCGAGGTCGGCATGGTGTTCCAGAGCTTTAACCTGTTTCCGCACCTGACCGTGCTTGAGAACTGCACGCTGGCGCCGATCTGGGTGCGCAACATCCCGAAAAAGGATGCGGAGGCGACCGCAATGAAATTCCTGGAGCGGGTCAAGATCCCGCATCAGGCCAACAAGTACCCGGGCCAGATGTCGGGCGGCCAGCAGCAGCGCGTCGCGATCGCCCGCGCGCTGACCATGAACCCGAAGGTCATGCTGTTCGACGAGCCGACCTCGGCGCTCGATCCGGAAATGGTCAAGGAAGTGCTCGACACCATGGTCGACCTCGCCAAGGAAGGCATGACCATGCTGGTCGTCACGCACGAGATGGGATTTGCCCGCGAGGTCGCCAATCGCGTCGTGTTCATGGATGCGGGCCAGGTGATCGAGTCAAACACGCCGCATGAATTCTTCGCCAACCCGCAGCACGCGCGGACGAAGCTGTTCCTGAGCCAGATCTTGCGGCATTAACCGCTGCTTGTAGGGTGGGCAAAGCGCAGCGTGCCCACCAACAGTCTCGCCGTTGAGCGATGGTGGGCACGGCGCAAGTGCGCCTTTGCCCACCCTACAAATCTCACGTCTTCTCGAACGGCACGTCGATCTTGCTGCGCTTCTCCAGCCAGGTCGGCACCGGCAAATTCTTCGAGCGCATGAATTCCGGATTGAACAGCTTTGACTGATAGCGATTGCCGGAGTCGGCAAGGATGGTCACAATGGTCTTGCCGGGACCGAGCTGTTTCGCAAGCCGGATCGCGCCGGCGATGTTGACGCCGGTGGAGCCACCGAGGCACAGCCCTTCGTGCTCGAGCAGGTCATAGATCACCGTCACGGCTTCCTCGTCCGAAATCAGGAAAGCGTCGTCAACCTTCGCCGTCTCGACGACGGGCGTGACGCGGCCGAGCCCGATGCCTTCGGTGATCGAGTCGCCCGGTGTCGATTTGGCCTTGCCGTGCTTGAACAGTTCGTACATCGCAAAACCATGCGGATCGGCGCAGGCGTTGACGATACCCGGGTGCTTCTCCTTCAGATAGCGGCTGACGCCGGCCAACGTGCCGCCTGTGCCGACCGAGCAGATGAAGCCGTCGATCTTGCCGCCGGTCTGTTCCCAGATCTCCGGTCCAGTGGACTCGTAGTGCGCCTTGGCGTTATCGAGATTGTTCCACTGGTCGGCGAACAACACGCCGTTCGGCTCGGTCTTGCGAAGCTGGGCGGCCAGCCGCCGACCGACATGCTGATAGTTGTTCGGATTGGCGTAAGGCAGCGCCGGAACCTCGACGAGTTCGGCGCCGCACAGCCGCAACATGTCCTTCTTTTCCTGGCTCTGCGTTTCCGGGATCAGGATCAAGGTCCGGTAACCGCGCGCGCTGGCGACCACGGCGAGACCGATGCCGGTGTTGCCGGCGGTCGATTCCACCACCAGGCCGCCGGGCTTGAGTTCGCCGCGCTTCTCGGCCTCCAGGATCATCCACTTGCCGGCGCGGTCCTTGACCGACTGTCCCGGATTCATGAATTCGGCCTTGCCGAGAATGGTGCAGCCGGTGGCTTCGGAAGCTTGCTTCAGCTTGATGAGAGGCGTGTTGCCGATCGCTTCGATAACGTCTTTGTTGAAGGCCATGTCGTTGAAATCGCCGGTTTGTTTGCCTAATCGTTGAGCGACCCTAAAGGACCGCCGCTAGCCGCACAAGCCAGCGTTGCGGCAGGGCAGGTCAGCCCGATTTCGCAAACACCACCTGGCGCACGTCGATATTTCCCGACAGGAAACCGGCCTCGCAATAGGCGAGGTAATATTCCCAGAGCCGGCGGAAGCGGTCGTCGAAGCCTGATGGCATCAGGTTCGGCCACGCCGCGCGGAAATTGTTTCGCCAGATCGCAAGCGTCTTGGCATAATCTTGCCCAAAGATGCGCTCGCGGATGACGGGAACGCCGAAGCGCTCGCCCAGCGTTTTGAGAATCTCCGGCGAGGGCAGCATCCCGCCGGGGAAGACGTAGCGCTGGATGAAGTCCACTTCGCGGCGGTAGGTCTGGAACAGGCTGTCCTGGATGGTGATGGCCTGGATGCCGGCGAGCCCTCCGGGCAGCAGGCGGTCGCGCAACTGTGAAAAATAGTTCGGCCAGAATTGCTCGCCGACCGCCTCGATCATCTCGATCGAAGCGATGCGGTCGTAACGGTCGCGCTCGTCGCGATAATCCCGGAGCTTGATCTCGACCTTGTCGCTGAGCCCGGCATTGTGAATCCGCGCAGTTGCGAAATCGCGCTGCTCCTTGCTGATGGTGAGGCCTACCACCCTGGCGCCGAACGTCTTGGCGGCGTATTCGGCAAAGCCACCCCATCCACAGCCAATCTCCAGCAGCTTCTGGCCCGGCCGCAGATCGATGGCCTCGGCGAGCCGCCGGTACTTGTTGTGTTGTGCGGCCGTCAGGTCGGGCGTGTCGTCCTCGAACAGCGCCGACGAATAGGTCATGCTCGGATCGAGCCACGCCGAATAGAAGGCGTTGCCGATGTCGTAATGCGCATAGATGTTGCGGCGGGCCTGCCGCCGCGTGTTGCGGTTGAGCCAATGCCTGACGAACTGCAGCGTGCGCGCCAGCGGGTTGGCGACCAGCATCGTCTGCATCCAGTCCTGGTTGACGCAGAACAAATAGAGGAATTGCGTGAGGTCGGGCGTGTCCCATTCGCCGCGCAGATAGGCTTCCGCAATGCCGATGTCGCCGCCGCGTAGGAGTCGCGAGGCAAAGCCGTAATCGTAGATCTTCATCGCCGCCGCCGGCCCCGGCCCGTTGCCGCCCAGCCGCACGATGCGGCCGTCAGCGAGCGTCACGTCGAGCGTGCCATGTTGCAGCTTTGAACCGAAGCCCAGCGCCAGGCGGACCAGGCGGGGCAATTCCGGAAACGTTGCGTCTACGGTTTCCGATGTGACCGAAATCAACTCGGACATGTGCGATCCATCGAACGTCGGTTTACCCCGACTTCGCATGGCCAATCGGCCCTGCTCGGTCTTTGGCATGGGCGGACAACGCTGGCGAAGTATAATCGTTGCCGTTCCCGCTCGCCAAGCCGGTATTGAAGGCGGCATGCTGCCGCGGGACCAGCCGCGCGCCCTTGAGCCAGAGCCGCAGCGCCTCCCAATGTATCGCCGCCATGACCTTGAATGTGACCAGCGGCAGGGCGAACAACGCGCGCAACAACTCCTTGGTGTTGAGCATGCGGCGGCGACCATTGAAGGTTGCAGCGAGCAGGGGGCCTTCGCGGCTGGTTTCCAGAATTCGCAACTGCACACGCTCGCCGGGCGGCAGCACGCGGAAATGGTAGCGCATCGCCATCTCGATAAAGGGCGAGACGTAGAGCAGCTTGTCCTGCCGCTGCCGCACGCCGGCGCAACTGACATCGCGTGATGTCACCGGAACGACGTAAGCGTGGATATCGCCAAAGGTGTTGCGCACCTCGTAGATCAGAAGCGCCAGATCACCGTTCTCGCGATAGCAGAAATAGACCGACAACGGATTGAATGCGTAGCCTAGCAGACGAGGATAGCAGAGCAGCAGCACCCGCCCGCCTGCGAGGTCGATGCCGCGTTCGGCCGCACAACGCTGCGCATAGGCGCGCAAGGGTGAACCGTCGCGCGCGCCGTGGTCGACCTCATGAAAACTGTAGAGCGCCGCGCGGTTGACGCCGAACAGCGGCGACTGCCGGTTCGCGTCTTCCAGCCGGTCCAGATCGATCAAGAGGCTCATCACGCGATAGCTGAAGCGATGGCCGATCGGCTTCAGCCGCGCATGCATGACGTCGCCGATGTAAAGCGCCGCAGCGTCCGCTCTTGTCGGTGTTTCCCTCATGGGGCTACTCCGCAGCTTCCGCCAGTTCTCGCGTCACTTCGCGCCATGGCGCCGTCGCGCCGAGCGCTTCGGCAACCGCAAGGCCCGAGCGCAATCCGTCCTCGTGAAAGCCGTATCCGGTCCACGCGCCGCAGAACCAGGTATGCCGCTTGCCTTGAATTTCGGGCAGGCGCTTCTGGGCGGCAAAGGCGGCGGCGTTGTACTGCGGATGCTCGCAAAAAAACTTGCCGAAGGTCAGCGCGGGATCGGGCGCAACCGGCGGGTTGAGGCTGACGAACAGCGGCTTGTCGGGATCGATGCCCTGCAGCTCGTTCATCCAGTAGGTCACGGAGACGTCGTTATCGACGGTTGCCTGGCGCGGCCAGCGCAGGAAATTCCACGACGCCCAGGCGCGCCGGCGCTTCGGCATCAGGCTGATATCGCGATGCAGGTAGATCGTATTGGGCGAATAGCCTATCGCGCCCAGGATTGAACGCTCGCGATCGTCGGCGTCCGACAGCATCGCCAGCGCCTGATCGCTGTGGGACGCGATCACGACATGGTCGTAAGCATTGGCCTTGCCGTGGCTGTCGTGCACGACGACGCCATGCGCGGTGCGCTCGATGGCGGTGACGGCGCAGCCGAGCTTGATCCGGTCGCGGAACGAGGCGGTCAGTTTGTCGACATAGCGCTGGCTGCCGCCCTTGACGGTGCGCCAGACCGGGCGGTCGTACTGCAGCAGGCGATGGTTGGCGAAAAAGGCGACGAAGTTTTCGGCCGGGAAATCCAGGATCTCGCTCGACGGCGCCGACCAGATCGCAGCGCCCATCGGCGCCAGATAGTCGGTCAGCAGCCGCGGCGCAAAGTGACGCGTGCGGAAATATTCGCCGAGCGTCAGCCCGGCCAGTCTGCCCGCGGCGTAATCCTCGATGCTCTGCTGGTTGAAGGTGAGGATATCGCGCAGCATCCAGAGGTAGGAGGGCGACAACAGGTTGATGGGCTGCGCGAACAGTCCGCATGCGGTCTCGAACCAGTTGCTGCCGCCGCCCTTCCACTCGAAGCGGCCGGTGTCCGCCGTCACCGCAAAGCTCATGCAGCTTTCGACGGTTTCGACGCCGAGATGGGCAAACAGAGCCGTGAGGTCAGGATAGTTCAGTTCGTTGTAGACGATGAAGCCGATGTCGACCGCAAGTTTGGTACCGTCATAGTCGATGCCGACGGTGTGGCTGTGGCCGCCGGGCCTGAGTTCGCAGTCGTACACGGTGACCGGATAAAGTTTAGACAAGGTCCAGGCTGCGGCATTGCCGCTGATTCCCGTACCGACCACCGCGACCCGCATTTTTGGCCCTCCATTGCACGGAGCGAGATACGCGGGGGCCATTCCAGGGGTTTCAAATCGGCCACAGGCAGGGGAAAAACCCCATGAAATCTTCGTAAGATTTCGGTGTCCCGTGGAGCCCGGCATCGTCCGAAACCCTATAAAATAAGGGGGATGAGCACATTGCCAGGTGTTTTTCGCGTCCGTGCAACACATTGGCGAAGCGCTGCGCGGGACTGTCCGCGTCCCGGCCGCAAGGGTAGTATGAGGCAGTTCCAACGAAAGCATCACCCCCGTGAAGTTGCAGGCTACCAGGAGAAGCGCTCGTCGTTCGTCGGGCCGGGATTTGCCCGGTGGAGAACGGGTGTGACCCAGCGAATTGCAACTGCGGCGATAGAAGGCTGGTTGGTCCCCGGCGCCAAGCGGCTGGCGCGATCACTTGCGGTGCTTGGCCTCGTTGCCAGTTCCGCTGGCTGCATCTTGACCAAGGACCTGCCCGATCCCGCACTCGATATTCCCGAGGGCTACAAGGCGGCCCGGCTTTCGAAGCCCAAGGATGCGCCGCCGACGCTCGACTGGTGGCGGGGCTTCCGTTCGCGGGAGCTGACGAGCCTGATGGAGGAGGCGCAGACCGTCAATCTGGACATTGCGGCGGCTACCGCTCGGTTCCAGCAGGCCGATGCGCAGGCGCGGATCGCGGGCGCGGCGTTGCTGCCGAGCCTCAGCGGTACCGGTCAGGAGGCCTATTCGCGCACCTCCGGATCGAGCGCCAGCGGCCTCACCAATGGCGGTCGCGAGGTGGTGAATTATTCGGCCTCGTTCAGCGCCAGCTATGAACTGGATTTCTGGGGCAAGAACCGCGACGCCGCGCAGGCCGCGGAAGAGACCGCGGTCGCCAACCGCTTCGACCGCGACGTCGTCGCGCTGACCACGCTGACGACGGTGGCTAACGCCTATTTCCAGGTGCTAACCGCGCAGGACCGGCTTCGAACCGCGCAGCAGAACATCGCCAGCGCCGAGCGCATCCTCAACGCCATCCGCGACCGCTTCAAAGCCGGGACCGGAACCGACCTCGACGTCGCGCAGCAGGAGAGTGTGGTCGCCAACCAGCGCGCGCAGGTGCCGCCACTGCGGCAGACGCTCGATCAGAACATCAACGCGCTGGCAACCCTGGTGTCACGGCCGCCGGAAGCCGTGCGCGTCGCCGGTGGATCACTCAACCAGATCGCCATCCCTCGGGTCACACCCGGGTTACCGTCGGAGCTGTTAACGCAGCGTCCCGACATCCGGCGTCAGGAAGCCCAACTTGCTTCTGCAACCGCCAATGTCGGCAATGCCCGCGCGCAGTTCTTTCCGAGCATCCAACTGACCGGGCAGGGCGGCTATCAGAGTTCGGCGCTGACCTCGCTGTTCCAGCCGCACGCCGCCTTCTTCAGCATGGTCGGCAGCCTGACCCAGCCGATCTTCGACGGCGGACGGATCCTCGGCAATTTCGAGTTCACCAAGGCGCGGCAGGATGAATTGCTGCAGATCTACCGCAAGACGGTGGTGCAGTCCTTTGCCGATGTCGATAACGCCCTGTACTCGATCCGCCAGACCACGGAGAGGCTGCGGCTGCAGCGCGAAGTGGTGGCGGCATCGCGGCGGGCCTTCCAGCTTGCCGAGCAGCAGTTGCGGGCTGGAACCGCCGATATCGTAACTGTGCTAAATACGCAGACGACGTTATTCCAGGCGGAGGATTTGCTGTGGCAGGCCCAACTGGCCCGGCTGCAGGCGATCGTCAGCCTCTATCAGGCGCTGGGGGGCGGCTGGGAGCCTAGGATGGAAAGGCCGGTCGATGCTCTTTAAGCCGGAAATAAAGGAAGACGCGAAGACGACGCGCAAGCGCGTCGCGCGTGGGATTGGCCGGCGGATGGTGTCGTTGACGATCACCTTGTTGATCCTCGGCGGGCTCGGCTATCTCGGCTGGAACGCCTTTCAGCAGAAGCCGGGGGGCCGCAACGGGCCCGGCGCGCGTCCCGACCTGCCGGTACCGGTACTGGCGGCAACGCCGCGCACGCAGGATGTCCCGGTCTATCTGGACGCGGTCGGCGCGGTCCGTGCGCTGAACACGGTGACGGTGCGCTCGCAGGTCGACGGCAAGCTGATCAAGGTCAACTTCGTCGAGGGCCAGGACGTCAAGCAGGGCGACGTGCTGGCCGAGATCGATCCCGTGATCTACCAGGCCCAGTACGATCAGGCAGTGGCCAAGAAGGCGCAGGACGAGGCGCTGCTTGCCAACCAGAAGCTCGATCTGGCGCGCTATCAGCAACTGGCCGCCTCGAACGCCGGCTCCAAGCAGCAGGCCGATACGCAGCGCGCGGTGGTCGCCCAGCAGGAGGCGCTGGTGAAGGCCGACCAGGCTGCGATCGACAATGCGCAGGCGATGCTCGGCTACACCAAGATTATCGCGCCGCTGACCGGGCGCGCCGGCCTGCGCCAGGTCGACCAGGGCAACATCATCCGCGCCGCCGACGCGACCGGGCTCGTCATCCTGACGCAGTTGCAGCCGATCGCGGTGCAGTTCAGCCTGCCGCAGCAGCAGATCGTGCGCGTCAACGCCGCCGCCGCCAAGGGGCCGCTCGCGGTGGACGTGTTCGGCAATGACGGCGTGACGGTGGCCGATACCGGCACGCTGAAGGGCATCGACAACCAGGTCGACCCGACCACGGGCACACTGAAGCTGAAGGCCGAATTTCCGAACGCCAAATTCCAGCTCTGGCCCGGACAGTTCGTCAATGTTCGGCTGAAGGTCGAAACGCTGGAGAAGGCGATCGTGGTGCCGACCTCGGCGGTACAGCGCGGTCCCGCCGGCACCTTCAGCTATGTGATCGGTCCCGACAATGTCGCGACCGCCAAGGCAATCGTGGTGACGCAGCAGAACGAGAACGACGCGGTGATCGCGAGCGGCCTCTCGACGTCCGACCGTGTGGTGACGACAGGCTTTGCCAATCTGTCCGACGGCGCCAGGGTCCTGATCGGTACCGACGATCGGGCGCCGACCGCTGACCTCGCGCCGCGCAAGCGCAGCCGCAGCCCCGATGCCAAGGCGGGTCAGGGCAAGGACGGCCAGGTCCATCAGGGCAAGGACGGCGAGCCCCGCGGCAAGCGCGAAAGCGGCGAGGGCGACCAGAAGGGACAAACCGGACCGGCGAGAGGCGAGCCATCATCGGGCGGCGCGGCGAATTCGCAGCCCTGATCGTTTGAACCACCTTCGCAAAGCCATGAGTACGCAACCATGAGCGTATCCGAACCGTTCATCCGCCGGCCGATCGCGACCTCGCTGTTGGGGATCGCGCTGATGATCGGCGGCGCGCTCGGCTATTGGGCGCTGCCGGTATCGGCGCTGCCGCAGGTCGATTTCCCGACCGTGCAGGTGACGACGCAACTGCCGGGCGCGAGTCCCGACGTGGTGGCATCCCTGATCACCGCGCCGCTCGAGCGTCAGCTCGGGCAGATCCCGTCGCTGTCGTCGATGCAGTCGACCTCTTCGTATGGCGTCAGCCAGATCTCGCTGCAGTTCGACCTCAACCGCGACATCGACGGCGCCACCCAGGACGTGCAGGCCGCGATCAACGCCGCCGCCGGAATCCTGCCGAAGAACCTGCCGTATCCGCCGACCTACGCCAAGGTGAACCCGGCCGACGCGCCGGTGCTGACGCTGGCGCTGACGTCGGAGACGATTTCGCTGCGCGCGATGAGCGATATCGCCGACACCCTTCTCGGTCAGCGGCTCAGCCAGATTTCCGGCGTCGGGCGCGTCGCCATTCTTGGCGGGCTGAAGCCTGCGGTGCGGGTGCAGGCTGATCTGGCGCGGCTCGCCGCCTATGGCATCTCGATGGAGGATCTGCGCAACGCCATCGCGGGCGCCAACGTGTCGGGGCCGAAGGGATCGCTCGACGGCGCGCAGCAGGCCTACACCATCGCCGCCAACGACCAGATCGCGGCGGCGGACGCCTACAGGCCGATCATCATCGCCTATCGCAACGGCTCCCCGGTCACGATCGGCGACGTCGCCATCATCATCGACGGGTTGGAGAACGATCGCACCGGCGGCTGGTACCAGGGCACGCCGGCCGTGATCATCGACATCCAGCGGCAGCCCGGCGCCAACGTCATCGAGGTCGTCAGGCAGATCCGGGAGGAAATTCCCAAGCTGCAACGCTCGATCCCGGCCGGCGTCAATTTGCACGTGGTCTCCGACCGCACCGTCACCATTCGGGCCTCGGTGCGGGACGTCCAGTTCACGCTGATCCTTGCCGTGGTGCTGGTGACTTTGGTGGTGCTGTTGTTCCTCCGCTCGCTGCGCGCCACCCTGATCGCGGGCGTGGCGCTGCCGCTGTCGCTGATCACGAGCTTCGGCATCATGTATTTCGCAGGCTTCAGCCTCGACAATCTTTCGCTGATGGCGCTCACGATCGGCACCGGCTTCGTGGTCGACGACGCCATCGTGATGATCGAGAACATCGTCCGCCATATGGAAAACGGCGAGTCCGTGATGGAGGCGTCGCTGAAGGGCGCCAGCGAAATCGGCTTCACCGTGATCTCGCTGACGGTGTCGCTGATCGCGGTGTTCATCCCGCTTCTGTTCATGTCCGGGCTGGTCGGACGCATGTTCCGCGAGTTTGCGCTGACGCTGACAATCGCAGTCGTGACCTCGGCGATCGTATCGCTCACGCTGACGCCGATGATGTGCTCGCGGCTGCTCAAGCATGTCGGCGAGGAGATGACGGTTCCCGGCCTTGCGGCCGTCAGCCGCTTCATCGACCGCACGGTCGACTTGTACCATCGCACGCTGCTGTGGGTGCTGCAGCGCCAGCGCGCGACGCTGATGGTGACCTTTGCCACCATTGTCGCGACGCTTCTGATGTACGTGGTCGCGCCGAAGGGCTTCCTGCCGCTGCAGGACACCGCCTCGATCACCGCGGTGACCGAGGCCGGCCCCGACGTTTCCTTTGCCGAAATGCAGAGCCGCCAGGCGGCTGCCGCGGCCGCGATCCAGGCCGATCCGGATGTGGTCGGCGTGGTCTCCGTGATTGGAGCCGGTTCCGTCAATCCGACCACCAATGTCGGGCGTCTGGTGATGACGCTGCGGCCGCGCGGCGAGCGGGAGGACGACATTTCAATCGTGGTCGACCGGCTGAAGCAGCGCACCGCCTCGATCCCCGGCATGACGATCTACTTCCAGCCGGTGCAGGACGTACAGATCTCGACCCAGTCGAGCCGCTCGCAGTACCAGTATACACTGACCGGCACCGACGCGGCGGAAGTGTCGCTGTGGTCGCGGAAGCTGATTGCCGAAATGCGCAAGGATCCGCTGTTCCGCGACGTCTCGTCGGAAGCCCAGGAAGGCGGCCTGCGCGCGGCGCTCAACATCGATCGCCAGCGCGCCGGCCAGCTCGGCGTCAGCATCCAGGCGGTCAACGACACCCTCAACGACGCCTTCGCGCAGCGTCAGATTTCGACGATCTACGGCCAGGCCAACCAGTACCGCGTGGTGCTGGAGGCGATGCCGATGTACCAGCGCGATCCGTCGATCCTGTCAAAACTCTATCTGCCGGGGGCGGCGAGTGCCACCGTCGGTGCGCCCAACGCCCAGGTGCCGCTGTCGGCGGTGGCGACGCTGACCCGCACCACGGCGCCGTTGGCGATTTCGCATCTGGCGCAGTTTCCGGCGGTCTCGCTCAGCTTCAACCTCGGGCCCGGCGAGGCGCTCGGCGATGCCGTCGCGGAACTCAAGAAGATCGAGACCAGGATCGGCATGCCTGGCAGCATCGTCGGCGTCTACGCGGGCGATGCGGCCGAGTTCTCCAAATCGCTGGCCGGCCAGCCCTGGCTCATTCTGGCGGCGATCGTCACCATCTACATCGTGCTCGGCGTGCTGTACGAGAGCTACATCCACCCCATCACCATTCTCTCGACGCTGCCCTCCGCAGGCGTCGGCGCCATTCTGGCGCTGATGCTGTTCGGGCAGGACCTGTCGGTGATCGGCCTGATCGGCATCATTCTGTTGATGGGCATCGTCAAGAAGAACGCGATCATGATGATCGACTTCGCGCTGGAGGCGGAGCGGCATCAGGGCATGTCGCCTCATGAAGCCATCGTGCAGGCCTGCCTGTTGCGATTCCGCCCCATTATGATGACGACGCTGGCGGCGCTGTTCGGCGCGTTGCCGTTGGCGATCGAAAGCGGCACCGGCGCCGAACTGCGGTTTCCGCTCGGCATCTCCATCATCGGCGGCCTGCTGCTCAGCCAATTGCTGACGCTCTATACGACGCCGGTGATCTATCTCGCGCTCGACCGGATCAATCGCAAAATCGAGAAGGCCGTGCCGGACCCAGGGCCGCCCGGACCCACGGTCGCCGGCGCCACCGAGGGGATGCAGTAGATGGCATCGATCTCGGAGCCCTTCATCCGGCGGCCGGTGGGCACCACGCTGCTGGCGATCGGGCTCTTTCTGGTCGGCATCGTCGCCTACGTGTTCCTGCCGGTGTCGTCAGTTCCGAACGTCGATTTCCCGATGATCCGGGTGTCCGCGACGCGGCCGGGCGCCGACCCTTCGGTGATGGCGTCGACCGTCGCAGCGCCCCTGGAGCGCCGGCTCGGCCAGATCGCGGGCCTCGACCAGATCACCTCGACCAGTTCGCTCGGCTCCACCAGCATCCAGTTGCAATTCTCGATCGGCCGCGACATCGACCGCGCCGCGCGCGACGTGCAGGCCGCGATCAATGCCTCGCTGGCGGACTTGCCGAGCGACCTGCCGTCGCTGCCGCGCTTCCGTAAAGCCAATCCGGCGGCCGCGCCGGTGTTCGTGCTGGCGTTGACGTCGAAGACGCTGACGACGAGCGCCATGTACGACGTCGCCGATACCGTGATCGCGCAGCGCATCTCGCAGGTGCCGGGTGTCGGCGAGGTCACGGTCTCCGGCGCCGATCAGCCGGCGGTGCGGATCGCGCTGAACCCCGTGGCACTGTCGAATGCGGGGATCGCCACCGACGATGTTCGTCAAGCGATCATCAACGCCAACCCGCTTGGTCCTGTCGGGATATTCAACGGCGGCCGCCAAAGCGAGACGATTTCGACCAACAAGCAGATGCGAACGGCGGCCGAATTCCGCGACATCATCATCAAGAGTTCGGCCGGCAATTTCGTCCGCCTTTCCGATGTCGCGGATGTGGAAGATTCCGTCCGCAATGCCCGCTCGATCGCCTGGTTCAACAAGCAGCCGGCGGTGCTGATCCAGATCACCAAGCAGGGCGACGCCAATGTGATCGACACCGTCGATCGGGTGAGGGCGCTCATTCCCGAACTGAAACAGTGGCTGCCCGGCGGGGTGGAAATTTCGACCCTGGTCGACCGCACCGGCACCATCCGCGCCAGCGTGCTCGACATGCAGTTCACGCTGCTGGCGACCGCGTTCCTGGTCATGGTCGTCGTGTTCGCGTTCCTGCGGCGACTGACGCCGACGATCGCGGCCGGCGTCTCGGTGCCGCTGGCGTTGGCCGGCACCTGCGCCGGGATGTGGCTCGCCGGTTTCTCGATCGACAATCTGTCGCTGATGGCGCTGGCGATCTCGGTCGGCTTCGTGGTCGACGACGCCATCGTCATGATCGAGAACATGTATCGCAACCTCGAACAGGGCATGGCGCCGTATCCGGCGGCGCTCGAAGGCGCCAAGCAGATCGGCTTTACCGTGCTGTCGATCAGCCTGTCCCTGATCGCGGCGTTCACGCCGCTGATCTTCATGGACGGCATCGTCGGCCGGCTGCTGCGTGAGTTCTCGCTGACGCTGACCTTTGCCATCGTGGTCTCGACCGTGGTCTCGCTCACGATCACGCCGATGATCTGCGCGCATTACATCAAGGAGGCGACCTCCGACCGCGCCACCTGGTTCGACCGCCTCGTCGAGGGCACGCTGTCGCGCATCGTGGCCTTTTATGCCCGGACGCTGCGCGCGGTATTGAACTTCCCGTTCCTGACGCTGCTCGTGTTCTTTGCCACCATCGCACTGACGGTGGTGCTCTACATCAAGACGCCGAAGGGCTATTTTCCGACCGACGACAGCGGGTTCGTGATCGGCTCCACGCGTGCGTCGGCCGACACCTCGTTCCAGGCGATGCTGGGGTTGCAGCAGCAACTGGCTGACATCGTGATGGCCGATCCGGCGGTCGCGGGCGTCGGCTCGTCACTCGGCGGCAGCGCCGGGCCGGGCGGCGGCGGTTCCAACCGCGGCACCATGTTCATCAGCCTGAAGCCGCCGGAGGAGCGGGAAGGCCTGTCGACGGCGCAGGTGATCGACCGCCTGCGGCGCAATCTCTACCGGGTGGCCGGCATCCGCCTTTTCATGTTCGCGGCGCAAGACATCCGCACCGGCGGCCGGCAGAGCGATTCCGACTATCAATACACACTGTCGAGCACCAACCTTGACCTGCTGCAGAGATGGGCTCCGATCGTCGCCAAGCGCATGGAGACGGTGGAGGGGATTACCGACATCTCCAGCGACCGCGATCCCGGCGGCTTGCAATTGTCGCTGGTGATCGCCCGCAAGACCGCCGCGAGCCTCGGCGTTCGCGTCCAGGACATCGACAATGCCCTGAACAATGCATTCGCGCAGCGGCAGATTTCGATCATCTACACCCAGCGTAACCAGTACATGGTGGTGCTGGAGATCGATCCGAAATTCCAGGCGGACCCGTCCAACCTGGAGCGCATCTTCGTGGCCGGCGCCAACGACGCCCAGGTGCCGCTATCGGCCGTGGTGCGCTACCAGCGCGGCCTGTCGGCGCTCGCGGTATATCACTCGCAATCGTTCCCCTCGACGACGGTCTCGTTCAATCTGTTGCCCGACGTGCCGCTGGAGGTCGCGACCACAAACATCCAGCGCGCGGTGGACGAATTGCACATGCCGGAAGGCATCCGCGGCAGTTTTGACGGCAATGCCGGCGACTTCAACAAGACCAGCGGCCGGCAGCCGCTATTGATCCTCGGCGCGCTGGTGGCGATGTATATCGTGCTCGGCGTGCTCTATGAGAGCCTGGCGCATCCGATCACGATCATCTCGACCTTGCCGTCGGCGGGCTTAGGGGCGCTGCTGGCGCTGCAGGTGACGAATACACCGCTCACCGTGATCGCCTTCGTCGGCATTATTCTGCTGATCGGCATCGTCAAGAAGAACGGTATCATGATGGTCGATTTCGCGCTCGATGCCGAGCGCAACCGCGGCCTGTCGTCGGCGGAGGCGATCTTCGAGGCCTGCCGCGCCCGCTTCCGCCCCATTCTGATGACGACGATGGCGGCGCTGTTCGCCGGCATTCCGCTGGTCATCGCCACCGGCCCCGGCACCGAGCTGCGCCGGCCGCTCGGCATCACCATCATCGGCGGCTTGTTCGTGTCCCAGATCCTGACGCTCTACACCACACCGGTCATCTATCTGCTGATCGACCGGCTGCGAGGGCGGATACGGCCGGCCGCGGTGGCAGCCCCAGCCGAATAGTTGAACATCCGGGCACGGACAGCGTATAGCGGGCGGATGTCAGACCCATCCAATTCCCAGGCCGGCGCCGCCATCGAGGCCGTTCCGGAGTGTCCACGTTGCGGCAAGCCGCTCCCGCTCTGCATCTGCGACAGCGTGACCCCGGTCGATAGCAGGATCTCGCTGCTGATCCTGCAACATCCGCAGGAGCAGGACAGGGCACTCGGCACTGCGCGGCTGACGGCGCAGCATTTCGAGGACGCCGTGGTCAAGATCGGCCTGTCCTGGCCGAGTCTGTCCAAGGCGCTGGGTCGGACGGTTCATGATCCCTCGCGCTGGGCGGTACTTTATCTTGGTTCAGCCAAGGTCGCCGACCTCGACACCGATGCCGAGATCGTGGCGATCAACCGCAAGGGCGAAATCGAGCCGCACCAGCGCGCGATCCTGTCCGATATCGAGGGCGTGGTGCTGCTCGACGGAACCTGGAGCCAGGCCAAGGCGCTGTGGTGGCGCAATGCGTGGATGCTGAAGTGCCAGCGGATCATTCTCGGGCCGAAACGCGCCTCGCGTTACGGCAAGCTGCGCAAGGAGCCGCGCGGCGATGGACTATCCACCATCGAGGCCGCGGGCCTGTTGCTGGCCGGGCTCGAAAAGCGTCCCGAGATCGCGGAAGCGCTCAACGCCACTTTCGATCGGATGCTGGCGCGGTATCGGGAAGTACAGGCGGATATGCCGGAACTCGCACCGAAGCCGAAAAAGCGGGACTGGCGGCGACGGAAGCGGGGGTAACGGCAGCGCTCAAAGGGAACGTTTTGACACAGCATCGTATCGCTCGCTCATCACGTGCTATTTCGCCATTACACTCGCGGTGCGGGGGCTCCGACACAGCCGGTTCCAATGTCCGCAGCAAGACATAGCTACCCCCTGTTTGCCCAGAAACGGCTGTGGACAAGGGTGACACCGCCCTTGACGATGATAAATTCATCGCTCTCCGCGTAACAATTTTGGAGCAATAGTCGATGACTTTAAGCACAGAAATTCTCACGCGTTCCCCATTACTCGACGCTGATGAACTTGAAGGGGAAATCGGCAACATCATCCAGAGAACTCGGCGAGGGCCGATGAACGGGGGAGCGTCTGACGGCTACGATCAGCCGTTGCCGAAGGGCCCGATGCCCGACTACGTCGAGCACAAGGAAGGGGTCAATCAGGTCGGCAAACTCTCGGCCGAAGCCGTGGTCCGCGAATACGACGCCGCCGTGAAGGAGATTGAGGCGCTCGGCGCTGAATTGTCCGAGGCCGCCAAGAAATGTGAGGCGATGGTCGCGGGTGTTCACGCCATGGTGACCGAGATCAGGGAATTGGCGGCGAACTATCGCGAGGAAGGCAAGCGCTACTTTCTGCAGATCGAGGATTGTTCCTTGATGACGTCAGAAGTCCGTACCGTCTGCGAAGCGCTGAAGAAGAAAATTGCCGCGGGTAGTAGTCTGGCCGCGTGATTTTCCGGCTGTGGCCGGTTCTGCTAATGGCCGCACCGTTCATCGTCGCGGCCATTAGCTGGATATTCTAACGGCGCACCGGCTGTTCAGGCCTTCGAGATGGCCGTCCACGGGCTGCGCCAACGCGCCATTGTGGCGATATGTCACCAACGCCGCGACCGAAAACCAGGAGCCATTCGCGGGCTTAGTGATTATCTGCGGCCATATGCATCTGTAATCCAGCGGCTGGGCACGGCCGTCTTCACCTGTCTGCGGGCCTGAGCTGACGAAGCACGGTGGACAACCGTCTTCGACGTCGACGGATTCGCGCCGCAAATGATGGATTGGCAGATGCTGGATAGGAACGGACGGAACTGTCTCCGCTGTCGTTCTCCAGGGAAAGGATATTCACGTTTTGCCGTCCAGGATCTCCTCGCATCTTCCTTTCGGTGGCACCGAGCTCAGCCTCCGGAAGAAATTTCGCCTGTTCTTCACCGTCGGCGTCGTCGTGCTGGTGCTGGGTAGCGTCAAGGCGATCGTTCACTATTTCGAGTTCGAATTTCTCGATCTCAACGGCCTGGTGACCAGCGGCATCGGCGGCGCCATCTTCATCATCGGCTTCCTGCTGTCGAGCATTCTCAAGGATTACAAGGAAGCCGAGCAAATTCCGACGGTGCTGCGCACCGCGATCGAGGCGATTGAAGGCGATCTGGAGTGCTTCGCGCCGACCAACGAGCGTTTCAACCTCAGGGAAGCACGGCTGATCCTTCTCGGTGTGATCGGAAAGCTGCGCGAAGGTCTCGGCCGCGACAACGACCACAAGAACATTTCCCCCGTGCTCGCCGAGCTTGGCAAGCTGACGCCCATCCTCGGTCGCCTCGAGGGCATGGGCATGGCCGCGAATTTCGTCGTGCGCCTCCGCGCCAACCAGGACGCGATCCGCCGGGCGCTATTGCGGATCTACACCATCCAGCGCGTCGAGTTCGTGCCGTCGGTGCACGTTCTGGTGCAGACGCTGGTGTTGTCGATCATCATCCTGCTGCTTCTCTTAAAAACGGAAGGCGATCCGGCCGCCGCCCTGTTGTTCGGGTTCATCACCTATATGTTCGTCTACGTGCTGTACCTGATCCGGCTGCTCGAACAGCCCTTCGCCAAGGGGCGCGGCTCCGTCGACGACGTCAGTTTCTTCCTGTTGGACGAACTGGAGGAGCAATTGCAGCGCTCGCTCGAGACCACCGGTGGACGGCCACGGCTTCAGGCGATGGAGCGGGCCTGAGCGATGCACGATAGCGGGACGGCGCCGCGGGGCGCCGTCCGGTTCCGCCCGCCTACTTGTTGAAGCGGGCCTGGCCTGACTTTCCAGCATCGGTCTTGACCTGAAGCGTGACGGCCGCGCCGGACGGAAGGGCCTTCTTGGCCTCGCCCTTGAGCCAATTGTCGCCGGCGGTGAGCTGAACGGTTTCGCGCTCCGAGCCGCTCACGATCAGGGCGGATCCCGTGTAGCCCTTGGCTGCGACCGGCTTGTTGTCCTCATTGAGAATATGGAATGTGACCGTGGTGCCGGACGCAACGAACTCGGCGTGAACGCCGGCGACGTCCTTGACCGGACCGCCGTTAGGGCCCTTGACGTTGCCGTGATCATGTTGCTGGGCGAGGGCAGGCGATCCGAGCAAGACAGAAGCGGCGACGATCATCGCGAGTTTACGCATGTTGTACTCCGGTGGTTGGTTGGGGTTGAGCGGCGACGGGAGCTCTATCGCGCCGGAACAGCACATACAGCGCCGGTAGCACGAGCAAAGTGAGGATGGTCGAGGAGATGATGCCGCCGATGACCACAGTGGCGAGCGGGCGCTGCACCTCCGCGCCCGGGCCGGTGGCGATCGCCATCGGAACGAAGCCGAGAGATGCGACGAGCGCCGTCATCAGCACCGGGCGCAGCCGGGTGAGGGCGCCTTCGGTCACGGCGTCGATCACCGACCGGCCATCCCTCCGCAGTTTCTCGATGAAGGCAATGATGACGAGGCCGTTCAGCACGGCGACGCCTGACAGCGCGATAAAGCCGATGCCGGCGCTGATCGAAAGCGGGATGCCGCGAAGCAGGAGCGCCGCCACGCCGCCGGTGAGCGCCAGCGGCACGCCGCTGAACACCAGCGCGGCGTCGGCGGCAGAACCAAGACTCAAGAACAGCAGCAGGAAGATCAGCAGCAGCGCGACCGGGACCACGATGGTGAGGCGCTTGGCAGCCGAGACCAGTTGCTCGAACTGGCCGCCCCAGCCGATCCAGTACCCGGCCGGCAATTGAACATCGCGGGCGATTGCGGCCTGCGCCTCCGAAACGAAGGAGCCGAGGTCGCGGCCGCGCACATTGGCGGTGACGACGATGCGCCGCTTGCCGTTCTCGCGGCTGATCTGGTTCGGACCGGGCGCAGATTCCACCGTCGCAACCGCCGACAGCGGAACGTAGCGCTGCAAGGCCGGCGAAAGGTTCACCGGCGCCGCGCGTACGCCCGTACCCTTTTCTTCGAGCGCCGGAAGCGGGATGGGAAGGGCGCCGATGGCGTCGATATCCACGCGCAAATGCTCAGGCAACCGGACGACGAGCTCGAAGCGCCGGTCGCCCTCGAACACCAGGCCGGCATGCTTGCCGCCAATCGCGATCTCCACGATGCCCTGGACGTCGGCGGCGGACAGGCCGTAGCGCGCCAGCGCGGCGCGGTTCAGCTTGACCGTCAGCACGGGCAGGCCGGTGACCTGCTCGGTCTTGACGTCAGACGCCCCCGGGACTTTCTGGATGACCGCCTGCACGCGACCCGCCACCTGCAGCAGCGTATCGAGATTGTCGCCGAACACCTTGACGCCGACGTCGCTGCGGACGCCCGAGATCAGTTCGTTGAAACGCATCTGGATCGGCTGGGTGAATTCGTAATTGTTGCCCGGCACTTCCGCGACGCGCTTCTCCAGCGCCTCGACAAGATCCGACTTCGACCGTTTGGGATCGGGCCATTGGTCGCGCGGCTTCAACATGACGAAATTGTCGGCGACGTTCGGCGGCATCGGGTCGGTGGCGACTTCTGCCGTACCGACCTTGGAGAATACTTCCTTCACTTCCGGAAACTCGCGGATCGCTGTTTCAAGCGTCTTCTGCATCTCCATCGCCTGGCTGAGGCTGGTTCCGGGAATGCGCATGGCGTGCAGCGCGATGTCGCCCTCGTCGAGGCTCGGGATGAATTCGCCTCCCATCCGGCTCGCGACCAGGCCCGTCAGCACCACGATGATCACGGCGGAAAGCGCAACGACACCCCGATTTCGGATGCTGGCGTGGAGCATCGGGGCGTACAGCCGGCTGCTCATCCGCATGAACCAGTTCTCATGCTCGGAAACCCTGCCGCGGACCAGCAAGGCGACCGCCGCCGGCACGAATGTCAGGGAAAGGACCGCCGCCGCCCCGAGCGCCATCAGCACGGTGATCGCCATCGGCTGGAACATCTTTCCTTCGATGCCGGTCAGCGTCAGGATCGGGAGATAGACCACGGCAATGATTAGCGTGCCGAACAGGCTCGGGCTGATCACCTCCTTGGCGCCTTTGATGATGACGCCGAACCGCTCCTGCGTCGCAAGCATCCGGCCGCGGCTGGTCTGCTCCCGCGCGAGCAGGCGCAGGCAGTTCTCGACGATGATGACAGCGCCGTCGATGATGATGCCGAAATCGATGGCGCCAAGACTCAGCAAATTGGCGCTGGTCTTGCTCTGCACCATCCCGATCACGGTGATCAGCATGGCGAGCGGAATGACGCACGCAGTTGCAATCGCGGCCCGGAAATTGCCGAGAACGAGAAACAGCACGGCGACGACGAGCAGCGCGCCTTCGAGCAGGTTCCTTTCGACGGTCGCAATCGTTGCTTCAACCAGCGCAGTGCGGTCGTACAGCGTGCGGGCGACGACGCCTTCCGGCAACGACGGCGCGACCGCCTTCAGCTTCCGGTCGACGCGCTGCGCCACGGCGCGGCTGTTCTCGCCGATCAGCAGCATCGCGGTGCCGATCACCGCTTCCTTGCCGTTGACGTTGGCGGCGCCGGTGCGAAGCTCCTTTCCTTCCTCCACCGCCGCGACGTCGGAGATCCGGATGGGTACGCCCTGCCGCGAGCCGATCACGATATCCTTGATCTCTGCGATGGTCGCGACCTGGCCGGGCGTACGCACGAGATATTGCTCGCCGTTGCGCTCGATGTACCCGGCGCCGACATTGGCGTTGTTGGCGGCAAGCGCCGTCATGATGTCGCGGAACGACAGCTTGTAGGCCATCAGGCGCGCCGGGTCGGGCAGGACATGAAACTGCCGCTCGTAGCCGCCGATCGTGTTGACCTCGACGACGCCGGGCACGGTGCGTAACTGAGGCTTGATGATCCAGTCCTGGATCGTGCGCAGCTCGGTTTCGGAGTAGGGGTTGCCGTCGGCGTTCTTGGCGCCCGGCTTGGCTTCAACGGCGAACTGGAAGATCTCGCCGAGGCCGGTAGAGATTGGGCCCATGGCCGTCTCTACACCTGGCGGAAGCTGGTCCTTCACCTGCTGGATGCGTTCGTTGACGAGCTGGCGGGCGAAATAGATGTCGGTTCCATCATTAAAGACGACGGTGACCTGGCTCAGGCCGTAGCGCGACAGCGAGCGGGTGTATTCGAGCTTTGGCAGACCGCCCATCGCCGTCTCGATCGGGAAGGTGATCCGCTGCTCGACCTCGAGCGGCGAATAGCCGGCGGCCGTGCTGTTGATCTGCACCTGCACATTGGTGATGTCAGGCACCGCGTCGATCGGCAGCCGCGTGAACGACCATGCGCCGAACGCGGCAATGCCCAGCACGATAATCATGACCAGCCAGCGCTGGCGGACCGAGAATGCAAGGATGGCTTCAATCATGACCGGACCTCAATGCTCGTGCGCGGCACTGCCCTTGCCTATTTCGGCCTTGATGACGAAGCTGTTGCGGGTGGCATAGACGTCGCCTTCGCTGAGCCCGAACAGCACTTCGGCGTGCTCGCCGTCCTTGTCGCCAAGCTCGACCTCGCGGGCCTCGAACCTGTCGCCCGCGCGCGCGAAGACGACATTGCGCTTCTCCAGCATCTGCAGCGCGCTGAGCTTGATCACCAGCGGGGCTTTCTTTTCGGAAAGGATCAGGCGCGCCGTGACGAAAAGGCCGGGGCGCAGGCGGCCGCCGGCATTGGCGGCGGTGGCGCGGGCGAGCGCGCTTTGTGTTTCGGCGGCGCCGATCGGGGAGACGTAGGAGATGTTCGCATTGACGGGCGGACCGCCATCCTCGACATCGATCATGACGGCATCGCCCACCTTGACGCGGCGGAAGTCGCGACGCGGGACCGCGAGATCCACCCACACCGTCGAGAGATCGGATACCGTGAATGCGGGCTTCTGTTCGGAGGCATATTCGCCGAGCGAAACCTGCCGGTCGATCACGGTGCCGGAAATCGGGGCGCGCAACTCGTACAGCGTAAGGCTCTGGTTGCTCTCGATCGTGGCGACGACCTCGTTCTTCTGCACGGCGTCGCCAACGCGCTTCTTCACCTCGCGGACAATGCCCGGAAAGCGCGGCGTGATCTGCACGGTCTGTTCCTGATTGGCCTGGAGAATGCCGTTGAGGCGCAGGACGTCACGGAGCGTTCCCGGCTGCACCTTTTCCAGCTCGATACCCGCAGCCAGCACCTTGGCGTCGCTCATCGTGACGCCATCGTCGTCATGGGCGTGTTCCTTCTCGCCGTCGCCATGACCGTGCGCATGCCCGGTGGTCGTGCTGTTCTTGCCCGGCGTTGGCGCGTCGAGGATCTTCATGCCAGCGAAAACCGCGCCGGCCAGCAGCAGAAGCACCACAGCAGCGGTGACAATACGCCTCATCGGTTCGCTCCTCGGGCCAGCACAAAGGGATCGCCGACGAGACCTTCGAGCGTCGCGATTGCGGTATGAAGATTCTGGGTCGCCTCCTGTTCGCGCAGATTGGCCTGCCCCACGGAGCCGAGCACATCGAGCACTTCGAGCAGCGTGAACCGGCCCTGTTCGAAACCGGCCTCGATCGCCGCGGCGGAGGTCCGGGCGGTCGGGATCGTGGAGTCGCGCAGGATCTGGAGTTCGCGGAGCGAGGCCGTCAGCGTGTCATAGGCGCGTCCGGCCACCAGCAGCAGCGCTGCGCGGTTGATCGCCCGCTCGGCGCGCGTCTTCTCCAGGTTTTGCTGGGCTGCGAGAATGTCGCCCTTGTTCTGATCCCAGATCGGGAGGGCGACGGAGACGCCGAGCCTGACCGCATCGTCACCGGATTCGTTGTAGTGTCGCCAGCCCGCGGAGAGGCGGAGATCAGGGTAGGGCTTCAGGCGCGCGATCAACAGTTCGGCATTGCGCTGCGCCCGGACCGACGTCCAGCGCATCAGCGCCGGATTTGATTCGATCGCGGCGAGAATCTTCGCAAACGGCGGTGCGCTACCGATGGCGACCGAGCGCCCCGTCACCGAAGCAAATGACGGCGCGTTGTCACCCATCAGGATCGCCAGTTCGCGCCGTGCGCTGGCGAGCATGCCGCGCGTGCGTTCGAGATCGACCCGCACGAGGTCGGCCGCGATGGTCGAGCGGCCGGTTTCGGCGGGGGAGGCCGCGCCGGCGTCGATCCGCCGCTGCAGTAGCGGGGTCAGGCGGTTGAGCGAGGCGACCTGCTCGGAAAGGATCTCGACGCGGCGCTGCAGGCCGAGCACGGAAAAGAACGCAATCGCCGTCTCGGAGAGAATCTCAAGCCGCGTGGCGCGGCGTTGCCACGTCACCGCATCGACCTCGGCTATGCCAGCGGCGATGCGGGCGTCGCGCTTGCCCCAGAGTTCGACAACCTGGCTGATCTGCAGCGTCGTTTCCGCCGATCTGGTGCCGCGATACTTGCCGGTGCCGAGCGAGTCATCCAGCTCGGCTGAAAGCTCGGGATTGGGAATTGCGCCCGCCTGAATGCGCCGGCCAGTGGCGATTCCGATATCGCGCTCGGCGGCCGTCAGGCGCGGATTGGTAGCCAGCGCGCGCGATAGCGCACCCGCAAGCGTCAGCACGCGCTCGCTCGCTTGGGCGTGCGCCTGGGCGACGAGAAGGCTTGCGATGGCAGCGACGGCGAACGTAAGGCGCGTGCGCATGAAGTTTGGATTCCCGAATCATCGAAAGATGCAGCATTGCTGCCGGCGCGCGGACGCATTGCGTCCGCCGCGGCGAGCGCGGTCTTTGCGATGTCAGGCTATGGGTGGTGGAAATTCTGCCGGAATCGGCCGTGTCGAAAGTTTGGACACGACGGTTTCAATCCGCACGCTGTGTGGGTTATGGCCAGCCAGGGCAACGAATGTCAGTTCTTCCGCAATTTGTACGCAGAATTGACAGACGGACTCGGCGACGGCAGCGGCGCCATCATCCGTTCCATGCGCGGCCGCCATGCTCCAAGTCGTCTTGGCGGTGGGCTGTGCGAAGCAATGACTTGCGTGGCAGATGGTCAGCAGAACGAACGCGGAGAGGCACACGACTGTGACAAGTCGTCGCCAATCGTAATTCGCAATGCGTGATCCAACGCGCTTCAAGCAGGCTCTCCTTCGCCTCAACTGTTAGTCGGGCGTTGTGGCGGGGTCAAGGGCGGACGGTAGTGTTATACTATCACGAAGTTGCTGCATTCTCGTGCGCGCACTATGACGGACGGATCGGATGCGAGCGGGGCAATGAGATGGAATTGGTTGGGCATTTGCGCCTGTCGAAACAGGTCTGGATCGATCTCGTTTTCTTCTGCGCCGTTCCGATTCTGCTGGCGATGCTTTCCGCCATGCTCGGACCATATGTGTCAATTTTCGGAACCGAGGGCGCGATCGCCTATGTCCTCTCCCTCGCCCTTATCCCCTGGTGGCTGGCGAGCCTCGCCACCCAATTGGTGAGCAAGTGCGTTCGGGAAAGACTGCCGCTCTGGCTGATCGCGGCTATCGGCGCCATCATCTCCGGCCCCTTCGTGTCGCTGTACGTCTATGTCGTCAATTCGATCGCCGGCGATATCTGGCCGGCGCTGGACGCCTTGCGGCCGGCAACCTTCGGCGCAGAGCATCTCAAAGCCGCCGCCCTATCGGAGGGACGCGCCATCGTTCTCTGGATTGCCTTCGTCGTCATTTTCCGGGAGACGCTGGGCTGGCAGCGGTTTGCGCCGCCGGCGAGGGAAGCGAGCCGCGAGGATCGCTTTCAACTGAGCGGCGCCGAATGGAGCGAGGAAGACGATGCGCTGCTGCGATCGTTGATCGGCAGCGGCAAGCCACCGCGGGCGATCGCACTGGAAATGAAGCGGACCGTCGGAGGCATTCGTGCGAGGACGGCCAAGCTGGGGCTTCGGAACAATCGGATCGGCGATACCTCCGCCGACTGAGGCGCGTTGCGCTTGCGCAAGCTCCTGCAAGCGAAGGCGGCGGTTTGTCGGGCGACACCTCAGCCCAAGGGGGATCTCGGCGGCGCCGCTTGAGGCCGCTTTCTCGTTCAGGCAATCAGCCGTGGTACCTGGCGACCTCGAATGTGAATTTCACTTGCAGGACAAGGCCAGCGTGGTTTCTGACGTCGACCGACATTTGACGGTTGTTGCTGCCATCGCATTTTGAGGAGCGCACTGCATCTCGGGCCATTTCTGCCAAGGTTCTCGCGGCCTCTTCCTGCACGGATGCGATGCTCGATAGCTCCATTCCTTCATCATCAAATGATAGGTTATCTCCGTCCCGAAAGTCGAAGTAGTAGCGTGGCATCGGCCCTCATCCAGCTGAGTCGGTCGTGAGAGCTACAGAAACCAGACTTCGCCTGCTCTCAATCAGACATAGGTTTATTCGGCTGACTAATTGAGAACGCTGAGGCCTAACCGGCCGCTCACCTTCAATTGCGCCGGTGCCGAGCCACAGGCGCTCCTTCGCAAGCTGCCGGTAGCGGGCCGGCACATTTAGGATGCGCACTGAACCTGATCTGGTGGGCGGTGCCACGTCAGACCGTGCCCGCGAGTCTTAAAATAGCGACGGAATCGGAGTTTCAGAAGTTTAGGAGAGGCTGTAGAGGCAGGTTGCCTAAGTGATTGATCGCCTGTATTGATCCGCCCCTATGGGGCCACGTGGCGGAGTGGTTACGCAACGGTCTGCAAAACCGTGTACACCAGTTCAATTCTGGTCGTGGCCTCCATTCTAACTCACTGAAAACTTGATGTTTTTTTTGGTCGCGATTTGTTCGATCGGTGGAGGCCCGCTACCGCTTTGCTCCCCAACCGGTTTATTGCGACTGGTAATCGCAGCTCGGAGGGCTTGGTCCACCATCTTTGCGGCGTCCTCCTGCATGGCCGGGATGACGTGGCTGCTAGGAGCTGTTCACATCGCATAAAAGCCTTGGTCTTGTCATGCGCCGGACGAAGTCGAAACGCTGAGTCGTTCTTCGTCGGTTGATAGGATTTGGGGACCGATCCATGACCACTTTGCAAGCTATAGCATTTGGCGCCATGCTCGCATGGACGCCAGGGCTTATCATCCTGGCAGTTTTGCTTTGGGATGTTCCTGAACTTGAGGGAATGGAATAGTCGGCGGTTGCCGACGAGGCGTGCGAAGCTGGTGAAGTGGAGCGAGGCGCGGCAGCCGATCTGTTGAAGACAAAGCCGGACACAATGGCCGCGGCAAGCGCACTGATCGACTACCTCGGCACGCTTATCTGCTGAACGACCTAATCCGGGAAAGCCCGCCGGTTCACGCTGGCGGGCTCATTGCTCGTTGTCATCGCTAACCGCCGTGACCGTCGCCCCGACTGTAACCGGGCCCCCAATAACGTTGACCGTAGCCGTGGCGGCGCGGTCAGTCATCGTCGTCAGATCGATATCGACGATAATACCCATAGCGACGATCGTAGTTCGGCTGCCACCAGCAACGTCCCACAGATTGCAGACCCAGCCGACCTGTTCCATGCTTGACGTCGGCGCCACGGATGGCGCGATTGGCATGGCGTTGGCGCCGGTCACGGCAAACGGGCCGAACACCGCAGAAGCAAGGATAGCGAGAACAAATTTTCGCATCGTCACGCCGGTATTGCCTACATCGCGAACAACAGGATGCTGATCGCGCCGACCGTCCAGGCCGGCGTCGCGGCAAGGGACAATGCAAACCGTTCAGTCGGTCCGCGCCATGGGTTGATCGTTGATCTCGTTCGAGGCCCTGCGTTGATCTGGATCAAACGGAAATCACGTGCCCATTCGTAAGCCTGAATTGCCATTCCGGGGGTGACCGGCAGTGGCATGGCCCGGTGCATGTCGTCCGGAAAGCGTCGTGCGCCGGGCCAGCCACCGGGAGCAACGATGAAGCCCAGCCTCATCTTTCTGTTTGCCATTGCCAACCTGATCGCAGGATGCGCGACCAGCGGCAGCAATCCGGTCGCGGACATGCCGTCGTGGATGGGCGGATTGCCGGCCGGCGCACCTCCTAGACCGGGCACAGCGGCATATGATGCTTGGCAAGCAGAGCGTGCAAAGGAAGCGGCGCGGCCGAAGACCAAGCAATAGCGTGCGCGTGTCTGAAAACGTTTGATTGCTCAGGAAATTTCAAAGGCCCGCCGGTTCACGCTGGCGGGCCCTTTCTTTCGCCGGATTTCAGTCACCATCCTATCGTGTTCTCGAATCTATGGGGAGAATCACGTGGCGATAGGTACAGTGAAGTGGTTCAACGCGACAAAGGGCTATGGATTTATTCAGCCCGACACTGGCGGCAAGGACGTGTTCGTCCATATCTCGGCCGTCGAGAGAGCAGGTCTAAGCAATCTGAATGAGGGCGCGAAAGTGAGCTACGAAGTCGTGGCCAACCGCGGGAAAGAATCCGCCGAGAACCTCAGGGTAGGTTGATCGTCTAGTTATCCAAAACGGCCCCAGCCTGGGGGAGTGCTGGGGCCGTCATTCCATGCGCCATGTGGCGGCCATGGCGCGTAGGGCAATGCCACGAAGCTGAACCCCGTTCCTAAGGGCATGCAGGCAATTCTGCCACGCATCGCAAGCCGCGGCCCCAGTCCGAAAGGAAAAGATGCCGCTCGTTGACGTTCGGGCGCGCACACGGTTTTGCCGCTTTATCCCGGCATGATGATTCGGCGCTCGAAAGGCGCAGCTTGGGACGGCTCTGGCGCTATTAGCCCCCAGCCCCGCGCCAGAGCCGTTTCACCAGGCGCCCATGGCTCAACACGGCCATTTATTGGAAGCGCAATCCGGCAGCGGCCCGGCGCCGCCTGGTGATGGCAAGCTCCGCTCGCAAAAAAGGGCCGCCAGCGTTCGGCGGCCCAAGTCTTGGGAGGAACGCGCTGAGAAGCAAAGCGCCTCTTGAGCCCGACACGGCAAGAATGGCAGGAGATTGTTTCCGGCCGCCTTCACTCAAAAAGGAAAATGGCTGCGGGATCGTTTCTTCGGAACCGAGGCAGTGAAGTCAGTTCACTGATTGAGAGGCCGGCGTTCGGCGATGCCGCCAATAACGCGCGGGCGCCACTCCCTCGGAAATTTTTTCCGTGCTGCTTCCTTCAGCGGAAAAATAGAGGAGTGGCTATTTTATTATTCCGCCTGCAAAACCGTGCACACCCAGTTCAATTCTGGTCGTGGCCTCCATCCATATAATCAATGACTTAGGCTGACTGTATGAGGGGCCACCGCGGGGCCGGCCGTTTTCAGTAAGCGGCCTGCCAGCCCTCGGGGAACGGAACCAGCGGCCAAAGGGTCCGGTTGTCGTTGGCGGCGCGCGGCGATGGATAAGAGCGCTGGGTCTGGACCATGAAATTGTCCTCCGGTGCTGGCGCAATGGCCGTCTGAACGGCTTCCAACAGCAAATCGTATTCAACTTCGCTCATCGCGCTCTCCGGCGGTTCCAGAGGGCGACGCTCGCAAAACTAGTTTGTTTACAGATTGAACGGATCGCTCGAATTTTAACGACCCGGCAGCCGCGGCAAAACTGGTTACCGAAGTATTGAGTTCCCCGCGCAAAGACTAGGCCCTGCACACGCAGGGCGCGTGTGAGAAAAATCACATTTTGCAAAATTTAGTTCGCGTATCCGGCTGGATGACGCCTGCCTTGTCAGGGTGGGCGCACTCCAGGAGGCGCGGTCATGAAGGCAAGGTTTGCGCGAAGTGCGGCACTGTTCCGTCGTTCCCGCCGGGCGTCGACGCTCGGTTTCCTACTGGCGCTGATGGCGTGCGCTTCAGCCCATGCCCAGCAGGGCACGCCGGAACAGCGCAGGGCCTGTACGCCCGACGTCTACCGGCTCTGCGCCGGCGAAATCCCGAACGCGCGGGCGATCACCGCCTGCCTGCGCCGGCAAAAGGGAAGCCTGAGTTCGGCTTGCGCTGCGGTGTTCGAGCGGTGACCACGGCGACGCGCGACATCCTCACGCCTCCAGCGCCGCGAGATTCTTCGGCAGCATCCGCTTGAATAAAGTGAGGATGCGGGCGGCTTCCTTCGCGTCCTGCGTGATGGCGTGGCGGACGGTCGCGGCGATCAGCGTCATCATCAATTGGGAAAACGAGGCCAGCGCCGATGCGGGCGCGTCGGGCGCGATCCGCCGCAGCGCGTCGCCGAGCAGCCCGGCGAGATAGGCGCCGTCTTCCTCGTCGAGCTTCTGCAGGGCACGGTCGGCCTGCGTCGCCTGCCAGATGTCGCGCATGACAGGCACGTCCATGAACATCCGATAGTAGCTGTCGGTAATGCGGCACAAGGCCGGATGCAGATCGCGGGTAGCCTTGACCACCGCGAGGTCGCGCCGGACGCAATCGCGGCCGACCGCGTTGTAGCGTTCCGCCAGCGTGCCGATGATCGCCGTCTTGTCCGGAAAGTACTGATAGAGCGAGCCGAACGGCACGCCGCTGCGTTCGACAACGTCGCTCATGCGGAAGGCTTCGCTGCCTTTCTCCGCCATCAATTCCGCCGCGCAGGCCAGGATCTTTTCGAACCGCTCGCGGCTGCGCTGCTGGGTCGGTACCAGGCGCGCCAGTGCGGGCGCAGTCTCGGTTGTTTTCGGTCCGGCTTTCGCCCGCGGCATCGGGTCCTCTCACATAAAAACGACTTGACGTTACTAATACGAGAGTTTATCGCATTTGGCAAATACGAGATGTTCTCGTATTGCTCCCGAAAGGATTTCTTCATGTCGGAACTCCCGATTCTGATCATCGGCGGCGCGGGCAAGACCGGTGCGCGCGTCAACGCGCTGCTGCCGTCGCGCGGCATCCCGACCCGGCCGGTGTCGCGTTCGACGCCTGTACCGTTCGACTGGACCCGGCCCGAGACGTGGCCGGCCGCGCTTGCCGGCGTTTCGATGGCCTACGTCACCTACCAGCCGGATCTTGCGGTCGAGGGCGCCCCCGAGGCGATTGCGGAAGTCAGCCGGCTGGCGCGCGAGAACGGGCTTGAGCGCGTCGTCCTGTTGTCTGGCCGCGGCGAGCCGAGGGCGCAGCAGGCGGAGGCGGCGCTGCAGCAGTCCGGCGTGCCTTGGACCATCGTGCGCGCGAGTTGGTTCAACCAGAATTTTTCCGAAGGCTATCTGCTCGACGGCGTGCTGGCCGGCGAGATCGCACTGCCGGCGGGCGCCGTGCGAGAGCCGTTCATCGACGTCAACGACATCGCCGAAATCGTGGTCGCGGCGCTGACGGAGGCGCGTCATGTCGGCAAGCTCTATGAGGTCACGGGGCCGCGCGCGCTGACGTTTGCGCAAGCGGTTGCCGAAATCGCCCAGGCCGCGGGACGGCCGGTTCAGTACCGCCAGGTCGCGCCGCAGGATTTTGCGGCCGCCATGCGCCCCCATGTGCCTGACGATGTCATCGAGCTGATGCTGGAGCTGTTTACCGTCGTGCTCGACGGGCGCAATTCTGATGTCGCGCACGGCGTCGAGCAGGCGCTCGGCCGCCCCGCACGCGACTTTTCCGACTACGCCCGCCGGACCGCCGCGACCGGTGTGTGGGGGGCTTGATCATGCTGCAGATGTTGATCACCGGCTTGCTGTGGTTCTCCGCCATCGGCTGCGGCCTGCTCGCCGGGCTCTATTTCGCGTTCTCGACCTTCATCATGACGGCGTTCGGCCGCATCGGGCAGGCCTCCGGCATCGCCGCGATGAATGCGATCAATGCCGTTATCGTGCAGTCGCTGTTCCTGCCGGTCTTCCTGGCAACGACGGCGACGAGCGCGGCGCTGGCGGTAATGGCGCTGTTTCGCTGGGGCGAGCCGGGTGCGATGGCGATGCTGGCCGGCGGCGTGCTCTATGTGCTCGGCATGTTCGTCGTCACGATGATCTTCAACGTGCCGCTGAACAACGCACTTGCCGCGGCCGATCCCGCAAGCCAGGAGGCCGCCTCGCTGTGGGCGCGCTACCTGACGGATTGGACGTTCTGGAACCACGTGCGCACGGTCGCGTCCACGCTGGCCTGCGCGCTGTTCATTGCCGCCATCGCGGCCAAGTAAGAAGAGGCCAACAAAGAAAAAGCCGCCCGGGCAGGGCGGCTTTCGAATTCCTTCAGCGTGGGCGATCAAGCCGCGGTGAGTGCGCTGCCGCTGCGCTTGCGGCGATAGGCCATGAAGCCGACGCCACCGAAGCCAAGGATCATCATGGCCCAGGTCGACGGTTCCGGGACCGGCGGCGCGGTTTCGAAGGTGAAGTCCGCCAGGATCTTGAGCGTCGACGTCTTGCCCTCGGGGTTCGTCCATTTGCCGGTGTTTTTGTCGTACCATCCATCGCCATATTCAGCGAAGTGGATGTCGGACACTGTAACGCCGTTGAGGGTGAACGGACCAAGGTTGTTGAGCAGCGTCTGGCTGATGTTGAACACGTTGTCAGGCGACGGGTTGGTCGTCTGCTGGATGTTCAGGCTGAACTCCTGCTTATCAAACGCATTGTTCGGCGAGGTGAAGTTCAGCGAGAAAGTGTATTTGACGTTGAAATTCTGGTCGGTGTTGTAGGTCGCAAGATTCACCCAGGTGATCTTGCCGATGACATAGTCGTCCTTGTTCGACGTGATGTTGCCGGTGATATCAGTGATGGTCAGCGTGCTCGGGTTGTTTGACGGCCACCCTGCTGATCCCGACATTTTGAGGACGTTGTTGTTATTGGTGATGGAGCAACCGGGGCTGCCGCCACTGCAATTCGAGATACTGGAAAAATTGCCGTCACCGGTGAAACTCACGACGGCTGCGTTTGCCGGCGAATGAATTAGACCGGCGAGCAAGCTCACGGCCAGAATATTAAATGCCTTCCCCATGGTGACATCCTTATATTAAATATTTAAATTCGATGGAACTTTTTCAGAATTTATAATGGAGGTCAAGAGGAATAATGCAGTACCACTGTTAAATTCCCAAGCCATTGCGCCTTATGGTTGTCCGGTTAACCGGTGCGCCACGGGCCAGATTCAGCGGCTTTTGCGCGGAGACGGCATTGAGGCAGCGACCGTTCCGGGTCGGGATCATATGGAATTTAATTAAATAGCCGGCCTCGATCGCGTTTCGGTCGCGATAAATCTGCCCACCGCACGCATTTACTGCAGGCGCACATTGGAGATCATGCAGGGCGAGGGGGGTGGAAACGGACGCCACGGAAACGTGCGACCATATTGGCTCCCCGGGGCTGAAGTGCCACGGGTCTGCAAAAACAATGGCTTGCAGTGGCCAACCAGCTGATACTCCCTCTTGCTACGCTCATCGGGGGCGCTGCGATCGGGGCGGAAGGCGTTGATACTCGCTCATCACAGACCTCCGAACCACGACGGACATCATGGCCCAATCGAGCGGTATGGGAGACGCTAAATGGCGCAGGCACTTGAAAATCATTGGCGCGTGCTCACATGGCGATGGCGGTGAACATGCTGTTTGGGGCGCATCGGTGAGGGGGTAGGGGGCTCGAACCCCCACCCCCGGTTTCCCGGGATCGCAATCGAGCAGGTACCGGTACCGGCTATTGCCCCACTTTTTCGCGAACCAGATTGGAGATCCGTCCAGCCTGAACTATTAAGAAACCATTAAGGCGAGTCTGGCCTAATAGAGTTGCTTGGCTGGGGGTCTTATCGTGGATGGGCCCGCAATGACAGAATATACGGTCAAAGTGATCGGCCAGCAGTGGATGGTGTGCGTCGATGGGAAGAGCATCGCTGCCTGTGCCGACGAAGCTTCAGCTTTAAATCTGATCATCGAGCATAGCGCCGCCAAGAGCGCCAGACGTAAATCGATCATCCCGGTCGGTGAGTTCGTAGCGCATGATCCGAGCCTCCAGTTTGGAAGCTCGACGCGTCCGGATCGCGGATTGACGGCACACAGCACTGCGTCCTCACCCAGTAGGGGCAGAACATGCAGCCCACCCTTGATCAGTTCTGCGAAAGTGAAGCCGTAGTGCCGGGCGATTACCGCCAGATGGATGTGCGGTTCTATGACCCGATTTTCTGGACTTTGCGAAACCTATGGTCCGATGGTCACGACAGAACCTCGTCGCTGCCATAGGGATTCGCGCGACTTATCGGCGCGACGTCCCGCTGTTCGTCGACGGGATCAGCCGGTCGGAAAACGCTGTCGTATATCGCGCGAGCTTCTCGAGTGAAGCGGAGTCGCTCGCGATCAGATTTCGAGATGAACCGGATAACCTCGCCGATATTCGTCTCCAGATGCTGCCTTCCGCGATCAGATTTCGGGATGAACCGGACAACCTCGCCCATATTCGTCTCCAGATGGTATCTTCTGATGAGAACCAGTCCTCAGACTATGCCTTTAAGGGTAGGCCGATCTGACCTAGCCAACTGTGCTGGTGGTCACGTCAAATTCGGGGTGAAGCCGTCGGCCTTCGCGAACTTGGGCCGGCTTCGAGAGCCCCCGATCCTCTCTGCTCGCGCAATCACCTACGCTGCCTAAAGGCGACGTCACCGAAACAGCCGGTTTTGGGTCAGTTGCGCCGGTTGGCCCGCGTCTGAACCATGGCCGGTCCACCCCTAGCAACAGACGCTACGTCACAGGTCGGAGTCGTCGCATACGGGCCAACAACGGAAGTAGCCCTCTCACTCGATCACCCCGTCGGCGAGCGCGAGATGCGTCGGTGGGGTCGTGACGGTGAGCGTCGTTTTCTGCGAGTGCTCACGGGCTCGCTCCGGGGTTGATCCGCGGGTTCCAGCGCTTCACGGGCCAAAAAAGCGTGTCTCGCCCCATGGGGTGGGGTAAACTGGCTTTCTCATTCTGGTGCGACGGTGTGATCCGCGAGCGGCTCGACCGACGGCGCACGGCTAACGAAGCGGCCGACGTGGCGGCGGCTATGGCCTGTGGATGAGTGCGGCCAAGTGTGCGGTGAATGGCATGGATATCTCTGCCTGGCTGCGCGGCCTCGGCCTGGAACGCTACGACCAGGCATTCCGGGAAAACGCGATCGATGAGGCAATCCTGCCCAAGCTCACTGCCGAGGACCTCAGAGACCTCGGTGTGACTGCGGTCGGCCATCGCCGTATTCTCCTCGATGCGATCGCCGCGTTGCGAACCGAAACTTTTCGCGACACGACCAAACATTCGGTCGAGCCCGATCGCTCCGCCGGCAAGGCTCCCGAAGCCGAACGCCGCCAGCTAACGGTCATGTTCGTCGACCTCATCGGTTCCACGGCACTGTCTGCGCGGCTCGATCCGGAAGAACTGCGCGACATCATCGGCTCCTATCATCGTCGTTGCGCCGAGGTAATCACCGGATCCGGCGGCTTTGTTGCCAAGTATCTTGGTGACGGCGTGCTAGCTTATTTCGGTTACCCGCAGGCTCATGAGGAGGACGCCGAACGAGCGGTACGCTCGGGCCTCGCGTTGATCGAAGCGGTGGCCAAGCTCGATGCAGGCCAGGGAAGCTCGTTGCGGGTGCGTGTCGGTATCGCCACGGGCCTCGTAGTCGTCGGTGATCTGCTCGGTGAGGGCGCCGCCCAGGAACAGGCCGTCATTGGTGAAACCCCTAATCTCGCGGCACGGCTACAGGGACTTGCCGAACCGAACTCGGTTGTCATCGCAGACAACACGCGCCGCCTGCTTGGCGGCCTGTTTGATTATTGCGATCTGGGCACATTGCCGATCGCGGGAATCCATTATCCAGTGCATGTCTGGCGGGTCGTGGGCGCGAGCCTGGTCGGCAGTCGGTTCGAGGCCCTACGCGCGGCCAGCACGCCGTTGATTGGTCGCGAGGAAGAGATCGCATTGTTGACGCGGCGCTGGGAGCAGGCCAAGGCCGGCGACGGTTCCGTCGTCCTGATTGTTGGTGAGCCGGGCATCGGCAAGTCGCGCATCGCACAAACCCTGCTGGAGCAGTTGGGCAACGAGCCGCACACGCGGTTGCGTTATTTCTGCTCGCCGCACCATCAGCACAGTGCGTTCTATCCCAGCATCACCCAGCTTGAGCAGGCGGCCGGCTTTCGGCGCGAGGATACGGCCGAGACCCGCTTGGATAAGCTTATTGCGGTGCTGGCTCTGGCCAACCAGGAACTGAGCGAAGCCGTCCCGCTATTGGCCGACTTGCTGTCGATACCGACTGGCGATCGCTACCCGCCGCTCAATTTCACGCCGCAGAAGCGCAAAGAGAAAACGCTTCAGGTGCAGTTGGCGCAGGTCGAAGGGCTCGCAGCGCGGCAGCCTCTGCTGATGCTATGGGAAGATGTCCATTGGAGCGACCCCACCACGCTGGAATCGCTGGATTTGCTCATAGACGGAGCCGCGACGCTGCAGGCCCTGATCATCATCACGTTCCGACCGGAGTTCACGCCGCCCTGGATCGGCCGTCCGCAGGTGACGTTGCTCAGTCTCAGCCGCTTGCCCCCTCGCCACCGCGCCGAGATGATCGCGCATGTAACCGGGGGCAAGACATTACCCACGGAGATTGCCGATCAGATCATTGATCGCACCGATGGCGTGCCGCTATTCATCGAGGAGCTGACCAAGTCAGTCGTCGAGAGCGGATTGATGACCGATGCCGGAGACCATTACTGCGTCGCCGGACCGGTGCTTCCTTTGGCAATCCCGACGACGCTCCAGGCCTCGCTCCTGGCTCGACTCGATCGATTGGCGCCCACTCGGGAAGTGGCGCAGATCGCAGCGGCGCTCGGGCGTCAGTTTTCCCACGAGCTGATCAGTGCCGTCGCCGAAATGCCGCAACCGCGGCTGGAGGGCGCTTTGGAGCAGCTCATGCGCGCCGAGCTGGTGTTCCGACGCGGGATGCCGCCTGATGCCACCTACACCTTCAAGCATGCCCTAGTGCAGGACGCGGCCTACAGCACCTTGCTGCGCCCCCGACGGCAGCAACTGCATGGCCGTATTGCCACCACGCTGGAACGCCAGTTTCCGGAGATTGCCGCGGCTCAGCCCGAGCTTATGGCTCAGCATTGTGCCGGAGCTGGCCTCGTTGAAAAGGCAATTGAGTATTGGGACAAGGCTGGGCGCTTGGCCGTCCAACGTTCGACGATGGCCGAGGCCGCTGCGCACTTTGGCAAGGCGCTCGAGTTGCTTGCCAGCCTGCCGAAAAATCCGCAGCGCCAATCGAGCGAACTTTCTCTTCAGCTCGCCCTTGCTGGGGCCCTCGTGGCGGCCAAGGGATGGGCATCGTCTCAAGCCGGTGAAGCGTATGCCCGTGCTCGTGAGCTGTGCCGTGAGGCCCCGGAGGGATCCCAGCTCGCGATAGCCCTGGGCGGCGCCTGGTCGTTCTTGCACAATCGCGCGGAGTTCCGCGCCGCTCGTCAGCTAGCGGACGAGTTAGCGGTACTTTCCGAAAACCGAAATGACAGCGACACCAAGCTGATGGCACATCGGAACTTGGGCATCAGCCATCTGTTTCGCTCCGACCTCAGCCGTGCGCTCGACCATCTGAAGCAGGCGCTCAACCTCTATGATCCGGCGGAGCACCGACCTCCGAGGCTGGCGCCGCACGACATCCGCGTTATCTGCGAGAGCTTCGTCGCCTGGACACTTCTGCTGCTGGGACAAGCGGATCAGGCGCTGGCACAAAGCCGACACGCGCTGGCCTGGGCGCGCGAGCTGTCGCAGCCTTATACATTGGCGTTTGCTCTGCACGTCAATTGTATCTTTCACCAGCTTCGCGGCGACGGCGCGATCCTCGCTGAACGAGCCGAGGAGCTGGTAACCCTCGCCACCGATCATGGTTTTCCTCACTTCGTGGGAACAGGGACCTGTTTCCGAGGATGGGCCATGCTCGCGCTGGGAGGATCCATCGAGGAGGCCATCAGCAGGATGCAGTGGGGTCTGGCGGCGAAACGGGCGACGGGTGCCGAGATCAAGGTGCCTTACTATCTCGGTCTTCTGGCGGCAGCGCACAGGCGAGCGAACCGATCCGCTGAAGCGATCAGCCTGTTAGATGAAGCCCTGAAGGTGGTCGAGCGAACCGACGAGCGGTGGTACGAGGCGGAGTTGTATCGGCTCATGGCCGAGGCGCTGATCACCAAGTCGGATCGACACGATGCCGAACGCTGGCTATGCCGCGCGCTTCGAACAGCGCAGAACCAAGGCGCAAGGCTCTGGGAATTGCGTGTCGCCACCAGCCTGACTCGGCTTTGGTACGATCAAGGCAAGCGCACCGATGCCCACGACCTGCTCGCGCCGATCTACCACTGCTTCACGGAGGGATTCGATACCCCCGACCTCAAAGAGGCCACAGCGCTACTCGCCGAGTTGGCCTAGAAAGCATTCATAGCGAGGTCTGCGACTTCTGCTTCGGGTCAAAAGCGGTAAGGCTCAGAGCGATCGAACGTTTTCCGGTTTGCGCTTCAAAGCAGACGCGAGGCGTTTATGAGTACGCGCCCTCAGGCGCGCCACTGCGCTAGACTGACAGCCTTGGATCTTCCGCTCTGCTGAACCTACGGACGCGGTGGCCTCGCGTGAACAGCTGGGTAGGCGACAGGGCAGCCGCCCGCG
>NZ_LLXZ01000160.1:0-16846 GCF_001440395.1 Bradyrhizobium jicamae | reverse complement strand
CGCCGCTAACCGGAGATCTCCGACGCCGCGAACGCGGCATCTATGCGCGGTCGGCCGCAGACAATGCTCTGAGGCCGCTCCGTAAAAGTGAGTCGTTCTGACCTAGGACGAACCTATTCCTCAAACGGCCCCCACCGAGGGATGCCGAAGCTTTGCTAGCGCTGCAGCTCGGACATCCTGCGGCCATGGAGAACGCGCTGCGCGACAAGCGTGCTGCGCGATATCAACCGCAGGCGCATCGCGATGTTTATGAGCGCGCGCGGGCGGCAAGGGGTGGGGGAGACCCGGGCGCGGTGATGCGGGATTGAATCGCATCAGGTACCGGTACCGGTTACTGCCCCATATTTTCGCGACGTCCCTAACCGCTTGGCTGGGAAGTCTATGTTTCGGCGCACACGTCGCGCCCATCGGACGATTCAAAGTACAGCGCCGCGTGGAGGGGCGGTTCGCGCCGTCGACTGCTTGAAAAGGACAGCGCGTGTCTACCCCGCTCCTGAAGTTGAGATCTAAACTTTGTTCCGCGATTACCTGTGCCTAGAATTCCCAAGACATGTTCGCGGCGCAACTCTCATCCCAGTTCATTTGTTTGCCGCCTTGATACTGATCCGCGTGTCACCGACGAAATTCTTGATGTCCTGGTCGGGCCGGCGGAACAGGTTGCGTTCGACAATTAGCGAGCGGCCGCTGATCGTCTTGGTGCAACGCTCCTTGAGGTAGATGCCTCCCACGGGCTGGTCGCCCGCATCCGGCTGGCCCTCGGTGCATACCCAGCCGTCCGGGCCGTAGCGCGATTTGGCCTGCAGCCCCAGCAGAAACGCCTTCTTCCGGACATAGAGGCGCGCCTTCGGATCGGTCTCGATCTGCAAACCGGCAACATGCCCGGTATCGTCGATCAGCAAGGTCAGGATCGCAGGATGACCCGCCACCATCGTGCCGTCGTGGCTGGTCGATGGATCGTAACCAAATCGGATCGCCCGTGTTCCACTCGCGGCGGCGGGACAGTCACGCCAATCCTTCCAGCCGGTCAATGCGCGCTTCGGGTCCGCCGCGCAGGAGAAGTCGGCGTAGCCGGACTCCGCCAATTCGGTCGCGGCCATTCCGAGGCGAATGTCACGCAGATCGTTGCCGCTGAATTCTTCCGTCCGTGCCGGAGAGCTCGCAAGCGAGACCGCCTGCCAGGCAAGCACGCCTGCAGCAAGAACTCCCGGCAGCTTCAGCCTGCGCATCACCGGTTCTTTCCCATGCTGGCGCTCGCATCATCCGGCTTTTGCGACTGCGTCTTGTAGACGTCGCACACCCGCGACGTGCTTGCGAAGAAGGCGACGCATTCCGCGTAAGTGGGTTCGCCGGCTCCCTTGATGTGGGCGATCACGTAGTCGACGACGGCTTCGATATCCTTCTGTCGCAAAAACATTCCACCCTCGGGCGGCATCTGCGCCCCCGCGTCCTGCCGGTTCATGTCGTGGCATTTCACCTCATCATAGGCGCCGCGTATGAAGAACGGCATCCCGGTGCCTGGCCGCCCGCAGCCGACGACTTCGATGATCTGATCCCGCGTCAGCTCGCTCTTGCGCAGCGACAGCGCATCACCGCCATAGCCGCCGCCGCCGTTGCCGTGCCATTTGTGGCAGCCGACGCAATTGGCCTTGCTGAACACCGCTTTGCCGGCATTGGTTGGATCCGAGGCCGGCGCCTGCGCCGGCTGACCGTAAGCAGCGGCCAGCATCGAAAAATTCAGGGCGACGACGCTCGCGGGCAGCACGACTGCCGCTGGGAATCTGTTGAAGATCATCGTTGCATCTCCCGTCGAAGAAGTAGGAGGGCCCGCGCGCGGCGGACCCTCCGTTTTCGAGGAAGTTAGAGTGCGAATACGTAGAGCATCGATCCCGGCTGTATCTTCTTCAGTTCGGGCGTCGAATCGATGAACCACTTGTCCCAGGCTCCGCCAAGGCCGACCAGAATGGCGATGTACTGCTTGCCATCGACCGTAAAGGTCATCGGCGGTGCGTTGACGCCGCCGCCCGTGTTGAACTCCCAGAGCTTCTGCAATGACTTGGCGTCAAGCGCATGCACTTCGCCGGATGGCTGACCAGTGAAGACGAGGTCGGGCGTCGCCAGCATGCCGCCCAGATTGGGGAACGGGGTCTCCATTTTTTGAGCGATCTTGCCGGTAGTCACGTCGATCGCAGTCACGCTGCCCGTGATCCTGAATGGCTGACTCGGGCCGCCGCCGGTCCAGAACTCCCGCGGCTTCAGTTTGTCTGGCGTCATCACCTCGACTTTGATGCGGTTGCAGCTCTCGATCACCGGGATGTACCAGAGCTTCAGATCCGGGTTGTAGGCTGTCGGCGGCCAGTTCTTGCCGCCCATGTTGCCGGGGCAGATGTCGGTTTCCATGTTGGTACGGCTTGGAGTTACCGACGCGATATAGGTCTGTACGGGCTTGTTCGGGTCATACTCGATCGGCTTGCCGCTCTCCGGGTCGAGCCCTTTGGTCCATGTGACTTTCTTGACGAACGGCAGGCCCCAGACGAACTTGCCGTTGGTGCGATCGATCGCATAGGCGAAGCCGTTGCGGTCGGCTTCGAGTGCGAGCTTCCGCGGGCCACCGGGTCCGGGAACATCGACCAGCACGTTTTCCGCCACGCTGTCATAGTCGTAGGGGTCGTTTGGCGTGTGCTGAAAGTGCCACTTGATCTTGCCAGTTGTGGCGTCAAGGGCAAGCGAGCTATCGGTATAGAGGTTGTCACCTGGCCGATAGGCACTATCCCAGTCCGGCCCGGGGTTGCCGATGCCCCAGATGATGGTGTCGGTCGCGGGATCGTAGGTGCCGGTTACCCAGGTCGAACCGCCGCCGGCGGCGGCTGCGTTGTTGCTGTCTTTCCAGGTTTCGCTGCCGGGCTCGCCCTTGCCCGGGATTGTATAGGTGCGCCAGACCTCCTTCTGGGTCGTGAGGTCGGTGGCGGCGAGCCAGCCGCGGATGCCGTACTCCGCGCCGGCAACGCCCGTGATCGCCATGTTCTTGACGATCAATGGCGCGCCGGTGACCGTCTCGCCTTTGTCCGGATCAGCGACAGTACGCTGCCAGGCGACCTGGCCGGTTTCCTTGTTGGTCGCGATCAGCCGGCCATCAAGCGTATGGGAAATGACGAGATCTCCCCACAGTGCGACGCCGCGGTTGTCGACGCCGCAGCACGCCACGGCACCAGCCCAGTCACGGTCCGTTTTGGGATCCATCTTCCAGACCAGCACGCCGCGGCCGCCGTGCGCATCAATCTTGTAGACCGAACCCCATCCATCGGTGACGTAGAGAAAGCCGTTCTCCGCAATCGGAGTGCCTTCCAGCCCGCCATGGCTCCAGATACCGCCGCCTTCGATGCCGCCGAGGTGCATCGTCCAGACGACCTTCAGGTTCTTCACGTTATCGCGATTGATCTCCTTCAGGGCGGAGAACCGGTGAGCCGAATAATTCTGATGGTGATGAAGCCAGTTGCCCGGCTCCTTGTCGACGTTGAGCAGCCGCTCCTGACTCACCTGGTCCGCGGCGGAGACAGACATTGCGCCCACCACGCTCGCGGCAGCAGCCGCTGTGGCAAGCAGACAACCTCGCATCAACATTCTTGTGTGACCTGAAGATCGCTCCATGAGTAATGCCCTCCTTGTTGGTCATGTTGGATTGAGCGCCCGGCACATCTGGGCGTTCCGCTGACGGGCCCTGTCCAGCGGGCTTCATCAGTCCGCTGTCGCGATCAAGGCGTTCGTGAAACCTGCACCTCCGTTTCTTTGGTTCCGGCATTCTGAAAAACGACGGCGCATGTGAACTTCTCGCCGTCGACGAGCTTTTGCCGCGTCTGCAGCAGCATCACGTGATATCCGTCTCGCGTGAGTTCGATCGTCTTGTTTTTCGGAATCGGAATGGACTTGATCTCGCGCATGGCGGGCGCCCCTTCGCCACGATCGACGGTGTGTCTTACGGAGAAATTCGCAAACGGACAGCGGACGCGCAGTATAGCGTCGGCTTCGGCCGCATCGTTTCTGATCGTCATCACGAGCGGGAGATCGATACCAATCTCGTCGGACGCAGGCACCCGGGCGTTCGTCACTTGTAGGGGATCACCTGCCGCGGCCAATCCGGGTGTTAGGCAAAGTCCAACAGCAACCAGTCCGAATAAAAGAAATCCTGATCTGCCGGACAACGCGATGCAGTCGCCGCGATCAAGATGCGTGCCAACAGCATCTGATGTCGCCATGCCGATCATCGACTATGTCTCGGTTGAAGCACGGTGAGCCCAAACCAAACACCGGGTCCGACTCATGGGTGCGGTCCTCCCAAATCGAATTTTTCTTGCTTCTTGGCGGTCGGCGCTACGCGTCTGAAAAATTATCCCAAATTGCGGCAGCTTTTCAAGCGATTAGGAAGTGTAAGCGCATTCGCATTTTGAATTCAAAGTGAACGGATAGCCTCCGGCCTAGGACAAGCTTCTTGGGGCGGTTATCGCCCGGAACCTGTGGCGACTTGCATCGCGTGGCATTGGCGCTGCGTAGAGGAGGTCGGCTTCGTATCAAAGTTGGCCGGTCTTTCCGAATTGACCCACCGCCCGTCGCCAGCCGACTCTGCAACAAGATCTGCCAATAGGAGGCATTCGCCAGTTAGCAAGCGGCGGCAATACCGAACGCTGCACCAACTGTGCCCTCATTGTCGCTAAGCGTATTCGAGTCTCTCGATTTGCTTAGCGTTTGTTGCTACCACCCTCCGCTGCTCGGTTCTTCCGATCTGCCATATGACGCAAATACACCAAGATTAGCCCGAGTTCCTCATCGCTCAGGTCCTCTTGCCAAAGCTGGGATCTCCCAGAACTCAGTTTCAGGCGAAACAAAGGCATTGCATCACGAAGCTCGCCACTTCCGCTCGGCCTCGTCCCAGGCTGCCAGCGGCTGCAGGTCTGGCACCCAGGCGAGGCCGGTCTTTCCGTCGGAAGAAATCGCCTCCGGAGTCACGACCATATCAAGCAGGGCAGGACGGTTGGCGAGCGCCCGCTCGATCGCCGGTCCGAGCTGTTCCTCTGTCTCGACCCGCTCGGCATGCATGCCGAACGACCGCGCCATTCCCGCATAGTCCGCAACCTGCAGCTTGGTGCCGACTACTTTGCCGTGGGTGACGGTCTGGTCATGCACTTCGATCTGCCAAGCACCATTGTTGGCAACGACGATCAGGACCGGTGCCTTGTGACGAACGGCGGTATCGACTTCGATCGCATTGAACCCGAATGCACCGTCGCCGGTCGCTACCACGACTGGCTTGTCGGGGAGGGCGAGGCTCGCAGCGATGCCATATGGCACGCCAATGCCGATGCAGCCAAAAGGACCGGGATCCAGCATCAGGGGGGCGTTGAGCCCGACGCGAGCGAAAGCGAGAAAATCGCCGCCGTCGGTGATGACCACAGAGTCGTTCCCGATAGCTTGTTGCAGAGCCGACAGAACCTTGTTGGGATGCAGCTTGCCGTCGGAACCTTTTGGTGCATTCGCCATGCTCTGCTGTAATTTTTTGGCGCGCTCCTCATGTCCGCTGCGCAACTTTGCGGCCCATTGCCGGTCAACTTTGGATTCGCGGTTTCCGGCATGTTCGACTATGGCCCGCAAGGTCTCGGCGGGAGAGGCGAGTATTTCGACCGCGCCGCGCCGGTTGTCGCGCATCTCCGAAGGTGTATCGCCGATGCGCACGAACCTTGCGCCCTGAAACACCGCAGGCGATCCGTAAGCAAGCTGGAAGTCGAGGCGCCGGCCGATCGTGAGAACCACGTCGGCATCGCTCATCACGGCACCGCGCATCGCGCCCACAACAGAGGGATGACCGTCCGGCACCAACCCGCGACTCTCACCGGTGTCGAGATAGACGGCGCCGAGGCGATCGAGCAGGGAAATAAGCTCAGGCGCGGCGCCGCGGGCACCACGGCCGGAAATGACCAGCACGCGGCGGGCCGACCACAAGAGGTCGACGGCCTTGGCAACCTGAATCGGATCGGGGCGCGTGACGGCACGTGGCTTCACAGCGAGGTGCTCTTCCAGTTGCAGGGCCTTCGGCACGATGCCGCGTAACGTGTCGGTGGGGAAATCGATGTAGGAGGGACCTGGCTCGCCACCGTCGCCGAAGGCGCGGGAGATGGCCTCATCGAGTTCCTGCAGCACCAGCGACGGTTCACGCACTGTGCGGGCGTAGCGCGTGATGGAGCGCACCAGTTGCGTATGGTCCATGTCCTGGAGGCCGCCGCGGTTCTCCTGCGGGCGTGGGTTGCCACCAGAGAGCACCAGCACCGGAGCGCGCGAAACATGAGCGTTGGCAATGCCGGTGATGGCATTGGTCATCCCGGGGCCCGCGGTGACCAGCGCAACCCCCAGTTCGCCAGTCAACTCGGCATGCGCTTGCGCCATGTGAACCGCCGCGCGTTCGTCGCGAACGTCGATGATCCGTATTCCTTCTGCATCGAGCCGCATCCAGATCGGCATGATGTGGCCGCCGCAGAGTGCAAATACGCGCGTGATGCCGCGACGCTTCAAGAGACGTGCAATCAGGTCGGCAGCACTATCGGGCAGGACTTTCATCTGACAACTCCTGTTGGGTGATAATCATTCCTCAAATCTGGGCCAGCCATCCGACCAGCAACGACACCGTCAAGACCGCGAAGATGTGCGACGCTAGAATTGCGCCTGATGTCACGCCCGCCTCGAGGCCGTAGAGTTTTTGCGATCGTGAAGGGACCCGATCCGATAGGCAGTGCGCTCAGGATGACTGCCGCGTGTGACCACAAGGGCGGCATCGAAAAGACGTGGAACGCGAGAAACGCGGTCACAGCGGGCTGCAGGATGAGCTTCAGCGCGACCAGGATGCCGATCGACTTGATGTCGTCGCTGACAACGCGCTCCTGCGCGAGAAATAGCCCGATGCAAACCAGCGCGAGCGGCGAAGCGGCGCCGTTGAGGAACGTCGTGAAGCGTTCGAAGGGGCAGGGAGCTTGAGGTCGCTCAAGCCGACAGCGAGGCCGGCGACAGGCGCAATCAACAACGGACTGCGCACTACCGAACCTGGGACTCTGGCGCCGGTCGACCAAAAGTGGCCGGCCTTCTGCAGGTCGATCTCGACAAGAATCACGGCGAACAGAAACAGCAGCCGTGAACAGCGTCGCGATGATCGACGCCGGCGCGCTTTCCGGCCCGAAGACCAGAAGGCACATCGGTATCCCCATAAAACCGGCATTGCTGTAGCCGGCATCCAGCCCCTCGATGCTAGCACTCGCCACGCGCCGCCCGCGGAACCGGCTGATGGCGAATGCCACGCCAAAGCTGACGGCAAAGCCGCCGCAGAATGCGGCGACGAAGCCGAACTGGCGCACCTGGTCCGGCGTGATGTTGGACATTGCCACGAACATGAGCGAGGGAAGCGCTAGGTAGACCGCAAAGCGGTTGAGATTGTCGGTCGCAACACGATCGAACACGCCGAAGTAACCGCAGACGAAGCCGGTCAGGATCAGCGCGAAGATCGGCAATGCGGAGTTCAGCACGGCTTGCATTTTGCGCGACTTCCGGAGCGCGATGGTTCAACAGAACCGTCATGTTCAGTTCGAGAACTTCTTCTTCAGCTCGCGATGCAAAACCTTGCCGGTCGCGTTGCGGGGCATCTCGCTTTCGGCAATGAAGGCGTAGGACCGCGGGCGCTTGTAGCCGGCAAGCCGTTCCTTCGACCATTCCAGCAGATCGCTTTCCTTCAAGGTCGCGCCGTCATGCGGCACGATGACCGCGTGAACACGCTCACCCCATTTCTCATCCGGCAAGCCGATTACGGCTACATCTTTGACCATAGGGTGCGCGCCGACCAACGCTTCGACCTCGGAGGGGTAAATGTTCTCACCGCCGCAGATGATCATGTTGCTCTTGCGGTCGGAGAGATGGATGTAGCCATCATCATCGCGGCGAGCCATGTCGCCGACCGAGCAATAGTCGCCGCGGAAGGCCTCCTTGGTTTTTTCGGGAAGGCGCCAGTAGCAGTCAAAGGTGTGTGCATTGCAGCAGTAAAGTTCGCCGGGCTGGCCGTCCGGCACCTCGTTACCGGCCTCATCCAGAATCCTGATCGGTGCAGCGCCGACGCATTCGCGACCGACCGAACCGAGCTTCGTGAACTGCTCGTGCGGGTGGAGCATTGTCACCCAACCGGTTTCTGTAGCCCCATAAAGCTCGAACAGCCCGGAGTTGGGAAACATCTCCATGACCTCGCGCTTGGTCTCGGGGCGCGCAGGTGCCGACGAGATCATCAGCTTGGTCAGGTCATCGTAATTGTACTTGCCGCGGACCGCCTGTGGAAGGCCAAGCATCATGATGTAGTGTGTGGGCACCAGCGAGGTGAATGTTGAGCCGCCCTCGGCAAGCGTCCTGACGGCGTGCTCGGGGTCAAAGCTCTTGCGCGAATAGATCGAGTTGACGCCGCCGCAATAGCCAAACGCGCCGAAGAAGTTCAGCGAGTTCGCATGGCACATCGGCATCACCAGAAGCGCGCCGTCGTTGCGGTGCAACCCCAACTCGATCTCGGTGACCATCGAAAGCAGCACCGCACTGCGATGGCTCCTCACCACGCCTTTGGGATTCCCAGTCGTGCCCGAGGTGTACATCAGCGTCCATGGATCTGACAGATCAACGTTCTGCGAGGGATCGCGGGCGCTGCCGGCCGCAAGGAAATCTTCGTAATCACGGTAGCCGGCAGGGCAGGCGCGCATACCGAAATGGATGAAGCGGTTCGCCTTGATCGAAATATCCTTGCGAATTTCCTCAACCACGCCGACAAGTTCGTCCTGCACAATGAAGGCAGCGGCCTCACCGTTGTTGATGATGAACTGCACTTCCTTGCCGATCAGGCGGAAGTTGATCGGTAACGCCACGAGACCTGCTTTTGCAGTTGCTGCAAAAATTTCGCACCATTCGACGCAGTTGTAGGCGAGAATTGCGACCCTGTCCCCCTTATTGAGACTGAGACTGAGGAGCGCATTGGCTAGTCGGCAGGAACGCTCGTTCCACTGCTTGAATGTCATCGAGCGTTCGAGGTCGCGCGCACCCACCCGGCTAGGTGTGATCCGCGCATGCGCTGAAAGCATTTGTCCAAAGTTCAGAAGACCTTTCACGTTCTGCTCCTCAAGACCTGGTCGGGTGCAATTCGATTCACAGAAGGCCGATCGAGAACCACGGCACGGCCGCGATCAAGATCGTGCCGATCAGGAGGGCCAGGATGTAGCCCAGCATCGGCTTGATGCCTTCGTCGGGATGAATTCGGCTGATGGCGCAGGCGGCGTAGTAACCGACTGCGCCAGCACCGCAGGGCTCTTCAAGAGCGATCCGGCCGCCACGGCACCGACAGCGGATCTCAAAAGCGTACGACGGCTAACCGTGAGCATAGGCGTCCTCCCATATGGGCTCCGCATTGACTCGTATTGAATTCGAATGCAAAATTCATATTCTGAATTCGAATTCGATGCAATGGTTTTTTTTGCATTGCGGTGCTATGGAATCGCAGAACTGACCTCTGGAGTGCGCATGTCCCAAGTCCAAGGCCAGCTGACCCTGGTGGAACAGGTTGTAAATGCTATCGTTTCTGAGATTGTGGATGGCGAGCTGCCCTCCAATTCGCGCCTGATTCAGGACGAACTGGCTCGCGCCTACGGGGTATCCCGCCAGCCCATACAGCAGGCTTTGCTGCTCCTTCGGGACCGGGGGCTGGTTCGCGAGGCTCCCGGGAGAGGCCTGATCGTTTCACCGATCGACCCGGATTTTGTCAGAAAACTCTATGAGGTCCGCGCCATGCTGGATGGGCTGGCGGCTCGCCTCGCAGCCGAGCGCGGTGCTGCGCGGGCGCGCACCGAGGGATCGGCCTATCTCGAGGCCGGACGCGCCGCCGTAGAGAGCGGCTCGCTGAATGAGCAGATCGAAGCCGACATGAAGTTTCATGCCTTCATCAACGAGCTTTCGGAAAACACACTGATTGGCGAAACGACGGCGCCGCATTGGCCGTATCTGCGCCGCGTCATGGGTGAGGTGTTGCGCGACGATGCGCAGATGCCGCAGATCATTCTGGGCGAGCATGTGGCGATCCTCGATGCAATTGTGGCTGGCGACGGTGACCGCGCAGAGGCGCTAAGCCGAGACCATATCGCGCGCGCAGCAAAGATTTTTGTCCAGAGACTCCAAGCACAGAAGGCTGCTTCCGAACAGGAGATGCGCCAGCGTCGTACTAGGCGAATTAGGTAACCCGCCAATGTCCACTCGCTGAGGAATGGCCCGGGCGGAAATGTCAGTGGGGCTGCTTGTCGCGGATAACCGCAAGCTCTACGCTTTACCTATGCGCACAAGATGGCTTCTGATTGCCAGTATCATCGTGTGGGGATCAGCCCCGGTGGTGGCTGCCGCGATTGTCCTTCTCATGCGATAGGTGCGCTCCGAGACAACTCAACGGCAGCAGTCGATGGACTGGCTTCAACTTGGTGCCGCGATCGCAATTGAACTCGGTCCAGATGCCCGCGAAGGAGGTCAGTGGCCGATTGTCATTGATCGCGAACCACACGACGTCCTTTTTCTTGGTCTCGGGATTCGGCTCCGGCGCATACTCGGCGAAACTGTTGAAGGGCACCAGGCAGCGGTTCTCGGGCTTCAGCCGACCGCGCCAGTGCGGCGATGACGTGTTGCGAATCGCGATCCAAGAGGCCCCCGCGCTCTACGGGCGGTCAGTGGATTTTGTTAACACCTGGGGATCAGCAGCGGTGTGGGTGTCGTAGGACGGCGTCAAGTTCATTGCAAGCGATCGCAGTTCGCTGGACTGCTTGATCATCAGCTCGACCTGTATTCGCGCATGCGTGCTCGACAATTTGATGAAATCGGAGGCCGATCTCAGATTGACCAGCTGCTGCACGTATTCCAGTGCGGCGCTCATGTTCGCCTCCGTGAGTCCAAACGCCTTGGCTTGATAGTCAGCAACGGTCGCAGCAATGGTGGCCGCCGGGATCGTCTTCTCCGAGGTTACGGCACCATGGCTGCTGTTCGCTTCCTGAGTCGCAGGTTCCAGCGCTGGAGCGGTCGGCAACTCTTGGCTGGCAATGGCCTTTACATCATCCGGTGAGGCATTCACACAGACTTTCAGGTTTTGCAGGAAAGGAGCCCGATGATCTTCAACGGTCTCCACAGCCATTTCGATGGTACCATCGGCGGAATTCGAGATCGCGCGAGCGCTCGAGGTGAGCGCGTCTGCCGGATGAGGCAATTGGATTACGGTCGAGGCCACCGTGGCCGGAGGGGCAACCGTGATGCTCATGGTGAGCTGGTCAGTGCACTCAGTTGCGGTTTCACCTGCTTTCACGTCCTCGAAGAAAGTCGCGATCGGAGCGGGCGACGTCACGCGCTCTCCATCACGTGCGGCACTGCTCACTGCAGCGGCCGTGAGCTCCACGAGCGAGCGACGAACGGGGAGCGCATGAGCAGGCTGCCTTGACCGCGGTTTACCCATGAACGACCGCCTCCCTGTTGAGTTGTTTCGAAACCCAGCCCCACAACGCGCGAATTTCCTCTGAGGCCTTTCCTTCGGGCGCAAATTCTGTGACGCCCAAACCCGCCCCGAGCGCGTCCTGGTAGTCGTTGCGCTGGACGATGAAGGGCAGCGCGAGTACTCCGAGCGAATTGAGTGCCGTCGCAGCTTCGCTCAGCCGATAGCCGCGAGGCGGCGTTTGGTTGAGGACAAAAGCAAATCTGCGGTTGAACCTGCGAATGGTGGTTAGCGTGGGCAGCGCAGCTTCTATATCTGCCGGACTCGGACGGGCCGGGATGAGACAAAAATCAGCCACCGAAATGGCGCAGCTGCTCAAGTTGTTGTTCGTGGCTGCGGTGTCGATAATTGCGAGCCTGACCCCCTCGGCCCTGAGGCGAGGTATTGCACGCTCAATTTCAACCCGATCGGCAACCCGATCAACGCGCGGATACGGGTTGGTGCGCCGTCGGCGCCAGCTTGATACCGTGCCTTGCGAATCTGCTTCGATCACGGCAACGCGGTTTGCATCCTCCATCGCAGCGACAGCAAGGCCCACGGTGAGCGTGCTCTTGCCGCTTCCACCTTTTTGCGTGACCAGCGTGACGACGTACATTCCTGCGTTTCCCCAAATGGCAGGCGTCTGAGCCGCTATCACTCTTTCTGACCGGGCGGGATTACTGCGGTCGCTTGCTCGGGCAAGGCTTGCGTTTCCGTCGTGGTTGTCGAGCCCCTAAACTCTGACCCTGTGCAGTCACCAGCCCATAGCTTTGTGCCCCGGACCGTTCCAACGAGTTTGCAGCCCATCGGCGCTTTCGGCTTTACCATAACCAGCGCTTTCGTACCGACTTTGGGCGGCGCACTCTGAGCGAATGCGGTGCCCGAAAAGCAGATAGCAACGAGAATGAACAGCGACCTCATCGAACTCACCGTTTAGCCCTCAACAGGATCATGACGACCGGGAAAAGCCCGGCGAGCATGCCGCGCGATCCGAAGTATGATCACGTGTTGAACTGAGAGGATTAATGATCAGGTGCGGCCCGGCGTCTGTTCGCTTTGTAACGCTAGACCGTTATCCCGAAGCAAGTGCGACACTAAAGTCACAGTCCGGCGACCAATAGCGGACGCTAGCACGCGGCGCGTTTGGGCAATCTAGGGGGGCTCGGCGCCGAGCACACCGTGCGATACACCGAGATAGCGGGACAGGTTCAAAGACCTCAGGCGCTAACCAACGGCGTTACCCAAGCCTGCTCGTGATTTGATCACGAAACAGATACCCCGTGAGACCGAACAAGAATGCGCACGCTAAGATGAACAGCGCTATATCAATCATGCTGAAATCCTCAGGCCCAAATTGGGCTTTACCAGCATGGTGATGGCGTGGGCGTAAATGACGCGTTAATCCACAAGAACGAGCGCCAGAGGCCCATTTGCAACATTGGGAACAAGAGCCTCCCATCATCCCGGGAGCTTCGGGCTACTTGTAATTCCCACTGCAGACCGGGGCGCGTGTTGGGCGAGAACCGGATTAATGCCCCGCACAAGCTCTTAGTGCTCGCGACCTTTACCGGCCCAGCGGGTTGCGATAGGGAATTAATGTTGCCGTGAAGAGAACAGTTTCAAAACCAGACAAAGAAGGTCGAGTTGGTATTGGCGCAGCACAGAAGACGCAGCCAACATTGTGGGAGAGTTACGTGTCCCGCTGAGGGGAGAGGTCCCACGTGATGAGGCGTCCTGCGAAAGGCAGTAATCGTCTCCTAGCTGCGTTGCCGCCGGCAGACCTCGCGTTGCTCAGTCCTCATCTCAAGCAGGTCTCGCTTGAACAGGATGCCGTGATCGTGCGATCGGGAGATCGACGCGAGTATGTTTACTTCCCCCACAGCGGGGCCATTTCCTTTATGCTCGACATGCCAAACGGCGCAACGATTGCAACCGCGATGATCGGGCGCGAGGGAGCCCTTGGCGCTTTATCGATCCTGGGCCCCTCCCGATCTTCCGTGACCGCGGTCGTGCGGGTAGGCGGCACCGCATCCCAGATTTCCGTATCGCGGTTTCATGCGGCCTACATAGGGAGCAGCGCCATCAGAGACGTGGTTCAGGCGCACACGGGGGCGATTCTTATGCAGCTCCAGCACGTCGCAGCCTGCAATGGGCTGCACTCGGTCGAGGCCCGCCTGGCCCGCTGGCTGCTTGAACTGCACGATCGAACTGAGGGCAGTGTCCTGTCGGTCACACAGGGGACGCTTTCGCAGTTGCTTGGAGTGCGACGAACCACCGTGACACAGATGGTTGCCAAACTCCGTGCCGTTGGTGCTATCAGATCCGATCAGCGCGGCTTGATCGAAATTGACAGGGGGCGGCTTGAGGAAGCGAGCTGCGAATGTTACCGCATCATGCGCCGTGAAACCGATCGGATCGTTCCGGATGAAGCCGTGACGCCGCGCCTAGAAACTCGTGGCCGTTGACGCAGTGAGTGGAATCTTACCTGATCATTGAGGACCTCCGCCTACCCGGACGGAAACACGATCCTGAGTCGCGCATGTCGGCGCTAAGGACCGAAAGCACTCAGAAGCCCGACCGCTATGGGGATGAGAGCGGCGCAAATCGATAAAACGGGGGCGCTGGAGCTTAGGCCGGCAACGGGATCCAAACTCCGAAGCCGACAATGAGGGCCGATACCGCATAGGCGGCTGCTTTTTCCATGCTCGATTTCAAACGCAGAACCGCTGCCGGAGAAAACGTTCCGGCGCGCGCCCGGAAGGGGATAGATTTTTAACGCATAGCGGCTTTAGCCGCGTTCCACCTGCGGCTGGTTACCTCCGGCCGGTCCGGCAGGAAATCCGCGTAAGCCAGCGCGCAGACCGTGATCCAGTAAGCGAAAATATCGTTGAGGCTCATGGCGTCCCCCCATGAAAAGTCGACGATACACTAAGGGTCGTTCGGGCGCTCCGCCCACTCACACTTATCCCCACAATGCGGGATAGATTTTTAGCTCGCCAGTCAATTGCCGAACAGCATTGAGGATGCCTGGATGGTTCTCAAAGCGATCCAGGAGATCCTCGAAGACTTCCTGACTCGAAGGCTGAGCCGGCAGGGCGCGAGAACGTGCTCATAGAGACCTCACATTGCATCCGGGATTTTGTTCGTACCCTCACGGGTAGAGACCACCGACGACCGGACATCTGCATATTAGGGATCGGAACTTGCAAAACCCTACGTATGCAGGAGATGGTGTCATGCAGCGATTACCGAGAACGGTTTGCGCGCGTGAAATTGTTGAAACGCTATGGGTACGGGCTGTGTGTAACCTCTACTCGCTCACAACAAACCAAGAAGCCATCCCGCCGATCGCGCCGAGGCAGAAGCCTGGTCAGTCCGCATGGAAGGCTATGGCGGCCCGGCTCAGCCGTCCCCAACGATAGGCCAATGCCTGAGCGGCGGTTACGGGTGGCTGGAGATCGAGTGCTGCCGATGCAAGACCAGGGCGAGCATGCGTTTGGACGCGATCCGCAGGGCGCGCGACACGCCGATCTGGAAGATAGAGCCGTCGTTTCGATGCCGGTCGTGCGGAACACGCCGTTACAAACCGCCTGTCCGCATGATCAAGTTGACCGAGCAGCGGGAGATCACGCCGTATAAGTGGGTGCATCCGGATGAAGAGCGGTGAGGTCCGCTTTGCAAGTTGAATCAGACCTCGGTGTCAGTGCCTTGCATGGCGGCTAATGACCCAACCCCGACATTGCATTGCACAGAGAGGCCATACGATATGATAAGCTAGATGGATTGGAGGTCGAGGATGAGGTGCCTGCGCATATATGCAACGCCTGGCGGGGAGTCCCATTTTGGAGAAGTCGATATCGCGATGACGATGAAGCCGGCGTTTCCCAACGAAGTGCCGTTTGAACTTTCGGACTACTACCCAGCGTCACGCATCCGTTTTGCTCACATCCCCGCCAGGGTCCGCGAAGCGGACTTTCACACGCCGCCGGATCGACTCCTCGCCATATGGCTGGATGGCCACGTGGAATTTGAAACAAGCGATGGAGAGGTGAGACGCCTTCCGGCGGGAAAAGCAGTTCTCGTCGAGGATACGCACGGGAAAGGACACATCTCACGCCACCCCGAGGAAGGGCAGAACGCTATCACAGTTATACTGCCGAGCGGCCTTGGCGCACCACTTGATTAGTCGGCCTCTGGCCCAGCTCCGACATGACGAGCACGATGGGCAACGTCCGTTCTTGGAGGCATACCGGAAGTGCCGAAGACGGTGCTATGAGGTCAGCTAATGACCCCAAGCGGACATCCGTCAAAGGGTCTGGCAATGACTCTATTTCGACATTTGCGTAAAAGTCTAACGGTTCGGTTTCCGGAGAGCTACTCAGGCCGTGTACTCTGCCGACATGAAGCCTCTCGGCAACATGCTCATTTCATATACCCTGCCCATCGGCCTTTCGCTGTGGGGGGCTACTCCGACGCCACTGTGCTCGCTTTTCATCTTTGGAAGGCCGGGAATGGGGTTCGGGGATGCATTTCTTACTGCGCTGATGTCGGCGACCATGGCCGCAGCCTTTTTCTACTACACTGGCTTCCAACTCCTTCGAGAATTCGGGCTGCCTGCCGACACAACGATGGTTGAATTTCACAAATTCATGAGAAGCCGCTGAGCACTGAGGCGCAAGTGCGGTTCAGACGAGGAAAACCGAAGTGGTAGCATGGCAAGCAATCGTGATTGTGCTCACTCTTCTTACGGCGACTTTTGCCATTATTGCCGCCAGCCGCGTCTTGAGAGAGGTGATACAAACGAGGGCGGTCTTTTTCGCTGATAGAAAATGGGCCATCAACGAACACCCAGCTATTACTGGCTTTGTCGCGGTGTTCTGGCTGTCGCTGATTGCGCTGGTAGTTTTCGCGTCAGCCGTGGTCATCACTGATCTGCCAGCCGTCCTCAAGGCAATCTTTCGGCTTTAAGTCAGCGGAGGAGTGATTAGTCGTGAGCGCGTCTACCCCACCATTCGGGTAAGGGGTATGTCGCCTGTTGGCCCCTAGCCGCCCCAAGCTAGCGCCTGACCAGAGTCCGGTTTACGGTCATTAGCGGACTCCTGGCCTGATGAGCATCCATTACGATCAGCCGGAAGGCGCTCCGCCTCCGCGCGAACGGCCGGCGAACCAGCCCGGGCGGCAGATCGTGGCAAAGTGCTTGACCTGATCGTAGGAACAGTTGCGCTGCTGCGACGTTGTAAGTGCAATCCCCCAATGCGGAGCTTTCCCATGCGACAACAGCGCACGCAACGATCGCTT
>NZ_LLXZ01000159.1 GCF_001440395.1 Bradyrhizobium jicamae | reverse complement strand
GAGCTCACTGTGCCCGCGCGCATGCGTCAATCAGGCGGTCTTCGTCGTATGCGTACGCTGCAATCCGGCAAGGGGCCGGTGTTCCTGAAGCTCAACCACCTGCACAGCGATACCGTCTCCAAGATCGAGGCTGTGCTGCACAATGTCGAACGGCCATCGCGCGGCCGATTCCACGAAAATCGCGGAACGAATTATCGCGAGCGCATGATCGAGATGCATATCTCGGAAATTGGATTCTGCTCCGGCCATAGTGCCTCCGGCGTCTATGTCGACGAGTTCGCACGTACCACGGTGCCGGGCCTGTATGCCGCCGGCGACATGGCCAGCGTTCCGCATAATTACATGCTCGGCGCCTTCACCAACGGCGCGGTGGCGGGAGAGCACGCAGCGGAGTTCGCCGAGAGCATCGATCTTCCCGAGTACGATCCCGGTGACGTCGTCCGCGAGCAGGCACGCGTGCTGGCGCCGACGCGCCGGGAGGACGGGATTCCGCCCAACCAGCTCGAATACAAGACACGGCGCTTCGTGAACGACTATCTTCAGCCGCCGAAGGTTACGGCAAAGATGAAGATCGGGCAGGCGCGATTTGGCGAGATTCGCGACGACGTGGAAAACGCCATGGTGGTACGCGATGCGCACGAACTGATGCGATCGCTCGAAGTCGCATCCATTCTGGACTGCGCCGAGATGGCAGCGTTCGCTTCGCTATTCCGCACCGAGAGCCGATGGGGTCTCTATCATCATCGTGTCGAATATCCGGAAAAGAACGATGACGAGTGGTTCTGCCACAGCATCCTGCGCAAGCAGAACGGACAGATGACGGCAGAGAAGCGGCCGGTCGCGCCCTATGTCGTCCCGATCGAAGAATCCGAGCGCTCCGCCTACGACCGCCAGCGCATCCGCCAGCACGCCTGAGAGACGGGACCACCACATGCCGATTGCCCATACGCCCACCACCGTTCCTGTCGTTGTCGATGAGGCCAAATGCATCGCCGACAAGGGATGCACGGTCTGTGTCGACGTCTGCCCGCTCGACGTGCTCCGGATCAGCGATCTCACGGGTAAGGCCTACATGAAATATGACGAGTGCTGGTATTGCATGCCGTGCGAGGCCGATTGCCCGACCGGCGCCGTGACCGTCAACATTCCCTATCTGCTGCGCTAACATGACGGCGTTCGAGCCATTCGAGGCGTTCGGCGACCTCGACGAGATTTCAGAACGGCTGGAAAGTCCGGATCCGGCGGTGCGGCGTCTCGCGGTCATCGACCTCGTGGAGACGTCGAGCGGAGAGGCCATTCCGCTGCTGGTGCAGGCGGCGGGCGATCCAGATGCAGCCGTCAGGCTGCAGACGGCGCGGGCGCTGGGCGAATTCGACGGCGTCGATGTAGCCAAGGCACTGGTCGGCGTCGTGACCGATTCCGAGACAGCGGTGGCCCAGGCGGCCGCTGACAGCCTCGCCGAACTTCGCGATTCCGCAGCCAGCGTCGTGTTGCTTCCCCTGGTGACGCATTCATCGCCCTTCGTGCGCACGGCGATCCTTCGCGCGCTCAAGGCGCTACAGGTCGGCGCTTCGCTGGGGCCGGCGATTGCCGCACTTGGTGACCATGACTCCGCCGTGCGGGTGCAGGCGGTGGGCGTGATCGGTTATCTGAAGAAGACCGAGACACTGCCCTCGCTGATCCATGCGACCAGGGACGAGAACGCCGACGTCAGGCTTGCCGCTATCAATGCACTGTCGTTTGCACGCAATGAGGCGGCGGCACAGGCCGCCGCGGACGCGCTCTCGGACCGGGAATGGCAAGTGAGGGCGGTGGCGGCCGAGACGATCGGACGGATTGGCCAGATTTCGGTGGCGACAGCGCTGATCCAATCGCTCGGCGACAGCTACTGGCAGGTGCGTCAGAAGGCGTTGCAGAGCCTGGGCAAGCTCCACGCTCGCCCCGCCGTGGACGCCATCATTCCATTCCTCGATGACGCACTTCCTTCGTTACGCAAGGATGCCGCCGCGGCGCTCGGCGATATCGCCGATCCGAAGGCTCGCGACGCACTTGGCACGCGCACGCAGGACGAAGACCCGGATGTGCGGAAAACCGTGATATGGGCGCTCGCACAGATTGAGGCGCGTAACTAGTCCTTGAACAGGATCGTCTCGAGCAGATCGACGCGCTTGATCCTGATGACGCTGTCCTCGATGGCGATGATGCGCTTGGCCTGAAAGCGCTTCAGCATCATTGTGACCCACTGGCGGGTCGAGCCCACCATTGCCGCGATCTGGTCGTGGGTTACCTTGCGATTGATGACGATGGTATCGCCGTCGGAAACTCCGTAGAGTTCGGACATATTTAGTAGATACTGCGCCAGCCGCTCGATCACCGAGCGGGTCCCCAGGATCTGCGCCATCGAGGAATAGCACTTGCCCTTGGCGACCAGCCCGTCGATCAGGGCCAGCGCGAAGGTTGGCATCTGCACCAGAAGCTTGTGCAAGGTGGTGCCGGACAATGCCGTGATCTCGCAATCCTCGATCGCAATGCCTGACCACATATGCGCGCCGCCGCCGGTTATCTCCGGCCCGCCAATGAAATGGCCGGGCGTCCAATAGGCGAGGGTGATCTCGCGGCCGGAAGGAGCCGTGTAATAGACCCGAACCTGCCCGCGCCTGATGATGAATATACCGTCGTGATGTTCGCCCTGATTGAACACCATCTGTCCCTGGGGGACAGGAAAAGTACGGCCTGCAGCGTGGACCTCCGCCATCTGCTCGGCCGAGAGGCGATCGAGAAAGTGCGCGCCGACGTTCAACCCGTCGATGGACTCGCTCATGAACAGGGCGGATTCCGCGCGAGTACGCGGTCTGGATACGACGGCAGGTCGTTCCCTGGCCGGCCAATCAAGTTGTGCGACGGCGCCAGTCCTGGCCACCAGGGGCAAGGAATCAGGCTCGGAAGCTTCTTTCAGTGTCGTCATTGCCGTCAGTTCGCCCTGCGATTTCGCAAATAGCTAAATGGGACGGAATGGCAAAGTCCACTTCTTTGAACGAGTCGAAATACACTTAGCAAAGGTCATGCGTAAACGAGCTGTTGTCGAAATGATTTGTCTGCCCGACGCGCCGGAACGAGAAAATCATTTGACGCGCGTGCAAGCCACATTGCGACGGAATCGCGACGAGCGTGGGGAACAGCCGCTACGCAAGTAATTGCTTCAGCCGTCAGCGCGAACGCTCGATAGTCCGGATCGCGCGTTCAAGCTGGCGCGGTGTGCCGGCCATCGATAGTCGAGGACAGGCCAATGATTTCTTCTGGTGTTGTGAGAATAGCCGCGGCTGTCGCGGTTGCGATATTCGGTTTCACCGGCTTGTCCCGTGCCGAAACCATTCGTGTCGCAGTCGGAACGCAGGACACGACGATCAACTGCGCAACCGGCGGACTTCTGATCCGCGAGCTGAAGCTTCTGGAGAAATTCCTGCCGCGCGACGGCAAGTACAAGGACGTCACCTACGACATCCAGTGGAAGAATTTCACCAGCGGTGCGCCGCTGACCAATGAGATGGTCGCCGGTAAGCTTGATCTGGGCGCGATGGCAGACTTCCCCGGTTCGCTGAACGGTGTGGCTTTCCAAAAGGCCGGGCGACGCAGCCTGTTCATCAGCGTGCTCTCCGGCAGCACCAAGGGCAGCGGCAACGGCATCGTGGTGCCGGTGAACTCTCCCGTGCAGTCGATCGCCGACCTCAAGGGCAAGACGATCTCTGTTCCCTTTGCATCTACCTCACATGGCATGTTGCTCCGGGCCATCGAGGCCAAGGGATGGAATCCGGAAACGGACGTTAACATCATCACGCAGGCACCTGAGGTCGCGGGTCCGGCGCTGCAGGCAAACAAGATCGAGGCCCATGCGGATTTCGTACCTTTCGCGGAACTGTTTCCGTGGCGCGGCTTTGCACGCAAGATCTTTGACGGCTCACAGGCGAACGCGCCAACCCTGCATGGATCGCTGGTGGACGCGGAATACGCCGACAAATATCCCGAGATCGTCGTCGCCTACCTGCGCGCCGCCCTGGAGGCCGACCGCCTGATTGCGGAAGAGCCCGAGAAGTACAGCGAGCTCATCACCAAGGTGACAGGCATCGAAGCGGAAGTGGCCTATCTGTTCCACGGACCGCTCGGCCTGCAAACGCGCAGCGTGGCCTGGAAGCCGGAGTATCGTCAGGCGATTGCTACCTCGATCAAGACGTTAAGGCACCTCAAACGCGCCGACAGCGATCTCGACATCAATCAGTTCGTGACCGACAAGTTCATACGTATCGCTCTGTCGCAGGTCGGACGCGATTACGACGCCGAACTGAAGGACTACGCCCAGCTTCCCCTGAAAGCCAAGGATGCGACCACTGGAACCGACATCACGGACTTCGGCCGGGTCGCGCAGATCTGGGTCAAGGACGAGCCCAAGCTCCGTCACTTCAGCTCGCCTGAGAATGCGCTGAAGGCGCTCGCTGGGCTTGAGAAGGAGGGCAAGGCGATCCGGGTCGTTTACGCGCAGGATCGCGATAGCGGCATCAAGCTGTTCGCAAACCAGGCCTGGTTCGTTCGCTCGGCCAAAGGTGAGTTGAGCGCGTTCCTGCTCAAGGACGGCGCCAAAAAGTGGTCGAAGGAGCACGGCGGTGACGTGATCGATTACGCTGGTGCGCGCGAATCGCTGGTGGCGAGTCGCTAGGCGATGGCAGTGGGGCGCATGGTGGAGCGGGTGCCTGGGGTACGATGGCTCGTACGTGCCGGCTCGATCCTGGCATGCATCGGGCTCTGGCAGCTTGCGTCGTCGCTCCATGTCAACCTCGGCATCGTGACATTCCGCAATGTTCCGCCGCCGACCGAGGTCGTGCAGTCCGCCATCGTGCTGTTGAAGTCGCCGAAGCTGCTGGCGCACGTCAGCAGCAGCCTGTGGCGGGTGTTTGCGGGCTACGGCGCTGCGGTGGTGATCGGGATATCCCTCGGCTTCGCGATCGGACGGTCGCGTACCGCCAGTGACCTGTTGCTGCCGCCGCTCGAATTGCTGCGGCCGATCCCGGCGGTGGCGTGGATACCGCTGTCGATCCTGATCTTCCCGTCGTCCGAGCTCTCGATGATCTACATCACCTTCATCGGCGCGCTGTTTCCCATCATCCTGAACACCGTGCACGGCGTCGCCAACATCGACCGCAGGCTCGTCGCATCGGCGCGCAGCCTTGGCGGTACGCCGGCCGCGATCCTGCGTGAAATCGTACTGCCGGGTGCCGCACCCAGCATCGTCATCGGGCTAGCCATCGGCATGGGCACGTCGTGGTTCTGCCTCGTTACCGCAGAGATGATCTCCGGCCAGTTCGGGATCGGTTATTACACATGGGAAGCGTACACGCTGCAGAACTATGCCGACATCATCGTCGGCATGCTGGTGATCGGCCTGCTCGGAATGGGCAGCAGCTGGCTGTTGACAACGCTCGGTCACCATTTGATGCCCTGGCGGCATCCGACGGTCGCGCGATGAACATCCGAGTCACCGATATTCCGGCGCAAACCGTCGGGCGCATCGATGTCGCCCATGTCTCGATTTCGCTCGGGGAGGGCGCGGACGCTTTCGAGGCGGTCCGCGACCTCAATTTCGCGGTCGCGGCGGGCGAATTGATCTGCGTCCTCGGTCCGTCTGGCTGTGGCAAATCGACCTTGCTCGGCGCGCTGGCAGGGCATCTGGAAGTAACGCAAGGCCAGCTCACCGTCGATGATCAGCCGCTCCTCGGGCCCAGCCCCGATCGGGGGATCGTATTCCAACAGCATACCTTGTTTCCCTGGAAGCGGGTCCGCGACAATGTCGCGTTTGGACCGAAGATGCGCGGCCTCGGAAAGGCCGAGCGGCGCATGGCCGCGGACCAAATTCCGAAGCTGGTCGGCCTTGAGGGGTTTGAAAAATTCTATCCCTCGCAACTCTCCGGGGGCATGCAGCAGCGCGTCGAGATCGCTCGCGTCCTCATCAACCAGCCCCGCGTCCTCTTGATGGACGAGCCTTTCGGTGCGCTTGATGCTCAGACGCGCAGCCTGATGCAGGAAGTGTTGCTGGACATCTGGACCAAAATTCCGACGACCACGGTGTTCGTGACCCACGACATCGAGGAGGCGCTCTTTCTCGCGGACCGGATCATCGTCATGAGCGCGCGCCCCGGACGGGTGATCGACGACATCCGCCTGCCGTTCGCGCGCCCGCGCCACACCGAGCTCGTGACCGAGAGCGAGTTCGTACGTCTGAAACGCCACATCCTGGATCGCCTGCGGCGCCCGGACGGTTTCTCACTACTGCCGCGGCTAAGTCCGCTCGGCGTGCCGGCTGAATAGATCAATCGTGTCTTCCCGATGGGCTGACGCGCGAGGCATCGACAAATGAAACGAAGCGCCAAGTGAAGAGGACTTTCAGAAGTGATTTCTTTTGCTTGAAGCTGCAGAGAACGATTTGGCTGTCGAGCAGAGAAAAGAGAACTTGAAACCATCGGTCCCGTGACGATCACTTCAGTGAGGTCATCAACGGTGTCGGCGCAAGCCAGACATCGTACAGCTGCTATCGTTCGCTCGCGGGCAACAAACCCGCCAGGCCCTCGGCTACTGATCTGAGAACATCGATTGCAGCCTTTCGAGCGTCGGCTTCGAAGAGCGTCCTGATAGCTGAAACCGAAAGAGCATCCCGCAGTCCACCATGCATGTCCATCAACGAACGGCCGCGGCGGTTACCTCTGGATCTCGTTCGCCAATCGAAACATAGAACCCTCTGTCCCGAATCTTCTCTCCTTCCGCGCTCGCTGGCTCGCGTGCCCTTGATTCACGATGGTAGTCTCGCATAAGTCGGCAGGTTCAGTGCGTTCTCCGGGACCAATGCTACCGACGGGTTGAGGATGGATGAAGGACGATTGTTTATCAGACAGCTCCGCTATGGGCCCCGCCCCCCTTCGCCAAATGCGCATCGAACGTGGAGGCTACGCTCCGGATCAAGAATCGGGAATCCTCAGCTACAAGCAGCCGGTTCGCCTCGACCGTGATCACGCCGTCGGCCAGCAATCGTTCGAACCGTTCGCGATCGATGATTGCCTCTTCAACAGTCCTGCCATGATCATGAGAGACCCGCGATAGATCGACGGCGAGATCGCACATGATGCGTTCGATAATCTCTGCGCGAAAGCGGTCGTCGGCGGAAATTGCGCAGCCTTTGACCGTTGCGAAATGTCCTGTGGCGACGCACTGAAGATAGTCACGGGTCGCCACGGCGTTCTGAACAAAACCTTGCGGCAGCCGTCCGATCGCGCTTGCGCCAAGGCCGATCGTCACCTTCTCCTGGTGATCAGTATATCCCTGGAAATTCCTATGCAATCGTCCTTCGCGCTGCGCGACCGCGAGGGGGTCGCTGCGAAGCGCGAAATGGTCCAGGCCGATCCGAACGTAGCCCGCGCACTGCAGCGCATCCGAGACCGCTTCCGACTGCGAGTGACGTTCGAGGCTGTCGGGCAGCGTGTTCTCGGCGATCCTGCGCTGATGCTTTTTGAAGGTCGGCACGTGAGCATAACCGAAGACCGCGAGGCGATCAGGCCGGAGTTCAACGCACTTCTCGACCGTCTCGAGACACGAGTCGATGCTCTGGTGCGGCAGGCCGTAGATCAGATCAAAATTGATGCCGCTGATGCCTGCCTGCCGCAGGCGGCACACCGCAACTGCGGTCTGTTCAAATGTCTGAATTCGATTGATCGAGCGTTGTACCAACGTATCGAAGCTCTGGACACCCAGGCTGGCGCGCGTGACTCCGCATTGAGCCATCGTCTTTGTCATCGGCTCCGTCAAAGTACGCGGGTCGACCTCAACGACGATCTCGACATCCGGAAGCACGATAAAGCAGCTACGCATCGCGCCGACGAGATCGGCAAAGACCTCGGGCATCATGACTGTCGGCGTCCCGCCACCGAAGTGGATGTGCGCCAAGGGCAGGCGATGCTGAAGCGTGTTGGTCAAAAGCTGCATCTCGCAGCGAACCGCCGCTGCATAGATAGACTCGTCACGTTTTGACACCGAGGTATGACAGCCGCAGTACCAGCACATCGACCGGCAGAACGGAACGTGCAGATAGAGGGACGCCGCACAGGAGACGGGGATGGCACGCAGCCAATCGACATAGGTCTTGCCATCGACGGCAGGAGAAAAGTGTGGCGCGCTCGGATAGCTCGTGTAGCGCGGTAGGCGCTCCTGTCCATAATGGTTCGCAAGCTCAATTCGCATGTCGTTCTCGTTTGATTCAACCTTATAAGGCTAGCGCGATGGAAGCAGAACACATCGCAGCTCAACTAGCCAGCTGACGGCCCTGCGGCACGTCAGGTCGCTGATTGGATGCCATAGTTCGCTGGACATCCTGGCGATGCATTCGACCGTGCGCCACAGCTGACGGGAGCAGGAGTCGGGCCAATTGCGACTGTTCAGCCCATACGTGCAGCACGCGCTTTCTGTCCGAAAGCAAACACGCTGCTTGTCTCAAATCCGCCAACCTGTTGCGAACGAGACGTTGCGCAGGAAAAACCCGAGGAAAAAAGCCCCGTCGTTTGCGTGGCCCAAATCCTGCAGTCCGATAGGCCGCGTGGAAAGCGCGCGCCCGCAAAGGGATCAGGGGTACCGTTGAGTCTTGACCTGCCAAGTTATGATGAGGCCTCCGGCCCGCCCCCGATGGCTGACGTTGCCGCTTGCCCGTTTCATACCGATCGATTCCGCCATGCGTACGGAGAGCGGGAGACATTGGTCTTGACCGAGGCATTGCGCGTGATCGGGCACGCCACCGGAAAGCTGTTCTCGGCAGTGAGCTGGCGCATCGTCAACTGCGCGCGCCAACCTTTTGACGCGGCGCGTTGCCCGTGGAATTCCGGTAGGGGTAAGCATGTTCAGGTCGATTTGAGCGATCATCGCGCCCTTCGACGCGCCATAGCTGAGGTCAAGGAGCGGCTCAACGGCGAGCCGCTGCATGTGCTGATCTACAGCGCCGATTACACTCTAGGCGACAGCCCTCCAGGAGAAGGTGATTGAATTGGTGTTCAGCCGGAGAGGGGAATGAGCCTTGTACAGCTTCCTCGAACAGATTGTTGCAGACCATATGATCCGCACGCCGAAGGTCGTCACGCACGACCTCACATTGCGTGAACTCTGTGATCTCTTCGAAAGGGACGATTTCAACGCCTATCCCGTTGAAGAACACTCGCAAGTCATTGGAGTGGTCTCAAAGTTCGATGTCATGGCGAGCTTTGTCTTCACCCGCGCTCGCATCATGCCGCGCCATGACGATCTGATGAAATTGACGGCTATGGACGTGATGACGCCGGAGTTCATTTATGTCGGAACAGAGACGAAATTGACGAGGGTGCTTGAGCTCATAGTCAATCATCGGATCAGAAGCATGCCGGTAATCGAGAGGGAGCAACTTGCCGGTATGATTGCGCGCAGCGACGTACTGCGCGCTTTACAACGGTGCTCCCACGGCACCTAGCAGCTGCAACAGGAGGGTCGCTATGCCCGTTGATTCGAAACTTGTTTCTTTAGGGGTGGTTTCGGTTTTCACGATTTTCGCCGCCTTCCTGGTCTGGGTTGGCTCTCACGGGGCGGCAGCAAAACAGCCCACGTCGAATGCCCGAAGGCAACGCGCCTTCTGAACCGCTCGCGCGCCAGCAACTGGTCTGGCCTGCCCTGATCGAACTAAAGCGGAATCCGGGCTGCCGGGAGAGATGCCCTCCGCAGAGAGAAGCGGACAATGTACCCACCTCAAACCACCAAATGGATGACCCATGGCGAAGCCGGGTTAACGATGTTTTTCGCGGTGATGGCCTATCTGTGCCTGTTCGCTGCGGCCAAGGCGCAGGATACGGCATTCGCCTTCCATGCGGCGCTGTCCTCAGCCGCCAGCCTGGCGGCAGTGATCGCCATCGGCAACCGGTATTTCGAGCGCCGGGCAGCATGGCCGCGGGAAATCAACGGCCGCCCCAACTACAACATGGGCCCGATCAAATTCTCGGCGGTCATGTCGGTGATCTGGGGCATCGCGGGATTTGCGGTCGGGCTGCTGATCGCTTCCCAGCTTGCATGGCCTTCACTCAATCTCGATCTGCCCTGGACCAGCTTCGGCCGTCTGCGGCCGCTGCATACTTCGGCAGTGATCTTCGCTTTCGGCGGTAACGTGCTGATCGCAAGCTCGTTCTATGTCGTGCAGAAGACTTGCCGCAGCCGATTGGCGGGTGATCTCGCGCCGTGGTTCGTCGTCATCGGCTACAACTACTTCATCCTGGTTGCCGGTACCGGCTATCTGCTCGGCGTAACCCAGTCCAAGGAGTATGCCGAACCGGAATGGTACGCCGATCTCTGGCTGACGATCGTCTGGGTCGTTTATCTGCTGGTCTTCCTGGGGACCATCATCAAGCGGAAAGAACCGCATATCTTCGTCGCCAACTGGTTCTATCTCGCCTTCATCGTCACCATCGCCGTGCTGCATCTCGGCAACAATCCCGCGGTGCCGGTCTCGCTGTTCGGCTCGAAGTCCTACGTGGCCTGGGCCGGTGTCCAGGACGCGATGTTCCAGTGGTGGTACGGACATAACGCCGTCGGCTTCTTCCTGACCGCCGGCTTCCTCGCCATCATGTACTACTTCATTCCGAAGCGCGCCGAGCGGCCGATTTATTCCTACCGGCTGTCGATCATCCATTTCTGGTCGCTGATCTTCCTCTACATCTGGGCCGGTCCGCACCATCTGCACTACACGGCGCTGCCGGACTGGGCGCAGACGCTCGGCATGACCTTCTCGATCATGCTGTGGATGCCCTCCTGGGGCGGCATGATCAACGGCCTGATGACGCTCTCGGGAGCCTGGGACAAGCTTCGCACCGATCCCGTGCTGCGCATGCTCGTGGTGTCGGTCGCTTTTTACGGCATGTCGACCTTCGAAGGGCCGATGATGTCGATCAAGGTGGTGAATTCGCTCAGCCACTATACCGACTGGACCATCGGCCACGTGCATTCGGGCGCGCTGGGCTGGGTCCGCTTCGTTTCCTTCGGCGCGCTGTATTGCCTCGTGCCCTGGCTGTGGGATCGCAAGGGCCTCTACAGCCTGAAGCTCGTCAACTGGCACTTCTGGATCGCGACGCTGGGCATCGTGCTCTACATCTCCGCGATGTGGGTGTCCGGAATCCTGCAGGGCCTGATGTGGCGGTCCTACACATCGCTCGGCTTCCTCGAATATTCCTTCATCGAGAGCGTCGAAGCGATGCATCCCTTCTACATCATCCGAGCAGCGGGAGGCGCGCTTTTCCTGGTCGGTTCACTGATTATGGCCTTTAATCTCTGGATGACGGTGCGGGTCGCCGAGGCCGAGGTGAAGTCGCCACTCGCTCTTCAGCCGGCCGAATGAGGAACTCGTCAATGTCTGTCTGGACGCGACATCAGATTTTCGAGAAAAACTCGATCATCCTGATCGAGGGGATTCTCGCGGTGATCGCGATCGGCGGCCTGGTCGAGATCACTCCGCTATTCTACTTGAAGAGCAGGATCGAGGTGGTCGATGGGGTGCGACCCTATACGCCGCTAGAGCTTTGCCGCAAGAGTTCCGCTGCAACTGGCCCAAATCCTGCACCGCTTCCGCGCGAGGGAAGGTGGGCTGCGGCGACAGAATGGGTGGTTCGGTTGGGTTTCGCTCTGCCAAGAGACGACACGGTTGCTGGTCCAGCGTCGGCGATGGAGGCCGGCTGCCCGCTTCACGCCGACAGATCCCACATCTAGCAGGGCAACCGGACGCGGCGCTGTGATCGGCCGGGCTCAAGGTTGGTGCTGCTGCCACCGCTCCGCAACGGCTTGCAATCTATCAAAGTGTCTTTGCATGTGTGGTGCTGGTCTGCTTCTTGCTATCCGAACGTCAGCAATTCGTCACAGCCGGTAACGGATCGCATGGGAGGCGTCATGAGCGCGGCGACGGAAACTTATTACAGCGTGATCAGGCGGCAGGGCATCACGCGTCGGAGCTTTCACAAGTTCTGCAGCCTGACCGCTACGAGTCTCGGGCTCGGCCCGCTCGCGGCGAGCCGAATTGCCAATGCGCTCGAGACCAGGCCGCGCGTTCCAGTCATCTGGATGCACGGCCTTGAATGCACCTGCTGCTCGGAAAGTTTCATCCGCTCCGCGCATCCTCTGGTGAAGGACGCCGTGCTGTCGATGATCTCGCTCGACTATGACGACACCATCATGGCGGCCGCCGGACACCAGGCGGAGGCGATCCTCGAAGAAACCCGCGCCAAGCACAAGGGCAAGTATCTGCTCGCGGTTGAAGGCAATCCGCCACTGAACGAAGGTGGAATGTTCTGCATCGACGGCGGCAAGCCGTTCGTCGAGAAGCTGAGGATGATGGCCGAGGACGCGATGGCGATCATTGCCTGGGGCGCCTGCGCTTCCTGGGGCTGCGTGCAGGCCGCGAAACCCAATCCTACGCAGGCAACGCCCATCGACAAGGTGATCACCAACAAGCCGATCATTAAGGTGCCGGGCTGTCCGCCGATCGCAGAAGTCATGACCGGCGTCGTCACCTTCATCACTACTTTCGGCAAGCTGCCAGAACTCGACCGCCAGGGCCGGCCGAAAATGTTCTACTCGCAGCGCATCCACGACAAATGCTATCGGCGGCCGCATTTCGACGCTGGCCAGTTCGTGGAGAAATGGGACGATGAAGGAGCGCGCAAGGGCTATTGCCTCTACAAGATGGGCTGCAAAGGCCCAACCACCTACAATGCCTGCTCGACCGTGCGCTGGAACGGTGGGGTGTCCTTCCCGATCCAGTCAGGCCATGGCTGCATCGGCTGCTCTGAGGACGGATTCTGGGACAAGGGCTCGTTCTACGACCGTCTCACCAACATCAAGCAGTTCGGCATCGAGAAGAATGCCGATCAGATCGGCGTGGCGGCGGCCGGCGCCGTCGGCGCGGCGGTGGCCGCGCATGCGGCCGTGACCGCGGTGAAGCGCCTCGCCAGCAAGCGGGAAGATGCCGCGAAAGACCACTAGTCAAACTCAGGAAGATGATGATGGTCCTTCAGACACCCAACAGGTTCAAGCTCGACAATTCCGGCAAGCGGATTGTCGTCGATCCGCTGACCCGGATCGAAGGTCACATGCGCGTCGAGGTGAATGTCGACTCCGATAATGTAATCCGTAATGCAGTTTCCACGGGCACGATGTGGCGCGGTATCGAGACGATCTTGAAGGGGCGCGATCCGCGCGACGCCTGGGCGTTTACCGAACGGATTTGCGGAGTCTGCACGGGAACCCACGCGCTCACTTCAGTGCGTGCCGTGGAGAATGCGCTCGGCATCACGATCCCCGACAATGCCAACTCGATCCGCAATATCATGCAGCTTTGCCTGCAGGTGCATGACCATCTCGTGCATTTCTATCACTTGCATGCCCTTGACTGGGTCGACATCGTCTCGGCGCTGAAGGCCGATCCCAAAGCGACCTCTGCGCTGGCGCAGTCGGTGTCGTCCTGGCCGCTGTCGTCGCCTGGATACTTCAAGGATCTGCAGATCAGGCTGACCAAGTTCGTGGAGTCGGGTCAGCTCGGTCCGTTCAAGAACGGCTATTGGGGGCACGCCGCCTACAAGCTGCCACCGGAAGCCAACCTGATGGCGGTCGCCCACTATCTGGAGGCGCTCGATTTCCAAAAGGAGATTGTCAAGATCCACACCATCTATGGCGGCAAGAACCCGCATCCGAACTGGCTGGTTGGTGGCGTGCCCTGCGCCATCAATGTCGACGACGTCGGTGCGGTTAGCGCCATCAATATAGAGCGACTCAACCTGGTTTCCTCCATCATCGACCGCTGCATCGAGTTCACCGAAAAGGTCTATCTGCCTGACGTTGTCGCGATCGGATCGTTCTACAAAGACTGGCTGTTCGGCGGCGGCCTGTCCGGCAAGAGCGTGATGTCCTATGGCGACATTCCCGAGCACGCCAACGATTTCTCGGCGAAGAGCCTGAAGCTGCCGCGCGGCGTGATCATCAACGGCAACCTCAACGAGGTGCTGCCAATAGACCATAGTGATCCCGCGCAGATCCAGGAATTCGTCACGCATTCCTGGTACAAATATGCTGACGAGTCGAAAGGCCTGCATCCCTGGGACGGCGTCACCGAGCCGAACTACCAACTCGGGCCCAAGACCAAGGGCACCAAGACCGACATCAAGGAGCTGGACGAAGGCGGCAAGTATTCCTGGATCAAGGCGCCGCGCTGGCGCGGCCACGCGGTCGAGGTCGGTCCGCTAGCCCGCTACATCGTAGGCTATGCGCAGAATGAACCGGAATTCAAGGAGCCGACCGAGAAGCTGCTCAAGACGCTCGGTCTTCCGGTTTCCGCACTGTTCTCGACGCTTGGCCGCACGGCGGCGCGCGCGCTCGAATGCGAATGGGCGGCGCACCAGATGCGCTATTTCCAGGACAAGCTGGTGGCGCGCATCAAGGCCGGCGATACGTCGACGGCCAACGTCGAGAAATGGAAGCCGGAAAGCTGGCCCAAGGAAGCCAAAGGCTACGGTTTCACCGAGGCGCCGCGGGGCGCGCTCGCGCACTGGATCAAGATCAAGGATACCAGGATCGACAACTATCAATGCGTCGTGCCGACAACATGGAACGGCTCGCCGCGCGATCCGAAGGGCAATATCGGGGCGTTTGAAGCCTCGTTGATGGATACGCCAATGGCCGATCCCGAGAAGCCGCTGGAGATCCTGCGGACGATCCATTCCTTCGATCCGTGCCTGGCCTGCTCGACCCACGTCATGAGTCCTGACGGACAGGAAATGGCGATCGTCAAAGTGCGATAGGAGCGGGTCATGATCGATAGTACTCCTCACGCCGTCGCCGCCGAGATTGCCGTCGACGCCGCGCGGACCGATCGCAGTGTCGAGCGTAACGTCGTCTATGTCTACGAAGCGCCAGTACGGCTCTGGCACTGGATCAACGCGCTGGCGATCCTGGTGCTGGGATTGACGGGCTATTTCATCGGCAGCGCGACTCCGACCGTGTCGGGAGAAGCGAGTGACAACTTCCTGTTCGGCTACATCCGCTTCGCGCATTTCGCCGCCGGCTACGTGCTCGCGGTCAGCTTCCTCTTGCGCGTCTACTGGGCATTCATGGGCAATCCCCACGCCAAGCAGATCTTCTTCGTGCCGGTCTGGCGCAGGAGCTGGTGGGGGGAAGTGCTTCACGAAATCCGCTGGTATGCCTTCCTGATCGACCAGCCGAAGAAGTATGTCGGGCACAATCCGCTCGCCCAGCTCACGATGTTCTTCATGTACACGGTCACTGTCTTGTTCATGATCGTGACCGGCTTCGCGCTCTACGGGGAGGGAGCCGGGCACGACAGTTGGCAATACAAGCTGTTCGGCTGGGTATTCTCGATCTGGCCGAACAGCCAGGACGTCCACACCTGGCATCATCTCGGCCTGTGGATCATTGTCACCTTCGCCATCGTCCACATCTATGTGGCGATCCGCGAGGACATCATGTCGCGCCAAAGCATCATCTCCTCGATGATCTCGGGCGAGCGCGAATTCCGGGATTGATGCCGTGTGTCTCAATTCCGCGACGGACGGAGGAACTGGAGTAGTGCCTAAAATCCTCGTGCTCGGGACCGGCAACATCCTTTGGGCGGACGAAGGCTTCGGCGTGCGGGTGGTGGAGGAATTCCACCGCCGCTACGCGGTGCCGGACAATGTGACCATTCTCGATGGCGGCACCCAGGGTCTCTATCTCGTGAGCTATCTTGAGGAGGCTGACCGCCTGATCGTGTTCGATGCTATCGACTACGGGCTCGAACCGGGACAGCTCCGGCTCGTACGCGATGACGAGGTGCCGAAGTTCACCGGCGCCAAGAAGATGAGCCTGCATCAGACCGGCTTCCAGGAGGTTCTGAGCGCGGCGGAACTGCTCGGCCGCTGCCCGCAGCATCTCACCCTGATCGGCTGTCAGCCGCTCGATCTCAAAGACTGGGGCGGACCGTTGACCGGCCCGGTGCGCGATCAGATCGAACCGGCCATCGGGCTCGCTTGCGAACTCCTGGCGCAATGGGGATCGCCGGCGATCCCGCGGAGCGAGCCGCTGCCGGAGTTGGAGCGACTGCTGGCGAACGATATCGACCATTTTCATTATGAGATGCGGGTAGAGCCGGCCTAACCGGCGCATTGATCACTTGCGAGCGTTGCCATGTGCCTTGGCCTGCCGATGACGATCGTGGAAACCGACAGCGTGTCGGCACTATGCGAGTATTGCGGCGAGCGGCGGCGCGTCTCCGTGCTGCTGCTGTCGGAGCCGTCGGTCGGTGCCAAGGTGCTTGTCTATATCGACACCGCGATAAGGCTGTTGGATGATGACGAGGCGCGCCTGATCGCAGATGCCCTAGAAGGCCTTGGCGCGGCCCTTAATGGCCAGGATTACGACCGCTTCTTTGTGGACCTGGTCAACCGCGAACCGCAATTGCCCGAGCATCTGCGCTGATGGGTGTGGCAACTGAGCAGAAACATAGACTTGTGAGAAGGTTAATGGAATTCCAGCAAGGAAAGCATGATCTGGCGCGGCGCGGCCTGCCCGAGGTGGATGCCGCGAGCGTCGATGAGTTCCTCGCCACCGCCGATACTGGCGGGGCGACCGCGGCCCTGCTGTCGGCGGGCGATCCCGTGCGCTGGCCCGAGGCGATCGACGTCGCCGTCGTATTGCCCGAGTTGATCGATGTCTTTCAGGGCCGCCTGGTCGGAGCAGTGATCGCACGTGAAGCTGAGGGCGAGCTTGGTCAAAGGTTCGGCGTGCGCGTGCAGCCGACGCTGATCATTTGCAGCAGCCGGGAGGTGCTTGGCCTGATTGCCAAGATCCAGAATTGGACTTTTTACGTCCAGTGTATCTCCAAGCTGATGGATCGCCCAGATGGTAGCCGCGCGTCAATCGTCAAGAGCATTATCCCCGAGCGCACACAGCGGAGCATCCGATCATGAAAGCCGATGTCGGGGTCGCGCCCGAGGGTGCCGAGCAGCCGGTCAGCGTGTTTCCAATCAACGCAGGAAGCCTCGTCCCACCGCATGGCAGCCATGCCGCCGTTGCGCTCGCCAAACTGGCCTCGCTCGACAGTGGCGAATTAGCAAAGAACTGTCCGAGCGCGATCGAGCTCTTGTCGAACGTCGCTAGCGCCATTGCCAGCCGGAAGAGCGACGAGTCCACGCAACTGTTTCGGCTAGGCAACCTCAATGATCTAGAGCGCAAGCTGATCGACGACGTGCTGGGTGAGGGCGAGGTCGCCGGCATCGTTGCCCTGCCGGATGGCTGGCTGGCGCAAATCCAGGAATCGGTGCTCGCCGGAATTTGGCGAATCCGTCTCGAGACCGATGCCGCTTACGACTATATCGAGGTCAGCGCGATTCCGGAAATTGTAAAGCGCGCCGCAAGCGATCTGACGTCGAGCGATCTCACGATTGACGCGGCGCCGGAGGGCGTCATGAACGTGCTGCCGGTGCTCGCGGAAATCCGCGAACGTGCGCTCGCCTGGCGGCCAGGCCTTCGCTCGCAGATCATCAATTTCACGCTGCTGCCGATGAACTCGGTCGACATGGCGTTTCTGCAGCAAAGCGTAGGTAACGGGCCGATCCAGCTCATCTTGCGCGGCTACAACACTTGCCGGGTGCTGGCGACTGGCATCCGGAACGTCTGGTCGGTGCAGTTCTTCAATGCCACTGACACCATCATCCTGGATACGCTGGAGGTCGGCGGCGTGCCGACGGTTGCGCTGGCTGCCGACGAGGATTTCGAAGCTTCCGTCGAACGCCTGCAGGAAATCATGGAAGCCTACTTCAAATGACGAGCTCCGAAAATCTTGGAATCTGGCAGGATCTCGCAGATGGCGTGCGCATGGAGTGCGGCATCTGTTGGATCGTGTACGACCCGGCTGAGGGCGATGAGGCGGCGCAGATTGCCGCGGGAACGCCTTTCGCCGCGTTGCCCGAAGATTGGCGTTGTTCGAATTGCGACGCGCCCAAATCGAAGTTTATGGCGGTTGAAGATGACGTCTGACCGCGATCAGCATCCCCGCAGCAGCATGCACGCCGATCCATCGGCGTGGGGCGAGATGCTCGCCGCAGTCTATCGAGATATCGCCAATCGCGCCGTGCGCGACCTGTCGATCTTCAACGAGGCGCTGAGCGTCGAAGCCATCGGCTTTCGTGTGCAGGGAGGCCGGGTCGTCGGTATCATGGTGACGCCCTGGTTCATGAACGTGGTCATGCCGGTGCCCGACGGCGCTTCGCAATCGTCTCCGGCAAGGGACCCAGACCTGCGCGTGCGATTTCCGGGCGGCGACCTCGAATTCACCATCAGCGAGCTAGCGCTCGTGGGGCCAATTGCGAGCTGCTCGCTGTTCTCGCCGATGTTTGAGTTCGAGGACATGGCGACCGCGCGCGCCACGGCCGAAACAGTGTTCGCGGCGCTGATGTCGCCGGCGGACAGCGCGGCGTCACATGGGCTCCATGCGCCACATATCAGTTTGATCGACCGCCGACATTTCTTGCGGGGTTTACTGACGGAGCGCGCGCATGAGCCTCTCCTTCCGTAACGAGATTGATGTCACGGTCTCGCTTGCCGGCGGCGCAATTGCCGCCGTCGAGATCCGGCCGCGGGCCCGGCCGCCACTGGCGCGGCTCTTTGCAGGTAAGTCGGCCGCTTCGCTGCTCAACGTGTTGCCGCGGCTCTTCTCGTTGTGCGCGGCTGCGCACCAGGTCTCATTCCTGTCCGCCGTTGCGGTGGCGCGCGGCCACGATGGCAGCCTCGCGACGCGGCGGCATCGTATCATCCTGGTCGTTATAGAACGGCTGACGGAATTGCTGCGGGGTCTCTTTTTCGAGTACCTCGCGGAGGATATCGCCAGCGCCGCGGCCATCCGCGCCGCGATGCGGGCGGCATCGGCGCTTGGCGGCATCGCCGAGAGCGGCTGCGGCCAGGCTCGATGTGAAGCGATGGCGCGGATGAGGCCTGCGCTGGTTGCTCTCGGCATAGCGAACGAAGATGGTGCCCCGACGCCGGGTAGCCCACTCGCGCTTCGCATGGCGACTCTCGATGAGGACGTACTGAAGCCAAACCCGGTGGAGCATTTGTTCCTGTCCGCTGCTGACGACCACAAGGTGATTAAACGGATGCTCGCGGATGATGCGGGATTCTCCGATGCTCCCGACCTGGATGGCCGTATTCCCGAGACAGGTGTGTGGGCGCGCCGGATGATGCGCGATCAGCTCCCGCCAAGCCGGTCGAGAGCGGCCGAGCGGCTGATGGCGAGAACCGCGGAAGTCGCCCGTCTGGCCGCCTGGCTCCAGGCCAGTGCAAGTGTCGAGACAGCGGAGGATGGGATTCTCGAAAGCTACACGCTGGGTTCGTGCCGAGGTGCGGCCGCGGTCGAATGTGCCAGGGGACGCCTCTATCACGCGGTTGAGCTTGATCGTGAGGGGAAGATTTCGCGTTTCGAGTTCCTTGCGCCGACCGAGTGGAATTTTCACGCGCGCGGACCGCTTGTCCGCAGCCTGCAGGGCGCGGTGCTGACGAGCAGAGAGGGACAAGACGCGGTGCGAGCCATGGTCGGATCGTTCGACCCGTGTGTCGGGTTCAGGCTAAATTTTCGGGAGGACGCCGATGCACGAAATGGCGATTTGTGAGGGAATTATCGAGATCGTCGCGGACGAGGCCCGTCGGCGGTCGTTCTCCAGAATCAGGACCGTGTGTCTGGAGATAGGCGCGCTGAGCCATGCCGCTCCTGAAGCGATGAGGTTCTGCTTCGAGGCCGTTGCAGCGCGGACCATCGCCGATGGCGCGGTCCTCGAGATCAAGGAATTGCCAGGTATTGCCTGGTGCATGGCTTGTTCAAGGAGCGTTGAGATTGCGCAGCGCGGTGAGCCGTGTCCCTGCTGCGGAAGCTATCAGCTGCATGTGACCGCGGGCGAAGAGATGCGCGTAAAGGAGCTGGAGGTCGATTGATGTGTACCGTATGTGGTTGCAGCGAAGGGCGGCCCTCCGCTGAAGGCGCCGGCGCGCAGGACGGACAAGCTCAGGGCCATCATCGTGATCATGCGCATGATCGTCACGGTCACCACCACGATCATGAGCATGGGGGGCATGGCGCACATTATCACCAGGGCCATCATCACCATCATGCTCGTAGCTATGATCACGTGCATGACGGAGACGGGCTTACGAATAGCGGCCTTGATCCCGCCGGATTGAAGATCACGGGCATGAGCAGCGACCGCATCATTCGGATCGAGCGTGACATTCTCGGCAAGAACGACGCCATCGCAGCCGACAATCGCGCGCGCTTTTTGGTCGACGACCTGCTAGTGTTCAATCTCGTCTCCAGTCCTGGCGCGGGGAAGACCTCGCTTCTCGTTCGCGCCGTCTCCGAGCTCAAGGAGAGCTGCCCAGTCGGGGTCATCGAGGGTGACCAGCAGACCTCGAATGATGCTGACCGCATTCGCGCTACCGGCGTCCCTGCGATCCAGATCAACACCGGGAAGGGTTGCCATCTTGATGCCGCGATGGTCGGCGAGGCCTATCGCCGCTTGCCGCCGATCAAGGGCGGCATTCTCTTCATCGAGAATGTCGGCAATCTGGTTTGCCCCGCGGCGTTCGATCTCGGCGAGGCCTGCAAGATCGTGGTGTTCTCGACAACAGAAGGTGAAGACAAGCCGCTCAAATATCCTGACATGTTTGCGGCATCCGCGCTGATGCTGATCAACAAGATCGACCTGGCGCCGGTGCTCGACTTCGACCTAGCCCAGACCATCGAATATGCGAGGCGCGTCAATCCGAAGATCGAGGTGCTGACGGTTTCGGCGCGTACCGGCGAAGGCTTTGCCGCGTTCTACGCCTTGATTCGGAAGCAGGCCGCACATCAGCGGCGCCCCGCGGTCGAGGCGGCAACGCGATGAGCCAGAGCGGCAAGGCTATCCACGACGGAGCGAGGCTGCGCGTGCGCGTCAGCGGCGCGGTGCAGGGTGTCGGCTTTCGTCCTTATGTGTATGGTCTCGCTACCCGCTATCGCTTGGCCGGGTTCGTCGCCAACGATCCCGACGGCGTAATCATCGAGGTCGAGGGGGATCGGACATCCGATTTTGTCACCGCGTTGCCGCTCGAAAAGCCTCCATTGGCGCGAATCGACCATATCTCCGTTGAGGAAATTGGTGCGCTTGCGGCGAAAGACTTTTCAATCCGCGCGAGCGAACAGGGCAAGATCTCGACACGAATCGTCGCCGATGCCGCGACATGCCAGCAATGCCTCGATGAGTTGTTCGACCAGAACAGCCGCTATTACCTCTATCCCTTCATCAACTGCACTCATTGCGGCCCGCGCTATACCATCGTCGAGCGGCTTCCCTACGATCGCCGCAACACCGCCATGAAGGCGTTTACCATGTGTAAGAGCTGCGCGGCCGAATATGCCGATCCAGCCAGCCGCAGGTTTCATGCGGAAGCGATTGCATGCCCGACATGCGGGCCTCGGTTGAGTCACGGAATTGACGACATCGCCGCGGGAATATCCGGCGGCCAAATCGTCGCGATCAAGGGGCTTGGCGGTTACCAGCTACTCTGCAATGCCCGCGACCATGACGCCGTGCAACGGTTGCGCAGGAAGAAGCAGCGTGACCAGAAGCCGTTCGCCGTCATGGTCGGTTCCGTGGAGCAGGTTAGCGAGATAGCGGAGGCGAATGCCGCGGAGCTTGCGTTGCTCGAATCGACAGCTCGGCCAATCGTTCTCCTGAATTCGCGCAACAACCTGGCCCCTTCAATCGCGCCTGGCCTTTCGCGCATCGGGATCATGCTGCCCGTAGCGCCGCTGCATCACCTCGTCTTCCATGCGCTTCGTTCAACGGGAGCATTGCCTGATGGTGAAGGTCCGGTCATCGTTGCCACCAGTGCCAATCCCAGCGGCGAACCGCTCCTGATCGACAACGCTCAGGCGGTGCGGCGGCTCTTCGGCATCGCCAACCTGATCGTGACCCATGACCGCAACATTATGACGCGTGCCGATGATTCCGTTGTGTCGGTGGTGGCGGGACGGCGTCAATTGATCCGTCGCGCCCGCGGCTATGTCCCCGAACCGATTCGGCTTGCGAGGGCCGTGCCGCCCGTCCTCGCCGTGGGCGGTGCGCTGAAATCGACCATCACGATCACGCGGGGCAACGAAGCCTTCGTCTCGCAGCACATCGGCGATCTCGATACGGTTGAGGGAATCCGCTTCTTCGAGGAGACGATCCGGCATCTCACATCGATGCTCGACGTCGAACCCGTCGTCATTGCCCATGATCTGCATCCGAACATGGCGTCGACCCGTTTTGCCGATGCAAGCCGCCGTGAGCGGATTGCCGTCCAGCACCACCATGCCCATGCTGCCGCCGTGATGGCAGAGCACGGCGTTGAAAGGCCCACCTTGGCGCTCGTGCTCGATGGCTACGGCTATGGTTCCGACGGCGGCAACTGGGGTGGCGAGCTGCTACTGTGCGAACACGCTGCGTTTCAGCGCATCGGGCATCTCGCGCCCCTTCAGATGCCAGGCGGAGATCGCGCAGCCCGCGAACCGTGGCGTATTGCCAGCGGGATATTGCAGTCGTTGGGACGGGGGGACGAAATCAGACAGCGCTTCGGAACGCAGCCGCAGGCCGAGCGTCTGCTAGCGTTGCTCGATCAACCCCACGTGCCGACCACGACCAGCGCAGGCCGCCGGTTCGATGCAGCGGCGGCGTTACTTGGGGTCGCGACGTTGCAGAGCTACGAGGGCGAAGCCGCGATGAAGCTCGAGGCGCGTGTCCGCCGGACCGCGGTGCTTGAAGACGGCTGGCTGATCGATGGCGGCGTGCTGTCGTTTCGTCCGCTATTCGAGCGTTTGGTAGCCGACGAGGTCGGTGCCACCGCGGGAGCCGAGCTGTTTCATGGTACGTTCTCGGCTGCTTGCGTGGATTGGATTGTGCGCGCCGCACGCGCAACCGGCATTACCGCCGTAGGCTTAAGCGGCGGCTGCTTCCTGAATGCGGTGCTAGCCCATGAAATCCAGCGGGGCTGCATTGCGGCCGGTCTCACTCCGTTGCTGCCGCGGCAGGTGCCGGCCAATGATGGTGGCTTGAGCCTTGGACAAGCCTGGATCGCCGCCCTGCAGGTTGCTGAACGGCCGGCGGACTTGGAAGGAACAGCCTGATATGTGTCTCTCGATACCAGCTGAGGTCACGAGAATTCTTCCCGATGACACGGCCATCGCATCCATCGATGGCGTCGACAAGGAAATATCGATCGCGCTCATCGAAGATCTCACCGTGGGGGATTACGTTCTTATCCATGTCGGCTATGCCATCACCAAAATCGATCCCACAGAAGCTAGACGCACGCTGGAGCTGCTGCAGGAGCTGAGCGGTGAGGGACAGGAGCTGCAGTCATGAAGTATGCCGACGAGTTTCGCAACAGAGTCATCGCCGAGGGGCTCGCTCGCGCGATTGCTGCGGAGGCTGATCCGCAACGCCTCTACCACTTTATTGAGTTCTGCGGAGGACATACGCATGCTATCTGCCGTTATGGCTTGGAAGACATGCTGCCGGGCAACGTACGCATGATCCACGGTCCGGGTTGTCCGGTCTGCGTGTTGCCTCCAGGGCGGATCGATATGGCAATAACGCTTGCCGAGCGGGATGAGGTCATTCTCTGCGTCTATGGAGACTTGATGCGTGTGCCAGGCTCGCAAGGACAATCCTTGCTGCGTGCCAAGGCGCGGGGCGCGGACATTCGCATAGTCTACTCGGCGCTCGATGCGATCCGAACCGCCGAGCAGACGCCGGACCGCAATGCCGTCTTTTTTGCTATCGGATTTGAGGCTACAACGCCCCCGACGGCTGTGATGATCCAGGTTGCCGAGAAAAGGCAGCTTGGGAACTTCAGCGTGTTCTGCAATCACATGCTGACCCCGGCGGCGATGAATAGCATTCTTGAGAGTCCCGATATTCGCGATATCGGGCGGATCGAAGTCGATGGCTTCGTCGGGCCGGGGCATGTCAGCACCATCATCGGCACGGAGCCTTACGAGCCTTTCGCGGAAGAATTCGGCAAGCCGGTCGTGATCGCGGGATTTGAACCGCTCGATGTGATGCAGGCAATCCTGATGTTGGTGCGGCAGGTGAACGAAGGCCGCTATGAAGTGGAGAACCAATACGGCCGTGCAGTGACGCGTGAAGGCAATCTGCTCGCCAAGAAAAAGATGTCGGACATATTCGAACTGCGTGACCAGTTCGAATGGCGCGGGCTAGGGCTCGTGCCCTATGGCGGGCTGAAGCTGAAGCAGGCTTACGCGCAATTCGACGCCGAAGTGCGTTTCGCGATGCACGAACTGCGCGTCGCCGATAATCCCGCGTGCGATTGCGGCGCGATCCTACGCGCTGTGAAGAAGCCGGCCGACTGTAAGCTATTCGGAACCGTCTGCACGCCCGAAACCCCGATGGGATCCTGCATGGTCTCCGCGGAAGGCGCCTGCGCTGCGCATTGGATTTATGGCCGCTTTCGCGGTCCTCAGTTGAGGCGGGCATCATGAGGGCGAAGGCCTATCAGGACAAGCTCGACATCAAGAACGGATGCGTCGATCTGTCCCACGGCTCCGGCGGGCGGGCCATGGCGCAGCTGATTTCCGGGTTGTTCCACGAAGCTTTCGGCAATGAATGGCTCGCCCGTGGCAACGACCAATCGGCCTTCGATGTTCGCGCCGGCAGGATGGTGATGACGACCGACGGCTATGTGATTTCGCCGTTGTTCTTTCCCGGAGGCGATATTGGATCGCTCGCCGTGCACGGCACCGTCAACGATGTCGCGATGGCCGGCGCGCGTCCGCTCTATCTGTCGGCAAGCTTCATCATTGAAGAGGGCTTCCGCTTCTCGGATCTGAAGATGATTGCGGATTCCATGGGCGAAGCGGCACGCGCCGCCGGCGTCTATATCATCACCGGCGATACCAAAGTCGTCGAACGCGGCAAAGCGGATGGTCTGTTCATCTCCACGACCGGCGTCGGGGTTTTACCTGATGGGCTCGATCTCTCTGCCGAGAAGGCAAGGGTCGGCGACCGTGTGCTGGTTTCCGGCAGCCTCGGAGATCATGGTGTGGCGATCATGTCGAAGCGTCAGAATTTCGCCTTCGAGACCGAAATCGTCTCGGACTCCGCAGCTCTATATGATCTCGTGGCCGAAATGCTTGCGGCCGGCGGCGGCGGCATCCGGGCGATGCGCGACCCCACCCGTGGCGGTCTTGCGGCGACACTCAACGAAATTGCGCATCAATCGGGCCTCGGTTTTCGTCTGCAGGAAGAAGCCATCCCAGTGAAGCCGGCCGTGCTCGCCGCCTGCGAGCTTCTTGGGCTCGATCCGCTTTATGTCGCAAACGAAGGCAAGCTGGTCGCGATCGTCGCGCCTGAGATAGCCGATGCTGTGCTCGCTGCAATGAGAGCAAATCCGCTCGGCCGCGATGCCGCCGATATAGGCGAGGCGGTGGACGATGATCATCAGTTCGTGCAGCTGTCGACCAGCTTTGGCGGTGGACGAATTGTCGATTGGCTGTCGGGCGAACAATTGCCTCGGATCTGTTGAGGGCGCCAGACACATTCTGCGTCCTTCGCTCCTTCGTAGGTTGACGCAGTGGCTGCGTGTCGAGCCCAGCAACGCGAACATCGCATAATCATCGGCGGCGGCGCAAAGCTGGTGGCACTGTTGAAGCTGCACAGCGCCTTCGTACAGGCTGAGGGACGTGCCAGACACGCTGAGTGGCGCCGGACGAACGCGCGGTTTGACAGTCCTTGAGGACCTCTCAAATCGCCTGTCCGGAGACAGTCGTCGCGCATTCGTCGGCCGTCAAAGCTTCGAAGGCCGCGCCTTCACTTTCTAATGGAGCTAATTGGCTCCGTTCTTTCTATCCAAACTGTAAATGCCTTCAATCAGAACAATCTATTTTACCAATCGGAACAAGTGCTGCTAGTCAAACCACCGGCTGAGATGCAACTGAGACATAGTAGATCGTGATAATTGATTGTCGATAGCTAGGCCGTCAGGCGTGCGCGCTCTGCGGGCCGGCAAGTCTGAGTACAGAACCTGAAATTGCGCGCCAGCGAGTTGCTGGCGTGTATGGATTCCGAATTCGTATGCCAGAAAGATTCATGGGGCAGTCATGACTATGACAGTGTACGGGTCTAGAAAACCTAGGCCAATAGAGCGCCTGAAACGACAAAATTGGGTGACAGCGTTTTATGCGCTCCCACATCGAGTTCTATCTGTTCCTCTGCAGACTCTCGTCAAATTTTTCTCGTTGATCCAAGTTAAGATCGGTCCACATCCGAACCTCACTGGACCGCAGCCTCTAGAGCCTGCTGCACACTTTCATCGCTGCGATGCGCGTGTCCAGCACCTCAAGCAGAGCATCGAGCAACAAATCGAAGAGGTTGCAAGGCTGATCTGCGAAGGCAAGAACGCGCTTGAGGCGGCGCAAGTGCTCAACGAACTTACAAGCGAGTTGATAGCGGCTCGACTCGGGTTCTGCCCGGAGCGCGAGGAGCTAACCGGCAGTGCGGTCACAAGCGGCGGAGTGGGGCAACTCATACGGGAACAAAGCATCGTATACGATCCAGAACAGCTTTCAGATTTGAAAAGAATTTTTGATGAAGCCTTCGCGTCACTACCGAAAGTTCTGCGAACTCCTGCGAACCGAACAGAGGTCGCCAGACTCATTTTTGGACGCGCAGTTATAAGTAAGATCGAACTCGGTCCCCTTGTTATGTTCATAATCGCGATTGCCTCTGCCGTTTGATTAAGTATTGGTGCCGTCTGGGATGTGGTTGGAGCGAAAGCGGAATCTTCTCGGCGTTTACAGGACCCGCGTGCATGTTCCTCGCCGATCTGAATATGGGCGACGAATGAAAGGCGAGAACGCCGCTCTCCTCGGCGGAGAGCTGCTCGTCCTTTCGGATGAACGAAGCCAATTTGTGCCGCAGTGTACACCCCAACTCGAACGAACGCGTCCAAATCGGGTGACGACGTACCCTAGGATGGCCTTCGTGTACGCTCGCATGCCACTTCCTAAAAGAACGCGAGATCTTGGAAGATCCATATCATCGGATGCGCGACGCAACGCTTAAGCGACAATGCAGGAAAAAAGAGGGGAATCAACGTTATGGCGGCAACGATCGCGACGACAGGTCCGGTAACGCTAAGCGCCTCAAGACCGTGGTACCGAATCCTCTACGTTCAAGTGCTGATCGCGATTGTGCTCGGCGCGATCGTCGGCTGGCTGTGGCCAAGCCTTGCCACTAACGAATGGATCAAGGCGCTCGGCGATGGCTTCATCAAGCTGATCAAGATGGTGATCGCGCCGATCATCTTCTGCACGGTGGTCTCGGGCATTGCCCACATCCAAGATGCCAAGAAGGTCGGACGCATCGGAGTCAAGGCGCTGGTCTATTTCGAGATCGTCTCCACCTTCGCGCTCGTAATCGGCCTCATCGTGGGCAATCTGGTTCGCCCCGGCGCGGGTTTCGGCAGCGCCGTAGTGAACGCGCAGGCCGTGGCCAATTACGCCAAACAGGCGGAGGCGCAGCGGAGCGTCGACTTCGTCCTGCACATCATTCCCGACACCGTCGTGGGCGCGTTCGCGCAAGGCGAGATCCTGCAGGTGCTGCTGTTTGCGATCCTGTTCGGTTTCGCGCTCATGGGCCTTGGCGAGCGCGGTCACACGATCCGCTCGTTCATTGATGACGCCGGGCATAGCGTCTTTGGCGTCATCTCCATCGTAATGCGCGCGGCGCCGGTCGGCGCGTTCGGCGCGATGGCCTACACCATCGGCAAGTTCGGCACCGGCGCAATCCTCAACCTGATCGGACTAATCGCGACGTTCTACGTGACAGCTGCGCTGTTCGTGTTCGTCGTGCTCGGGCTGATCGCGCGCTTAGCCGGTTTCTCGATCCTTAAATTCCTGGCCTATATCAAGGATGAACTCCTGATCGTGCTCGGCACGTCTTCCTCGGAGAGCGCGCTGCCGTCCCTGATGGAGAAGCTCGAGCGTCTCGGTTGCTCCAGATCGGTGGTCGGGCTCGTCGTGCCCACCGGATATTCATTCAATCTCGACGGGACCAACATCTACATGACGCTGGCGAGTTTGTTCATCGCGCAGGCGCTCGGCGTTGATCTTTCCTTTGGACAGCAATTGACCATCCTGATCGTGGCCATGCTGACTTCGAAGGGCGCTTCAGGTATCACCGGTGCGGGTTTCATCACGCTTGCGGCGACGCTCGCCGTGGTCGATCCGCGGCTGGTGCCGGGCATGGCGATCGTGCTGGGTATCGACAAGTTCATGAGCGAGTGCCGCGCTCTTACCAATCTATGCGGCAATGGCGTCGCTTGCGTCATCGTCGCCTGGTGGGAGGGCGAGCTCGATCGCGAGAAGCTTGCGACCAACCTCAACAAGGAGATCGATCCGACTGATCTCGAGACCGCGCTGACGACGGACTGAGTCGGTTCGATTCCGGCATCTCATCGTTGTGTCACGGATACAAAGGACGGCCAACGTTCGATGTGTCAAGCATAGACAAACCTTCCTACAGGGCCGCGCCCATAGCGCGCCTCAATAGGAGTGCCATGTCTAAGGGTTAATTCGAGCATCAGAATGCCCGCCGCTTGGGTATTTGAATGGGGCGTTCTTCGGGGCAGGGACTGGGCCGAACGTAAGGCGCGTGCGGACGATATCGTTCACGCTGCCAATGAGGACGCGCTGCGAGCGCGACGCAACACGTCACGAAGCAAACGAAGTAGGTAGATCGAAAGCAGAATGAGGTATAGCGGCATCGGGATATCTCGGTTTGCCGGGCGCTAGAGTCTCCCCAGACGCACTGTGACGACATCGGAGCGCCGATTTTGATAGGCAGGTCGTACAAGCTGACGTTACGTACGAGTCAAGCCCCTTCGAGGGCCTTACGTGAAATACGTCCGAACTCTCAGTTGCGGAAGCGCTGTTCGATCGCATCCCGTTGTCGGGACGACGCTCTTCACGGCGACGGAATTCGAGGCGATGTGCTATGCGATGATAATCTGGCCAGTGTCCGCGTTGCGGGTGGCCGACAAGGCCCAAGCGGAGCTTTAGGCGAGAATCGGGCTACACGACTACGAGGCGCTTGATGCGTCCGTTGTCACGACGCCGACCGATGCGGCGCACAGGGTCGACTCGCTCGATGGCGCCGTGGCCTGATCTGCTCGAACAGCTTGTCGAGCTGGTGTGGTTGAGAGAGCAGGTTACCCGAGTCTATCGCATCTGATGTTCTCGCAAATATGCGATTTGACTTGAGGCTGAATCCCTCGTTTAAGTACCGGCATATTTCCGGCGGGGGGCCCGCATAATGCGCTTGGTATTCGTAATTTGTGCCGCGTCTGCCGACACAACGGGCGAAGCGAGCGCCGCATGAACTCCTATTTCCGGCGGCGGCTTGCGGACTACGTGGAGTATCATCGCGACCCCTGGAATTGCGCGATGCACGTCTTCGGCATCCTGTTCTTGTTCCTGGCTGCCATTCTTCCGCTTAGCCTGTGGTCCCTCACGGTATTCGGAATCCAGACCAGCGCGGCGACCATCGCGCTCGTGCCGGTGCTGATCTATTGGTTCGTGCTCGACTTCGCGCTTGGCGCCGCGATCCTGGGGGCTGCGATCGCATTGTTTGCAGCCGCGTTCATGATCGTCAATCATGTGACGACCGCCGGGATGTGGTCACTTACTGCCATCCTGATTGTGATCGGCGTTACAGCGCTGATGATTGGGCACGTGGTGTTCGAGCGCCGGCGGCCGGCGATGGTCGACAATCCTACACATCTGTTGATTGGACCGATGTTTGTCATGGCGAAGTTAGTTATCGCGCTCGGATTTCGGCACGATCTCGGCATCATCGTTGGGAAGCGTCGCCAGGCGTCTCCCCGGTAACCGGGCTTTCTAGCCACCGTCGCATCGCGAACAGTCCACCGCATCTCACCGCGCCTGATGTACCTCAAGCGAGGCCTCGTGCGCATGGCGCGGCGTATAGATGCGCGATGCGTCCTGCTCGATGACGCGGTGCTTGAAGCCAATGACCGAAAGTGTCCATGGAACGGGTGATAGAGAACTTGTAAGCGTCGATCATGGCGGCATAGCCCGTCAGAAGGGCCGTTTCGGGAGCCGGTTGAAAAACGCTCACTGGTCCTGAAAATGGTGCGCTCAATCAAAGTTTTCTGAAAAATGCTGCTCGTTTGCTGAATTTGCTTCGCAGAATCTCGCGGATTTCCAGCGTACCTCGTGGAAAATACTCTCAATACCATCGTTACGGAGATTCTTCACCGCGGTTCCGGCTGTGGCACGGAGATGGAGAACGGACAGGCCCTCGTTTAGATTCGGGCGACGGTCGCGCGTCCCCCGCTTCGGCCATGGTTTCATGATACCGGGAATTAGGATATGTTTACATATCATTACGAAAATAAAAGATCTGGTTACGTTTCTTCTTGACCGGTTGTGTAGCGATCTGTTTAGGTATCATCTAACTCACGATGATCTGAGAACATATCATGACCCCTATCTCGAACCCACTGCTTAAGGATCTCGGCCAGCGCTTTCGAAAAGCACGCCTGGCTGCTGGCTTGTCCCAGGAGCAGATTGCCCATCGGGCGAACATTAGCAGACCCCGCTATCGCGACATTGAAACAGGCGTCGCCGCCGCCCGCGCAACCACACTCGTCAACGTCGCCCGCGCCCTTGGCATGGAAATGATGTTGATCCCGCAGGCGATGGTGCCGGCCATTCAGTCGATGCTGCAGCCCGCTATCGAGGATGATGATTGTCCCGCGTTCAAGTCAGACGCCGAAGGGGAGGAAAGGTCATGAATCGGGCTGTCCTCGCAGCTGAACGTATCCAATCGCTCGATATCTCATTGAACGGTCTTGCCGTCGGCACCCTCGTCCGAACGCCGGGTGACTACAACGCATTCAATCTTTTGCCAGCTTACCGAAGCCTGAATAACCCGCCGATCTTCAGCCTTTCGCTTCGCTCAGCGGACGGCAGTCTCCGCAGGGATCCCAAACCCATACGCGGCGCGCTGCCGCCGTTCTTTGCGAACCTGCTGCCCGAAGAGAAACTGCGGGAGGCGATGGAAAAGCACCACGCGGCGTCAGTAAGACCTGGAAACGACTTCGATCTCTTGACCGCGCTAGGGACCAACTTGCCAGGGGCGGTACGCGCCCTACCAAGTGACGGTATCCGCGTTCCAGCCGGCCCGGAGGCCGAGGGTAAGAAGGCACGCTTTTCGCTCGCCGGCGTCCAAATGAAGCTCTCCGTTATGAAAAATACCGGAAAGGAAGGGGGGATCACGCTCGCCGTCGACGACGAGCAAGGGAAGTATATCGCGAAATTTCCCTCCCTCACGCATATCGGGCTCTCGGAAAACGAATTCGCGATTCTAGCCCTGGCAGAGGCGCTGGGGATGGAAGTGCCGGCACGTGAACTTGTCGACAAGACAGAGTTCGCCGGCATTCCGGAAGAATTCAACACCATGTCCACAGGCAAGGTACTGCTTGTCCGCCGGTTCGACCGCGGCGCTGACGGCGCGCGCGTGCATATGGAGGATTTCGCGCAGGTCTTCGGCCGCTATCCGTCCGAGAAATACACTGGCGCGGCGTATCACAATATCGCCGCCGCGCTGACCAGCGGCGTCTCCTTCGATTCAGCAATCGAGTTTGTTCGGCGTCTCGCACTTACCGCGATCACCGGAAATGGCGATATGCATCTCAAGAATTGGTCGCTGCTCTATTCTGGAGATGGCCGGGCGCCAACCCTGTCGCCAGTCTACGATGTGCTTTCAACAATTCCCTACATCCCGAAAGACGGGCTGGCCCTTAGCCTCGCCGGCGAAAAGTCGTTCAAGGCGTTAACTCCAGAGCGCTGGCGCAATTTCGCAAACCGCAGCCGTCTTCCGGAAGGGGCCGTTGTGACAGCCGTCGCCGAGACGGCGGCGACCGTGCGTGAAAAGTGGTCGATTCTTCCAGAACGCGATGTCGTGCCCGAGCAAGTCCTCAAGCGGATCGATGCACATGTCGATGAAATGGCAGCCATCCTTGATCCTTAGGCTTAGCAGGCCTTGAAACGCACATCACCCGATCCCGTCAGAGCATAAGTGCAAGCCGCTAACGTGTGCGAAAGCTGCACGAGCGCGCTCGGTCGGCCGTTAACGTGCCCCTGAATGGCACAACACCGCATACACACGCCTTTCCACGTACAATGTTTGGCTTATGTGTGTGCTGACAAGTTTCCCGAATGCAGACCGCGCGGAGCTTTATTCGACTATCAGGCTGCATGATTACGAGGCCCTGGATGCGTCCATTATCGAAACAATCGTTCCAGAGGGAATGCCACAGAGGTAATCGCTTGGTACTTGACGCGGTGATGCTGTTGCAGATAATCCGGCCCGTCGAGGTTCTCCGAGTCCCGCTTGACCCGGAGCTAAGAGGGAAGCCGGTGTGATGCCGGCGCTGCCCCCGCAACTGTAAGCGGCGAGCCGCTGTCCTAACAAAGTCACTGAAGCCATGCGGCTTCGGGAAGGCCGGACAGCAGCATTGACCCGCGAGCCAGGAGACCTGCCCCGGCAAAATTGTTCGTCCACGGGCGGGGTGTCCCGGTGGTACGCTAGGCAGCCGTCGCTCGCGCGACTTTCCCTGCATGCGTCCGCCATGGCCTTTGCCCCCAACCACGGGGTTGAAGCTATGTCTCTCTCGCTTCCTGTCGCCACCCTCGGCATGCCGCGGATCGGTCCGCGCCGCGAACTCAAGTTCGCCTTGGAAAGCTTCTGGTCTGGCACGTCTACAGAAAAGGCGCTGATCGAAGCCGGCGTCGGGCTGCGCGCCGCCAACTGGGCGCGGCAGAAAAAACTCGGCGTCACCGTCATTCCGTCGAACGATTTCTCGTTCTACGACCAGGTGCTCGACACCTCGGTCATGGTCGGCGCGATCCCCGAAGTCTACGGCTGGAAGGGCGGGCCGGTGTCGCTCGCGACCTATTTTGCCATGGCGCGCGGCGCCGAAGGCAGCACGCACGATGAATCTTGCGGACATGGGCATTATCACGGGCACGGCGTGCCGGCACAGGAAATGACGAAATGGTTCGACACCAATTATCATTACATGGTGCCGGAGTTGAAGAAGGACCAACAATTCAGTCTCGCTTCTCGCAAGCCCATCGAGGAATATGAAGAAGCCAAGGCGCTCGGCTATCAGACGCGCCCGGTGCTGGTGGGCCCGGTCACCTTCCTAAAACTCGCCAAGAGCAAGGATGACGGCTTGGATCCGGTTTCGCTCATCGATCGGCTTGTACCTGTCTATGTCGAGGTACTGCGCGAACTCGCCAGGCGAGGCGCCGACTGGGTGCAAATCGACGAGCCATGTCTGGTGCTCGATCTCGATGCGGCCGCGCAGAAAGCGTTGCGAGAGGCCTATGCGGCCTTCGCCAAGGAAGTCTCCGACATCAAGATCATGCTGGCGAGCTATTTCGGCGCGCTTGGCCCCAACCGCGAGACCGCCTTTGCGCTACCCGTCGCCGGCCTGCATTTCGATCTCGTGCGAGTTCCGGAACAACTCGATGACGTCGCAAAGCTGCCGAGCGACCGCGTCGCCTCGCTCGGCGTGATCGACGGCCGCAACATCTGGCGTGCGGATCTCACGAAAATCCTCGACCGGATCGAGCCGGTCGTAGCCAAGCTCGGCAAGGAGCGTGTGCAGATCGCGCCCTCCTGTTCGCTGCTGCATGTGCCGATCGACCTCGACCTCGAGGACAAGCTTGATGCTGAGATCAAAAGCTGGCTGGCATTCTCGATCCAGAAAATCGAGGAACTGGCGGCGCTGGGCGCGGCACTTGGCGGCGGCGATCGGCAGTCCGTCGCGGAGATGCTGAAGGCGTCCGATGCCGCTGCTGCGGCTCGCAGGATGTCGTCCCGCATCCACGATCCCTTGATCGCCAAACGTATGGCGGCAATCGATGACACCATGCGACGCAGGATAAGTCCCTTCAAGGAGCGCGCCGCGATGCAGCACAAGCGCTTCAATCTGCCGTCGTTCCCGACCACGACCATTGGCTCGTTCCCGCAGACGACTGAAGTCCGCAAGGCCCGCGCCGCGCACGGCAAAGGCACTCTGAATGATGCTCAATACAGGACGTTCCTGCAGGAAGAGACCGAGCGCGCGGTGCGATGGCAGGAAACCATCGGTCTCGACGTGCTCGTGCATGGCGAGTTCGAACGCAGCGACATGGTGCAGTATTTCGCCGAACAGCTTTCAGGTTTCGTCTTTACCAATAGTGCTTGGGTGCAGTCGTACGGCTCGCGCTACGTGCGTCCGCCGATTCTGTTCGGCGATGTCTCACGCCCGAAAGCCATGACCGTCGAGTGGTGGAAATACGCGCAGTCGTTGACGGCAAAGCCGATGAAGGCGATGCTGACCGGTCCGGTCACCATCCTCAACTGGTCGTTCGTCCGCGACGACATTCCACGCAGCGAGGCCTGCCGGCAGATTGCGCGGGCGATCCGCGACGAAGTCGCCGATCTCGAGGCTGGCGGCGCCGGGATTATCCAGATCGACGAGGCGGCGCTCCGCGAAGGCCTGCCGCTGCGCAAATCCGACTGGAAGAGCTATCTCGACTGGGCCGTCGAGAGCTTCCGCATCTGCTCCTCGGGCGTGCGCGACGAGACGCAGATCCACACCCACATGTGCTATTCGGAGTTCAACCAGATCATCGACGCGATCGGTGCGATGGATGCCGACGTCATCTCAATCGAGACATCGCGCTCCAAGATGGAGCTCCTCGACGCCTTCAAGAGCTACCGCTACCCGAACGAGATCGGCCCCGGCGTCTATGATATCCATTCGCCGCGGATACCGGAGGTTGGCGAAATGATCGAACTGCTCAAGCTCGCGCGGCAGCGCCTCTCGGATGCACAGCTCTGGATCAACCCGGATTGCGGACTGAAGACGCGCAAATGGGAAGAGGTGAGGCCGGCGCTTACCAACATGGTTGCAGCCGCGCGCGAACTGAGAGTGCTAGCGTAACGGCGGCGTTCGACTGTCCCGGATCGAAGGAGGGGGAGCCATGCGGTTTTGGATCAAATGCACGCGATTCGAAACGGGGCAGACCATCCACATCAACATCGCGCTCGTCGGCAGCATGTGGCGCGACGGAAATCGCACCGTGCTCGCGTTTGTCGGCGGCGACCCCCAGCGCATCGAGATGACCGAAACGCCCGAGCAACTGCTCGCGCAACATTTCGGCACCTCCGGAAAAGCGGGATGACCCAATGACGGCAAGACCAGCCGATCGCGTGTTTGAGCGCCGCTCGTCCTTTCGGCGCTGCAACCGCTGGACCAAATAGTGGAGAGGGTGTCACAAATTGTGACGCCACTTCGCAAACCTTACGTACGAGTTTGTGACGTTAGATTAGCCTTCGCCACCACTTGCGCGCGGTTGCGACACGTGTAGTTGTCGCGAGGCGAACATGCCCGATGTCTGGAATCCACGAAGCTGTTTGCGATACGACATCGGGCAAGTTGGCGCTTGCGCAGCCTGTGGTTCAAGTGTGGAGAGAAGAGCATATGCAGCTCAGCGGACACCTGTCGATCCTGTTTTCCTTGCTTTTGGCTGCAAGCGTAAGCACTATGGCCAAGGCTGATGAGCCCTCGCCGAAATACGCCGAGGTGCTCAGTGCTCTGCACGCCGGCAAGAATGTGAAGGTCATACTGGACCTCAACCGGTGTACCACCGTAGATGGCGGCAAGCCCGGGCCTTCCGTGCAGGGCGGGCTGGTTATCAGTGCCTTCAGGGTGACCGCCCAGAACGGCATCAGCTTCGCCAATGCGCATCAAACCGTGGACAGCTCGGGACGCCCGGTGACGGAATACATTCGCCACAGCCTCAGCCGCGAAGGCAAGCTCACGGTGCGAGCCTCCAAGCTGGCCGCCGGGGCGGCCGAAGCCGCGAACCAAGGCGAATTTGTCTGCGAACTGCCGGACGGCGCGAAGTTCGTCTGGTAATCTAATGTCGCGTCAGGTTGTAGGCTTAGCCGTGCCTTTAGCTCATTGGCAAACAATTGGAGCGGCGTGGCTTGCTAATTGTCAAGTTTATCATCTGAGCGTGATGATTGACCGCCGAGGCACGTCTGGTGCCAAGGGCGGCAAGGCGCAGGCCGTTGGAATGGGCTGAGACAAGCCCGCGAACATCGACCGGACCAGGGAGAGACACTACCCATGAACGCATCCAAGCCTTTTCCGCTCAACGCCTGGTACGCGGCTGCATGGTGCCACGAAATCGGCCGCGAGCTTTCCCCCCGCACCGTCTGCGGCAAGAACGTTGTGCTGTACCGGCTCACCGACGGCGTGATCGCCGCGCTGGAGGATGCCTGTTGGCACCGGCTGCTGCCGCTGTCGCTCGGACATCTCAAGGGCGATGACGTTATGTGTGGCTATCACGGGCTGGTCTTTAATTCGGCCGGCCGCTGCACCTACATGCCCGCGCAGAAGACGATCAATCCGTCAGCCTGCGTGCGCGTCTATCCGGTCGCCGAGCGGCATCGCCTGGTCTGGTTGTGGCCCGGTGATCCCGCGCTGGCGGACCCTGCCAAAATCCCGAATTTTCACTGGAACGACGGCACGCAATGGGTCGGCGAGGGGGGCACGTTCTATCAGCTGAAATGCGACTATCGCCTTGTGATCGATAACCTCATGGACCTCACGCACGAGACTTATGTGCATGCTGGCAGCATCGGCGACGAGGCGATCACGGCTGCGCCCTTCGATGTGACCCACACTGGCGACACGGCGACGATGACCCGCTGGATGATCGACATTGAGCCGCCCCCGTTCTGGGCGCGCCAGCTCGGACGGCCGGGCCGTGTCGATCGCTGGCAGATCGTGACGTTCCAGGCACCGTCGGTCGTCGTCGGCGACGTCGGCGTGGCGCTGACAGGTACGGGCGCGCCGCAGGGCGACCGCTCGCACGGCGCCAACGGTGCGTTCTTGGCGGCGATCACGCCCGAGACCGAGACGACCTGCCACTATTTCTGGAACTTCGTCCGAAATTATCGCAGGAATGATGCGCAATTGACGAGAGAGCTCCAGCTCGCCCACGTCAATGGCGGAGCGGGCGTCTACGATCAGGATCACAGGGTGTTGGAAGCGCAGCAGGCGGCGATCATGAAGAACCCGCGTTCGCCCTTCTACGATCTCAACATCGATGCAGGCGCGCTCTGGGCACGGCGGCTGATCGACGGGATGCTGGCCGACGAACAGACCAGCATGATCGCAAACGTTGCGGCCGAGTGAGCGAAAAGTCATGGCCAAGCCGATCGAATGGGTTAGCGCGCGCCTTCGCGCCACGCGCGAGCTTACTGCTGACGTCCTTCTCTTCGAAATCGAGGCGGACCGCGCATTCGTCACCGCAACGCCCGGCAGCCACATCGACGTCGTTGTGCTCATTGACGGCCGGCCGCAGCTTCGGAGCTATTCGCTGGTGGGACCTTGTCCGGACGGACTCTATCGCATCGCCGTCAAACGGCTCGCGTCCAGCCGGGGAGGGTCTATCGGCATGTGGCGCCTCAAGCCGGGCGAACGGCTTACGATCTCCGCGCCGAGCAACAGCTTCGAATTGAGCTACGGCCAGCCGGAATATCTGCTGCTTGCCGGCGGCATCGGCATCACGCCGATCTACACGATGGCACTGGCGCTGAAGCAAGCAGGCGCGAAGTTTCGCCTGCTCTATGCCGCGCGCAGCCGCCGCGATCTGGCGCTCGCAGACGAGTTAGCCCGTCATATTGGCGAACGGCTTCAGCTCTTCGTCGATGAAGAGGGACAGCGCATCGACATCGCCGGCGAGATCGCCCAACTCGATCCGCGCGGCGAGCTCTATGTGTGTGGCCCGTTCGGCATGTTGGAGGCGGTCAGGCGCCTGTGGTACGAAGCAGGCAGGCCCGTGGCGCACCTCCGCTACGAGACGTTTGGCAATGCTGGCAACTTTGGGGACGCGCCGTTCAAGATTAGGATTCCCCGACTGGGTCTCGAAGTCGACGTTCCTGCCAACCGCTCCATACTGGACGCGCTTGAAGACGCCGGCGTCGACATGATCTTCGGTTGCCGACGCGGAGAATGTGGCCTGTGCATCCTGCCGATCCTGGAGGCGTCGGCCCCGGTCGATCATCGCGACGTGTTCTTCAGCAGCGAGGAGCGGGCGACGAACGGGAAGCTGTGCACCTGCGTGTCGCGCGCAAAGAGCGGTTGCATTACCGTCGATACACCTGATCGAATGCCGACCCCGTAAACGGCATTTTGTGGTGACCGCCTGCTCGCCTTCCTTGAGGCGCTATAACACGCCAAGCTGAGCCGGGACGACGACCGCTCGACCAGCCGCAAGTACGCGGAAACGACGGGCCCTCCCAAAACCATTCGGCATAGTTGGGCAGTCGCATAATCGGCGAAAAAGGAACGGCTTCGACCCGCAGGCTTGATGTCCTCGCCCGCATCGCCGCCCATCCGGCCCACCGTCTGGCTGAAGACGGGGATCACACGATTGTCGACGAGAATGGACAAGGTCGCTGTCAAAGTGCGCCATGGCATCGAAGTCAGAAACAGCAACGGCGATCGCGACGGGGCCGTTCTTCAAATCAGATATCGCAAGATTCGCATCCGGCCGCCGATCTGAAAGCAGAATCGCTATCCCGCTCTGGCGCTGACGGTGATCCATGCCGAAGAGCGCGGGGTGCCGAAAAAACAGAAAGAAGATCGATTGGAAGCTGATCACCGACCTGGCTGTTGGTTCTCGCATCGACGCCATTGAGAAGCTCGAATGGATGCTTTGAGATGGAAGATCGAGGTGTCCCATAAGATGCCGTACTTCTTTTTCCCACGAGGCAGGTTAATAACCGTGACGCCTCGCCGCGCGAAGCGCGCGACATCAGCCTATTGTGCACCAACCGCAATTGCATAGGCTTGCCGACGGGTCCTTCCTAGCCGTTGCTTCACTACAGCCCAGACTTTGACGGAAGTCAGGGTCATCGAGACTGTAGCCGACGAGAACTGCGGTCTTTGTGATGAGCAGGTTACGTTACAGGATGCCTGACCCTATAGGCGTCGCGAGACGCGACATAACGAGGTAATTCAGCCTCGATCCAACATGCGAACACGCGGTGGGGATGATCTATGGGGGCATTGCGCGCAAGAGCCTGGAAACCGCGCAGACTGAGGTTGAATATCAGATCGTAGGATTAGTCTGCCGTGAGGGCCAAACGCCGATCTGAGCAGTATCTGCCAGGTAGGCTGAATCCGCGTCGAGGATGCCATCGCTATTCTGGTCGACCGCCTCAAATTTCTGGAGCCTCGGTTGGGCGATACGCTGGGCACGTGCGTTGCTCCGTTGCAGCGAGATTATTAGCCTGTGCCGCGTCGCCATAAGCTACGCACAGCAACGCTACCCACTGCCAGCGCAAAGCGCGCGGGATGCGTCTGGAGTGCTGATCAAGCACTAAACGACATCAGAGGAATGGCAGGCCGCGGTAAATGAGAATGTTGCGCGGCTCAACCTGCCGCGGCCGTAGTCCCTGCTTTCAATCGTCGAGATCCAGATCCGCGAACGCGATCGGAAGCGAGCCCAACACGCCGTCGGAAACCTACGTGAGTAACAATCTCCAAGATAAAATCTGACGTAGCGTGAGATTTGTGTTTTGCGTTGGCTCTGTTAAGTGGAGGACGGCTAAGGCAAACCTACGGAAAGTGACGCTCGAATGAAAAAATTGTTGTTTGTGACTGCGAGCGTCGTCGCGCTTGCAGCGGCGGTGCCCAATTTCGCAAATGCGCAGGACCATGATCCTGTATGCGATCCGCTGGCGGATCACCCGGATCTCCGTGAAATCTGCATAATGGTTTTTTGCTTACCTGCCCCGGACTGCGAATGAGATAGAGTTCTAGTACATCGGCCGCTTGCAGGCACAGCGGCCCTGTCCTTCGCGAGCGGATACACTGCCAGATGATGCAAGGCGCGCCATCTTCAGTATTCTTTCCGCCCGAGCGATTCAGGCCTCGTTCACGACGTGGGGTGAGGGAGACTCTGCGCAAGCACGGCTTGCGGATAGTGCCCTCACCCTCAACTGGCGAATATCGATCATTCCGTGAGTGGTTCGGCACTTGACGCCGGCGTGCTGAATTTGGCTGTGCCGCCCGAAAGGCGAACCATTGCCGCAGCCGACGCTTGAAGCCATCGACGTATGTGAATACGACGGGGACTACGAGAAGACTGAGAGCGGTCGAGGTAAGAAGCCCTCCGACCACGGCAACCGCCATGCTGCTGCCAAGCGAGCACTGATCATGAAATTTGCTGCATTGGGCGCGCTCTCACTCGGGGTCGCGGTATGACGTTTGATGCGATCGAAACCCTCGCGATTGCATGTCTGGCCGGCAGCGGATGCTGTCTGCCGACTGATGATCAAGCGGCTTGACCCGAAAATGTCTAGCTAGGCCGCGAAGCGCCTCCAAAAACGAAGGTGCTTTCGTTCGGTGAACGCCCCTCAAGCGAGCATCGCCTCACGCTGCTGGCCATGGGGCGCATGACGGACCTCTCCCTAGGCTCTCTTTGGGACGAATCACCACTCAACGACTCTGAGTGACTCTTGAGAAGAATGGAGTCACTGACTATAGGGAGAGTTTTCCTCAGAGAGGTCCTATCGAAGAGAAGCATCTTGATGTGATGCCCGCGCAGAGCTCGCGATAATTCCGATCAGAAGCAACCTGCTCATACTAGGCTCGCATCCACTATACCAATGTGTAATCGAGCTAGCCACGGGGATGATTGGCACGAAGCGCGGGCGCAATCATTATGGCCCTATATTGTCCAGATAATTCGAGGGGCTATGCACACTCAAGTTTACTCCCTGTTCGGGGCGGCGACAGCATATTAGCAAGGCATGGACTGTTCGGGCTCACTACACCAGCAAAACACGGCGGATTAGCTCTTCCCTTGCAAGAGGCCATCGACCTCATCGCCGCCACTGCATCCTTCGATGTCTCGGCTGCCTCTACCCTAGTCATCCATAACTTCCTGGCCTTGCCCTGCATCGAAGCGGCACCGCACATCCCTGAACAAAGGCATGTCATGTGGGGTGCAACACGCGGCGACCTTTGCGCTTTCGCTTTGACGGAGCCTGGAGCTGGCTCTGCCCCGCGGCATATAGAGGCTTCGGCTTTCCTGCACGAAGATAGAGTTCGCATCTCTGGCCGCAAAATTTGGATCGGCCTCGCTGACTGGGCTCGTTGGATCGTTTGCTTTGCGCGAGCCTCTGGTCCCGATGCGAAAGGTCGGTTCGTTGGTGTACTAGTTGATAGGCAGGCGCCGGGCCTAAACGTCACGCACGAGCATCGCACACTCGGTCTACGTGGCATTATTCAAAATACTCTGGACTTCCAGGATGTCGAGGTGCCGAGTGCTTACGTGCTCTCTCGCGATCAAGACGGCTGGGGAGCAGCAGCATCTAGTATGAACCGCGGGCGTATCGGTGTGGCTGCTATGGGTCTTGGAGCCCTTGAGCGCGCTATTCAGGTCGCAGCCTCATATGCAAGCCATCGTCGACTAGGTAAGCTGCGCATGATTGAGAACAGCTACATCGAGCAGTTATTTGAGCAGATGGTACTCCGGCGGGAAGTAGTGAAGGCAATGCTGGGTGCATCCTGCCGACTTGTATCAGCGCAGGGCACGCCCAACGTCCACCTTGCGTCCGCAACGAAGGTTTTGTCGTCGGAGTGGTGCGGCCTCGTCGCTGATCAATGCGTCCAACTGTTAGGTGGCCGTGGTTATGATGAGGGAACGCCTGTAGCTAAAATCTATCGAGACGCTCGCATTCTCCGTATCTTCGAAGGTCCGACTGAGACGCTCCTATCACATCTCGGCCGCTGCCTTCTTTCTAGAGCCACACGTGACGAAATAGCCGATCTTTTTCTGTCTCTTGGTGCGGCGCCAGTCCATGCTGCTGCAATTGAGGAACTCTCTGGGCTCAATGAGACAGACGGTGCCGTACTAATCTATGCGGGTTGGCTCACCACACTAGGACTGGCACAAGCTGTCATGTCTACTGGTCGCTTCTCCGCCTCAGATTGTGCCGCCGCCGCGGCTGACCTAGTCAGTTCCGAGTTAGCAACTCTCCGTAGTCGCGCGCCAGCTCGGCTATCTTTCGAAGGCCGCATTCGCGCTAGTCGGATTCTGAATACCTTCCTTCAAGACGCAGCTTCTTCCATCCGCTCACCTGTCCTCACAGACGATTACCTGAAATTGGTGCAGTATGTCTGACACCCTGGCTTGGAACAGAGCAGCTGGGTCTTACAGCTTCTGTCTTTGATCGTTCCACATGTTGTCAAGCTACCCGCTGTGGCTCAGACTCATCAGTTGGCTGAGAACGCATTTCGTGCTCAGGAAGTAATTTGACTGTGTAAGTCGGCGGGCGCCAATGAGGGCGTGCGGCTTGCGGCCTGCTTTGCCCACGTCAGGAAGCGATTCTACGAGCTGCACGTCAACGAAAGCTCGCACCTGGCGACGCAGACCGTCACGACAATGGCTGGGCTATGGGCAACGAGGCCGACATCCGCGGCCAGGATCCCGCAACGCGGGCAGCGCGCCTGGAAAGGTCGACGCCTATCGTCTCGAGCCTCTTCGACTTGTGGGAAAGAGAATTGCCGCGCCTGCCCGACAAATCCAAGCTCGCTGAGGCGATCCACTATGCTCTATCGAGGCGTGCGGCTCTCGAACGCTTCCTGACCGACGGTCGCATCGAGATCGACTCGAACCTCGTCGAGCGGGCAATAAGGCCGCCAACAATTACGAGGAAAAATGCGCTCTTCGCCGGGTCGCATGGCGGCGGCCGGACCTGGGCGACCATCGCCACGCTCCTGCAACCCGCGAAGATGAACGACGTCGACCCGCACGCCTGGCTCACACAAACCGTCGACCCGATCGCGCAGGGCTGGCCGATCACTGCGATCGACGCGCTCATGCCCTGGAACTTCAAAGCCTGAACGGCATCAGCTTGGCGCTTACGCTGGTCCACGCCCCTTGGCTCTTTCAACTCCGATCCGCGCTCCTCTAACCAAGCCTGACAGGGAGAGGGAGCAAGTTCCGTTCGGCACAACCCCAAACGCGTGCTTCTGGCGGCGCGAAGCGCGCCACTCATGTCCAATTTCTGACAGGGACACAAGCCTGTCAGGTTCAAAACACCGGCTCCGTTGGGGCGCCGCGGAGAGTTTTCAAAGCCTAATCAGGCGCTAGTGCGCGCTTACAGTGCTGGCACGACCGTTGCTAGTGAGATGCAGCAACGCTGGGTGAAGGCTGAGTACACGCGGATGCGCAAAACGAGCGATGGTCTCCTTCCCCTAGACCCGTGTGCCCCATTTCTGAGCGAGGCAAGCTCGAGCGGTCGCCTACCTTGTGGCAATACCTTTGGAGAGCAACATGACGCTGCGCATCGAGTCCCCGGCTGCTCCGATAAAAGTGGAAAGCCATCTGTAGCGGCGATGCCCCGCCTGGTGCAGCTACATCGCCAAAGGGCTGGCGGAGATATTCCCAAAGAATGCGTCATGTCCGGATCATGCGGAGCTGGGCGGGCATCACAGAGAATACGCCGGATGGCCGGCCGGCGATCGACGACCTGCCCACGGCCACGAATGCATTCGTGGCCGCGATATCCGGCGGTGGCTTTGGCCTCTCGCCAGCCATCGGCCATGCAATGTGCGAGATTCTGGTGCACGGAAAGTGCAGCTTCGCCGACCTTTCAAGTTTCCGGCCGTCGCGCTTTGGCAATCTCGCGCCTGGCTGACGGGAGGAGCTGGGCTGGGTTCTCCCAGAGATGGAGGATGACCATGCCAGCCCGGATTGAACCGATCGCTGACAGGTATTCCGCTTGGCGCCTTCTCAAGGAGGGCATTAGCGGCAACAGGGGTTGGAAACAGGCTTGGCGCAAGCCCGAGCCCAAAGCGCGTTACGACGTGGTCATTATCGGGGGCGGCGGCCATGGCTTGGCCACGGCGCATTACCTCGCCAACGTGCACGGTATCACCAACGTCGCCGTGGTGCAGAAGGGGCCGATCGGGCTCGGCAACGGCGGGCGCAACACCACAATCGTGCGCTCGAACTACCTGCTGCCGAGCAATACCCGCTTCTACGAGTATTCCCTGAAGCTGTGGGAGGGGCTGGAACAGGACTTGAACTATAACGTCATGGTGAGCCAGCGCGGCCAACTGAGCCTGTTCCATTCGGACTCGGAACGCGATGCGGCGGTCCGCCGCGGTAACTCAATGCGGATTCAAGGTGTCGACGCCGTCCTGGTGGACGGGGAGGCGGTGCGCGCCATGTTGCCTTTCCTCGCTATGGATAACCCGATGTTCCCGATCTTGGGTGGCCTGCTCCAGCCGCGCGGCGGCACGGCACGGCATGACGCCGTCATCTGGGGTTTTGCCCGTGCGGCCGACCGGCGCGGCGTCGACATCCTTGAGCATTGCGAGGTGACGGGCATCCGCCGCGACGGCGGCCGCGTCGTTGGCGTCGAAACCACGCGCGGTTTCATCGGCGCCAGAAAAGTCGGCATCGCGGTGGCCGGCAACACCTCGCGCGTCGCCGCCATGGCCGGGCTGCGCCTGCCGGTCGAGAGCCATCTGCTCCAGGCCTTCGTCTCCGAGGCGATCAAGCCCCTAATCAATTGCGTCATAAGTTTCGGCGCGGGCCACTTCTACATCAGCCAAACCGACAGGGGCGGCCTGATCTTCGGCGGCGATCTCGACGGCTACAACTCCTATTCACAGCGCGGCAACCTGCCACTCGTTGAGCGTCTGATGGGCGTCGGCGTTTCGATGATTCCGGCCCTGTCCCGCCTACGCGTGTTGCGGCAATGGGCGGGCATCGCGGACATGACCATGGACGGCTCCCCTTTCATCTGCCGAACATTGATCGAAGGGCTCTATCTCAATGGTGGCTGGTGCTACGGCGGCTTCAAGGCCACACCAGCCTCCGGGTGGTGCTTCGCTTACACGATCGCGAAGGACGAGCCGCACCCCTTCAACGCCGACCTGACTATTGATCGATTCCTCGAAGGTCGAATGATCGACGAGCGCGGCGCCGGTCCGAACCCCTGGGCGCAGTAAGACGGCGATGCTCCTGATCCCTTGTCCATATTGCGGCGCGCGTCCCCAGGACGAGTTCCATTATCGCGGCGACGCGACCGTGAAGCGCCCTGCGCCCGATGCCGGACTACAGGCCCTCTACGATTTCGTCTACACCCGGACGAATCCGCGCGGTTGGCATTTGGAGTGGTGGCACCACTACGCCGGCTGTCGGCAATGGGTGAAGGTGGAACGGAACACACTCACGCATGAAATTCGGACGGCCGTCGGGCCAGCCGAGGACACACCGCAGCTATCCGCATGAGCGTCCATCGTCTATCGCAAGGCGGCCATATCAACCGCAGTCAGCGCCTGACTTTTCACTTCGACGGCCGGCGCTTCTTCGGCCATCCTGGCGATACGCTGGCTTCGGCCTTGCTCGCCAGCGGCGTCCGCCTGGTCGGCCGCAGCTTCAAGTATCACCGGCCGCGCGGCATCATGACCGCGGGACCAGACGAGCCATCAGCTCTGGTGGAACTGCGCGAGCGCAGCCGCACTGAGCCGAACACTAAGATGACCGACGTCGAGCTTTATGAGGGGCTACAGGCCTGGAGTCAGAACCGCTGGCCCTCGCTAAAATTCGACCTGATGGCTGTCAACGGCCTTGCCGGGAATATCATCTCCGCCGGATTCTACTACAAGACCTTCATGTGGCCGGCTTCGTTCTGGGAAAAACTCTACGAGCCGCTGATTCGCCACGCGGCCGGTCTCGGCCGCGCCACCTGCCTGCCGGATCCCGATCACTACGAAGCGGTACATGCGCATTGCGACGTACTCGTTGTCGGCTCCGGGCCGGCCGGACTTGCAGCCGCCCGGGTCGCGGGCGAGGTCGGCGCTCGTGTGATCCTGTGTGAGCGCGATTTTCTGATCGGCGGCGGGCTGCTGCTCGATCCGGCTCAGGAAAGTTGGCGGAAGGAGATGATCGCGACGCTCCAGGGGATCCGCGACGTGCAGATTCTGCCGCGTACCAACATTTTTGGCTATTATGACCATAACCTACTGGGCGGCGTCGAGCAGGTCGGCGATCATGTCGCCGAGCCGCATCCGCATGAGGTCCGGCAACGGTACCGCACCTTCCGTGCTGGACAAGTGGTGCTGGCGACCGGCGCGAGTGAGCGGCTCATCGCTTTTCGCGGCAACGATCGACCCGGCGTGATGATGGCAGGTGCGGCGTTGACCTATGTCCGCCGCTTCGGCGTCGCTCCTGGAAAGCGTGCCGTCGTCTTCACGAACAACGATAGCGCCTACGCGACGGCGCTTGCGCTTGCCGAGGCGGGCCTCGATGGAGTCGTGCTGGCCGATTTCCGGCGGGAAAACAGGCTGGCCGCGGAACTGCGAGCGCATGGCGTCGATGTTCGATTCGGGATCGAGGTGAGCGACTTTGGCAAGGATAGGGTCACACTCCGGACGCCGAGCGGCGGCGGCGATAACGTCGCGGCAGACCTGCTCTGCATCTCCGGTGGTTGGAACCCGAACGTACATCTCGCCAGCCAGTCCGGCGCCAGGCTGAGCTGGGATGCGACGCTTTCGAGCTTCGTGCCGGGCGCGCCGGTGCAGGCCGAACGTTCGGCTGGCGCGGCGAGGGGCATCGTAGGAATCGGCGAGGCCGCGCGCGACGGGCTGGCCGCCGGGCTGGCGGCCGCGAACGCCTTGGGCCTCGGCGGCGGCGACATTGATTTCCCGCTGCCTGCACCGGAGGGGCCATGCGCACCGCTCGAGCCGCTCTGGGAAGTCAAGAGTTCGGGGAAGGCCTTCGTCGACCTGCAACATGATGTTACGGTGAACGATATCCGCCTCGCCCATCGCGAAGGCTTCAGCCACATTGAGCACGCCAAGCGCTACACGACGCACAATATGGCCACGGATCAGGGCAAGCTTGGTGGTCTTGTGGGCGCTGCGATCCTCGCGGAGGCCCGCGGCGAGACCCTAGAGAAGGTCGGCCTGCCGACTTTCCGGCCTTACACCAAGCCGGTCGCCATTGGTGCCCTGGCCGGAGGCACAACAGGCGAACGGTTCCAGCCGATCCGGCGCACGGCGCTGCATGGTTGGCACCTTCGTCATGGCGCGGTGATGCGGCCGATGGGAGCGTGGCTGCGGCCGTCCTATTACCCCAAAGCTGAGGAGACCGCCTGGGATTCGGTCTCGCGCGAGGCGCGCGGGGTACGGCAAAGTGTAGGTATTTGCGACATGTCCACGCTCGGCAAGATTGATCTGCAGGGTCCGGACGCCGCGACCCTCCTCGACAGACTGTACATCAATTCCTTCTCGACGCTCGCCGTCGGCCAATGCCGCTATGGCCTGATGCTGCGCGAGGACGGTATCGCGTTTGATGACGGCACGGCATCACGGCTCCGCGAAGATCACTTCCTGATCACCACAACCACTGCCAACGCCGCGCCCGTACTGGAACATATGGAGTTCTATGCTCAGACCGTCTGGCCGGAGCTCGATGTGCAGCTCTGTTCGGTGACCGACCAATGGGCACAAATCGCGGTAGCCGGTCCCCGCAGCCGCGTGACACTGGCCAAGGTGGTCGAGGGACTCGACCTCTGGGCTTTTCGCTTCCTGTCTGTGGGCGAAGGCCACATGGCCGGTATACCCCTTCGGGTTTTTCGGATCAGCTTCTCCGGCGAACTCGCCTATGAGGTTGCGGTGCCGTCGAGGCATGCCGAGATCGTCTGGCGGGCGATTTTGGCTGCCGGGCAAGAGTTCGGCATCGTGCCCTACGGGTTGGAGACGATGGACCTGATGCGGATCGAGAAGGGCCACCTCGCGGCCTCGGAGCTGAACGGGCAGGCGACGGCCGCCGATCTCGGTGTAGGCCGGATGATGAAGAAGACTGGCGATTTCGTCGGCCGCGTGCTGAGCGCCCGTCCGGCCCTCGCTGATCCTGGTAGGCCGCGGCTGGTCGGCATCCGCCCGATCGACTCGGGCAAGCGGCTGCGCGGCGGAGCTCATCTCGTGTCGAAGCCCGGTTCGGGCAGAAGTTTGGGCTGGATTACGAGCGTGACCCGGTCGATTGAGCTAGGGCAGTGGATTGGCCTGGCTATGCTTGAGAACGGCGAGGCTATGAGCGGCAAGACAGTCCACGCAGTTTCTCCCCTGCACGACGAGGCGATCGAGGTAGTCGTCTCTAGTCCCCATCATGTCGACCCAGAGAATGTCCGTGTCCGCAACTGACTGCCCTTCCCGTTTTGGCGGACTGACGAGGCCACCTCATGATGGACAGGCCAATCCGGATGTTATCTCGATCATGCAACGGCCGGCAACGCTGGTGCAGCTGACGGCGCGCCGAGGGCAGCAGCCGGCGCTTGCCGCTGCAATTTGGCAAAGGCTCCAGCTAAACCTGCCGCAGCCGGGGCATTCCACGAGCGACGGGGCCTATACGCTGATCTGGATCCAGCCGGGGGGCTGGTTGCTTCAAGCGCCAGCGGACATCGGCAACGCCTTCTCTGTGCAGTTGAAGTCGGCGCTCGCCGGCATCGCGGCTGTGGTGGACCAAAGCCATGGCAAATGCGTCCTGCAGGTATCGGGCCTCAGCACGCTCGAAGTTTTCGCCCGATGCTGCCGTCTCGACCTGCATCCCCGAGTCTTCGACGCCGGGCGTTGCGCGGTGACGCTTGTTGCCCGTGTCTCCTGTGTCCTGCGGCAGGTCGACGCGACGCCGTGCTTCGACCTGATTGTCGCCTCGACGTTCGAGATGTGGCTACTTGAGGAACTGCAGGAAGCGTCTCATGCCTTCGGTTCGCGCTTCATCCCCGCTAATGCGGTGGTCGGCATGTGAGTCCGCGCCCGCTCATACCCGAGCTTTTCCGCCATGCCCATAACCACGCGCCGCACACCTTCGGCGAACGCGCCGTCCTGAAACTCATGTACGCCGCACTGATCCCGCACCGGCAAGCATTTGGCCGCCGACTACGCCTTCGATTGCACCGCCAATACGACGCGCTGGAATCCTGCCATCGCGGCTGGCTATCGACACTGGCGGCGGAAGATCCGCTTTTTCCTGGCCACTGTGCTGACCGCTGCTCAGCCAGCCTTATCTCGTTCTTCAGCGCCTCAATATGCGCTCCGGCTAGCGATGCGGCATCGTCCCCTGGATGAAGGATGGAGCCGGGCACCGTTCGCTTTCCCGGATAGCGCGTGCTCTCAGATTGCCTTTCGTCATAATTGAGGGTGATCCAATTATAGTCGAGGGTGATCCAATTCCGGAATCTGTCAAGGCGGCAGCTGAATCTGATGTTTGGTGGACCGCGTCGTCGACCGGCCCCCTCGCAAGTGCGTTCCGAAGCCACCCGAACAAAAAGAAGCTCGCCGGCACGGCGGCGGAATCCACCCTCCGCCAACAAAGCGGAGGGGCCGATGGCCCGCAACAGCGCTACCACAGGACTCGAGAGCCGTGCCGGCGAGAGCGTTTTCTCCTCTCCAGTCGCGCTCGCCTTCGTGGGCACCGTTGTGGCGCGGCGCGGCGTGAGCGACGCACAGGCTCGCAAGATCTATCTCGATTACCTCACCCGAGCTCAGCGCGAGCAGCGGCCGAGTAAGGCTGCATGATTTGATTTCGAGTTAGGATGATGGCCTGCACGGCCATAAGGCGATCTGCTGACCCGTACTGGGCTGCTTTAGTGGAGCGGCAAACGGTGGTTGCAATGCTTTGACTTCCCGGCTCAAAACTCTCTTTTGATCATCGCAGCCTTTTTTCGGCGGACACCGATGCTGCTGCGTCCGCAGAAAGCACGCTTTGGCCATTGGCTCATTCTAATTTTCTCTAAACCGCGTCAGCTTCGCGAAAGCTAACGGTAGTAGTGTGGGAGCTAGCGAGCGAACGTTGCTGCTCAGATATGCGAATCGGCCCCAACCGGACGGGAACATGGCCCCATTTAGCAATATCAACCCATTCGACCGACATTTCGCTACGTACAACGCCACGGTACAACAGCCGCAACAGCAGCAAGCGGAATTTGAGCAGCACTTGGGCGAGGTGCAACAGGTCGATGCCGTAGATCTCCATAGAGAGCTTTTTGATATCTCTGAGGAAGAAGATCGCCTCATCCAAGCAGCGGCTGATGCTGCCCGTGATCGGGGGCAGCCGAGCACCGTCGCCGTCGGCCATTATGATCGTAGTCTTCGCAAATTGGCTGATGCACTCAAGCCTTCTGGCCAAACTATTGCTATGCTCGATGACGAGCTCTTGCTCGATCACGCTAAACGGCTGTTTCCGAAAGACAAGGGGATCGTCCCCGCGTTGTCAATGCTTCGTCGGTATCGTGAGCCTGGCGCCCCCGCTCACCCCATTACATCAAAATATCGTGCCTCCAAAGAGGACGAGGACCTCATCAGAAGGGCGGCTGAAGGAAACTTTTGTCGGACGATCGGCCGGCAAACCGGCGAAGATTATGCTAGAAGACTTCGCAAGCTATCTGCAGCGCTCCAGCCTTCCTCAATTGCTGTGCTCGATCACGATTCGCTGGTCGGTCACGCGGAGAGGTTGTTTCCGGGCAACAAGAGGCTCGTCTATGCGTTGAACAGGCTTGATTTAGGCGATCCAAACGATTTCGTCGCAGGGGCTTTGCCGGTTCGTTTTGGATTGTATTGTGTGAGCCCCGTTAGTTGAGGTATTGGCTTGCGAGGCTTTGAGGAGACGGTCGCCGGTCGAGCACGATGAAGTGCATTCGCTTCCGACGGATTCCCGCCATTCAGCTTCTAGGTATCGCTGCGTCGTGTGGGATCGCCCAATGGTCATTCCTCGCTCTTGGGCTCCGTCTTCCGCAAAAATACCAGTGCGGTGTTGATCTGGCGAAGTTGACGTCCGATCTTGTCTCGCTCGTCAGCATCTTCGGTGACGCTCAGTTGCTCGATGAGCTTCTGCTTACGCGCGAGCAAATTCTTGATGACTGGCGTCACCGAACGGCCCAGACGCACGCAAAACATTGCGGCGAAAACGACCGGGGCGCTAATCCCGAGGGCAATTTCCATCGCGTTACTCCGTCATTCTTTACGCGGTTCGCCATCATGGGAAATCCTTGCTGCGCTGTTCTTTGGAGTATTGAATCATTGCCGCGCGGGTCATGCCAGTCCGTCGCGTTGGCCCTCGTCTGATGCACGCATCGTGAGATTGGGAACCTGTAACCCGTTATCGCATTGTCCAAAGCTGCTACGGGCTCCGCGTGTTCGCGGCGGCCCGAATTTTCGGCGGTGCCGTCTCGGGCATCATCAGCATGGCGCAGAGCCCGGCCGCGGTAGCGACTAGCATGTACCAAGCTGGCGCCAGCGCGTTCCCAGTAACGTGGGTCAGCCAAGCGACGACGAGTTGAGCTGTGCCCCCGAAGATCGCTATCGCAACAGCGTAGATCGTCGCGAAGGCGCCGCCGCGGATGCTCTTGGGCAAGCCTTCGGCCATACCGACATAGAAGGCGCTATACGGAATCGTTCCGACGAGGGTGAGCGCGCCGAGACCTCCGAGAAGGGCCATGGGACTGCGGCTCTCTACGATCCACAAGAACACCGGATAGGTCATCAGCAGCGCGCCGATCTGCGGCCATATCATGATGGGCCGGCGTCCGGCCAGATCTGCGAGCCAGCCGCCCAGGACTGCCGCAGCAATGCCTACTGCATTGCTGACGACAGTGGTCGCAAAGGCGAGAGGCGCGGCGACTTGCAGGATGTTCAGCGCATAAGTCGTCATATATTCCGTGACATAGGTGATAATCGTGCAGCTGGCCAAAATGACCAATCCCAAGCTCATCATGCGGCCGGCACGCAATTTCCTTGCGGGCTCGACGGCGAGAGACGGCGCTTCAGGTCGGTGCAGCGTTTCGGGCAGGGCCCTGCGCAACCAAAGTCCGAACGGCAGCGTACAGGCACCGAGCAGAAACGCGATCCGCCATCCGTACGCATCCAGCGACTCGCTTGTCATGGTGAGGGAGAGTATTTCTCCGACCAGCGCTCCGGCCGTTGCAGCTATTTGTTGGCTGGCAGGCTGAAACGAGACGGCAAGGCCCCGGCGTCCGGCCGGGGCCGCTTCCATCAAATAGGCGGTCGTCGGACCGACTTCGCCTCCCAGGGCGAAGCCCTGCACCAAACGCGCGAAAATAACCAATAACGGAGCGGCGATCCCTATCGTGTCGTACGAGGGCGTCACAGCCAACACGAGTATCGCGGCACTCATCATGACAAGACTGGCGGTCATTGCGGGCCGGCGTCCGACTCGATCCGAGTACGAGCCGATCACAATGGCCCCGATGGGTCTGGTCACGAAACCCGCTCCGAAGGTCGCGAGCGACAGCATAAGGCTGGCGAACTGATCCTTCGCCGGGAAGAACGCGTGACCAATCTGGATGGCGAAAAAGCTATACGTCCCGAAATCGTAGAATTCGAGCATATTGCCGATCGTCGCGCCCAACACGGCATGGCTGGTCAAGCCTCCATCTGCAGCAATGAGGGTCGGCTTCGAGCTTCGCCGAGTGAATTGTCTAGCCATGCATGCTTGGATCCGTCTCGAATGCGATCCTAGAACATTTCGACGAACTATGTGTTCTGGGCGGTTCACAGCAACGTTTTAGACTACGCCGTAATGGCCCGTGTCCGCGAGCTCGACAAGAGGCGTTTTGACGAGGTCTTCACCATAATCATCTTCGAGACCGAGCATCTCGTGGCTCAATGCTCTGGGCAACGATGATGTCCATTGTCAGATCAACCCGCGAGCTCGATCGCTCTTGAAGTAGGGTGCCGGAGCGATCGTCTGAGCTCAGCGAACTGGTGGAACATGACGAACAACGCGATTATTCCGGCGCCCAATTCAGCGATTGCTTGACTGGCCAACAGTCCGTTGAAACCCGATATGACGGGGAATAACATTACGGCCGGTATGAAGAGATAGCCTTGCCTCGCCAAGGACACAACCGCACTGAGGCGTGCTCTTCCGAAAGACTGAAGCATCGCCGTCACGAAACTCTGAATACCAAAAAGTCCGAAAAAGAGATGGAACACGATGCAGGTCGAGACGGCAATTTCCGTGACCTTCTCGCTATCGCTGAACAGCCTGACCAAAGGCCGGGCAAAAATCACAACGGCTGCAGAATACGCGACGGAAAGAGCGACAGTCATGGAGAGGATGAACTTCGCGGTCTTCAAGACGCGAGCAAAGTCGCGTGAGCCCCAACCGAAACCCAGGATAGCTTGCGAGCCTATACAGAAGCCGGTGATAGGCAGTGCGCCGATCGTCAGCAATCGCACAGCTATTCCCACGGCTGCGATGGAATCGTCCCCGAACGGCGCAGCAGCTCCGTACAAGAGCATGAAGGCAATGGCTGATAAAATGCTGGTCATGGTCGCCGGCGCCCCTATCAGCGCGAGCTGCCTGATGCGATCTGCTCGCAATGAGATGTGAGATATCCTGACGAGGACAATACCGCGAAGGTTTGCAAAATACGCGATATAGAGGCTAATAGCAGCGATCTGAGATGCCAGCGTTGCGAGGGCTGCGCCTCGCACACCGAGGTCCAATAAGAATATGAAGGCGGGATCGAGCACAGCGTTCAGTATGAAGGCGGTAATCATCGTCCACATGCTGAATCGTGTGTTGCCCTCGGCTCTGACGATGAAGCCGTTCACAATGTTTAGAAGCATCAGGGTGTACCCCAACAAAAGCGTCGCGGCGTAGTCGATCGCTACTGGCATGATGGTTGATGTTGCCCCGAGCGTTACGAAGATCCCTTGCAGGTTAAGAAGCAGAGCGACCGTAAGTATGATACCGGTCGGAGCGGCCACCGCGAGTGCTGTACTCGCGCCTCGACTAGCCTCCAGGTACTCACCAGCGCCAAGTTGACGAGATATGAACGAGGCTGTTCCAGCGCCGATCCCCTGTCCGACTGCCGTGAGCAGGACCACGATCGGCAAAGTCATGCCGACAGCTGCGATCGCCTGCGCGCCAAGTGCGCCAACAAAGATCGCATTGACGACCTGCTGTAACGCGTTAGTCGATACGCCAACAACAGACGGAAGGGCGAGCCGTAGGATAAGGCCCAAGAGATTGGGGTCCGATAGATCGATGTACGGCTTTTTCGTGGGCATGACATCGCGATCTCTCTCAGGCGAATTCGGCATCCGGCTCATTTATGAATGAAAGTGTCGCTAGCTCTTCCGAATTCGCTGATCGTCTGCAACAGCTCCTGTTGCAACACCGTGCAAAGATTGCGGGTTACCTCATAGCCGACCTTAGTTGAATTATACCTCGTTTCTATCTGTAGGTGGCCGGCTTGATATCCGACACTGAACCAGAACAGGTAATTCACGCCCGCTTCATCCATGTCTTTGCCGATCCAGAGCAGAGAAGGTTCCTTGGCTAGGAAATGGCGTGCAAAATTGCGCTGCAAACCCACTCGATAATTCAATCCAATTCTGGGTAAGGGCAGGCGATCGATCCGGCTCCGCACGGCTGGATCTCGGTTCAGGAATTTCATGGCCCGAAAGCCAATTCCCCTGCGTGGCAGGGCATTGCGCTGGCGGAATATTGAACGAGCACGATCCGGACGGGCCTCCGTTTCTGTGAGTCTCAAAGGAAGCGGAACGATCTCGCTGATAACGCCGATGATCTGAGATGGATCGAAATCGTCAAACAGCCGACCTCGGGTCGAGGTAAGGCTATCAATCCAGAGTGAATAGTTGCCGAAAACACGTCCAAAGGCGCCGGATAGCGCGGCAACAAAAACGTCAAAGTCCTGACAATGCGCCCATCGAGCTGCAATATTGAGGAGATCAGCCGTCGCTTCTTTGTCAATCTCCAGGTAGTGTTTGGCCTGATCTTCCCAGAGGGAACGGCAATTGGCTTCATCCATGCGACCTTCAAGGCGTGCATAATGAAGCTCTCTCGCGGTCACCTCTGAAAAGCTCGCGGCGCTCGGTGACGTGTCACTGATGTTAAATTTGAACTCATGGTAGTTAATCCTCTCCCAAAATTTGAGTTCGGCTGGTGCTTCGCTGTTCGCGTAGTGCTCAAGGCGGTTCAACCATGGAGAGAGCATTTGTACATTCTCGCCATCACCCACGGCGTGGCCTGAGGCAAGGGAGTAGTACGCCGCATCCAATGCTTCCAGGAACAGTCGATAGCCTATTCCGTCCGCTACAAAATGATGTAACAAGACCAGTAGATAGTAATCGCCGTTTTCCGATGTGCAGAACGCCGTGACTTTAACAAGAGGCATCTGGCCGTCAAACCGAAACATATGTTGACGTGTTGTTGAGATGCTCTCGATTGCCTTGCGCTGCTGTAGGCCGCTCATCCCGACAAGGTCGATCTCCTCCACGAGGCGTTCGGCCACGGAAGGTCCGATTGACGAAAGTAGACCATCGTCGGTTCGGGCAATACGGAGTCTGAGGCCATCGTGCCTATCCATGACATGGGCAAGGGCGCGCTCCAATATTGTGATTTTCAGGGCGCCCGCCGGCAAGAAGAACAGATCGCCGATGTTGAAATGCTCATCGAAGCCGGCAAGGCGGTTCCAAGAAGAGATTGCGGGGGTAAGTGGCAATGAGCCATCCAAGGAAGGGAAGGACGTAACCGCCGCTTCGTCTGCCGCCAAGTCCCTGATAGTCGGTGTCTGATAGATTTGGTGAACAGTGAAATTCAGCCCGGCTTTGCGTGCCAACGTGACGCAGCGCACGCTCAGAAGAGAGTCTCCGCCGATATCGAAGAAGCTCTGATCGATTCCGACCCACTTGGCGCCTAATAGATCCTGCCAGATCCCAGCAAGAATGCGCTCCTTCCTCGTGCGGGGCTCAGCAGATGGAACAAGCCCGACCTCGCGGTAAGGAACGGACGACAGGCGAGCACGATCTATCTTTCCGCTCGCCGTAAGGGGGATACTGTCAACCCAACGGAAGGCGGCGGGAATCATGTAGGACGGCAATGTGTGGCGCAGGTGGATGACAATGTCTTCAGAGCTTAGACTGTCGCGAGTCGAAACCACGCTAGCGATCAAGCGACGATGGTCATCCATGCCTTCTGCTACGACCGCGGCCTTCTTGATCGCTGGATGAGATTCAAGGGCTGCTTCGACCTCCTCCAGCTCGATGCGAAACCCCCGTACTTTGATCTGGTTGTCCGATCGGCTGCAAATCTCGAGAAGGCCGCTGGTTGAGATGCGTGCGATATCGCCACTTCGATAAAGAACGTTGTATTGTCCGTCATCATACGGATTTGGCACAAAGCAGCGGTCGGTCCGATCTTGATCTCGCCAGTACCCAGCACTCACGCAGCGTCCCGCGATGCAGAGTTCGCCGGCGGCTCCGACAGGGACTCTCTTCAACTGGGCATCGAGCACGTAGAGTTTGACGTTATCGATTGGGCGCCCAATGGGGACGAGCGACGAGCCGTCGCAGGCATCCGATGTTTCGTAGACTGCTGCATTGGATGCACATTCCGTAGCACCATAGAAGTTCCACAACGGCACGTCCGGGAAATACGCACGCCAGCGAACGGGGAGCCAGGAAGGCATCGGTTCGGCGCTACTTGTGACCAACCGCAAGGCGGTCGGTCGCGGGTGCCGTTCTTGGGAAGCAATGATGCCCGACAGGAGTGGCGGCGAGGCAAATAAGTGTGTCGCGCGATGTCTCGCCAACGTGCACAACAACAGATCTGGATCCAGCAACTGCTCTTGGGTCAGGATCAGCGCGGGCACACCTCTCAGAAGCCCTCCAAAGTACTCCCAAGCGGACGCAACGAGTGATGCGGATTTTTGGACAACCATCACGTCGGTACTGTCGAAGGGAAAGCTTCGCCACATCCAGTTCAGCCGATTGAGAACTGCCGATTCCGGTATAAGAACCCCCTTCGCCTTCCCGGTTGAGGACGACGTGTATATAAGGCTCGCAATTCCCGGATCTGATGGTTTGTTGCTACACTCGAGATCGTGCGAAGGCGCGCCGTACCCTTCTAGGGTCAATAGACAAATCGACGGCATGTCAAAGCCAAGGTCAGTGGTATTTTCGTGAACCAAAAGCTTTGCCTGACTATCTCGCAGGATATGTTCGATCCGATCACGCGGATAATCCGGCGATATAGGGACAACGATGGACTGCAAGGCTCGCGCCGCAAGAATAACAGCGGTCACGTCAGGCGACCGGTCGACCAACATGGCGACCGTATCGCCAGCGCCCACGTCAGAAGCCCGCAGCAACGACCTAACAGCTGTTACGCGCTCACGCAGCTGGCCGAATGTTACCTCACCGAAATCACCAAAGTATGCCAGCTGGTTCCGCTTAGAGACGCTAATTTGCTCGAACGCTTCGACAAGCGGACATTCAGTCTCATATGGTGGCGCCGAGCCATCTAGCGACTCCAGTATGGCGACGTCTGAGGCGCTTAGACAGCTCAGATCTTCAATGGGCGCAAGTGGGTTCTCAACGCAGGCCGCAATCAGACAGCGCAGATTGTCAGCCATGCGGACAATCAGATCGCTGGAAAATATGTTTTCCGAATATGCTAGCTGGAGGGCAATGTTATCGCCCTGATCTTGTGCGTACAATGTCAGATCGAATTTGACATGGCCGGTGTCGTATTCCCGAAATGTCAGGTCCAACTCATGCTGGCGAACTGGGTCCGCGGCCTCAGAGTACATGTTGAACATGACTTGGAAGATCGGTGATCGCCCCGTTTCGCGATGGAGCCGGGTATCCCTCACCATCCAGCCGAACGGATATGCCGAATTTGCGATGGCGTCGCTGACCAGGTCCTGGACGTGCAAGGCATGAACCGCAAAGGACTGGCCTACATTGATCGCAGTGCGGATTGGCAGCATGTTCAGGAAAAAGCCAACGATGTCGGCGCTGCCAGGTTGATCCCGTACGACGTGCGGTATGCCAACGATAATATCGTCCTGACCGCTATACATCCGCAGCAGCAGCTTGAAGCATGCGAGGAGTGTTGTCGACGTGGTGCACCTATGTCGGCGCGCAACCCCCCGTACCTGATCCGAGAGCTCGCTGCCAAGCAGCACCGCATGCGAGGCGCCGCGGTAGGAATCTGTCTGCGGCCGCGCTCGTTCCGTTCCAAGCGAAAGCACCGGCGGATCATCACCAATCTGACGACGCCAATAGCTACGTTGGTTGGCCAGCGCCTCTGGAGTAACGTGTTCGTTTTCCCAGACCGCGTAGGTCGAGAGTGACGCGCGGCTCTCTGGCAAAAACGCCGCGGCATCGGCGTATCTTTGTCGAAGGTCCCTGAGCAGAACAGAGATCGACCAGGCATCGATAATAATCTCGTGAGCGGTGATCAGTATGAGATGATTATCAGGGCCAAGACGGATCATGCGCGCGCGAAACAGGTGGCCTTGGCTGAGATCAAAGCTGCCGTTCAGCTCTGTTCGCCGTAACTGTGCAATCAGTTCCTCACTTTCCTGCGTCCTGAGATGAGATGCATCAGCCAATTCAAGACTTGCGCATTGCGGAGCATCAAAAAGCTGAACCGGACCGTCCTCGTCGATAAAGCGCGCCGAAAGTGCCTGATGGGAATGAACGACATCGGTCCAGGCGCGATTGAACTCGGCCAGATCGATGATGCCCCTTATTTGCAGGCCGCCTTGAATGATGTAGTTCCTGGCAGACGGATCGAGCTGCGAGAGAAACCATAGGTGCTCCTGAACTCGCGTCAGAGGCGATCGCGTAAGCGTTCCGTACGTCGGGGCTGTACAGAGTTTGGATTCGACTCGGGCCGCCGAGATCGAAGCCGCAAGAGATCGGATCGTTCCATTCAGGACCAGCCTGAAATCCGTTCTCACTCCGAGCTGGGTCTGCACCTGGCCCAATATGAGCATTGCCCGGAGCGAGTCTCCGCCCAGGCTTATGAACTGGTCATTCACGCCAATGTTTTCAACACGCAGAACGCGGGACCAAATCTGGCACAACTGGGCTTCGAGCTCTGTTTGCGGCTCCTCGAATGGCGTCGACAATTGAGGGCGAACACTGGCCGGGTCCGGCAATGCTCCAAAGTCGACCTTTCCGTTTCTGGTCAGTGGAATACCGCCGACGTGGATAATCCTCTCTGGGAGCATGTAGGCGGGAAGCGCTTCGGCAAGAAAGTTCTGAAGCTCACCTTCCGCAACTTCAGCCGGAGCTGACACATACGCAATGAGGCGTCTCGATCCAGTTCCCCCCTCGGCCCTGGTTATGTCTCTCGCCGTAAGCTTTACGCCTGCGCACACGGAGGCGACCGCGACGGCGCCACGTACCAAATGATGAGCGGAGAGGCGGGCCTCGATTTCTCCCAGCTCAATTCTGTGCCCGCGGATTTTGACCTGACGGTCCCGTCGACCTAGACATTCCAAGAGTCCATCGGAACGAACGCGTCCGAGATCACCTGTCCTGTATAGGCGCCGGAACGACGGATCGGTTGAGAACGGGTTTGGCCGAAAAGCATCCCTGGTGCGGACATCGTCATTGACGTAACCAGCAGCGACACCAACGCCGCTAACACAGATTTCGCCGACCTCTCCCGTGTTGCAAAGCCGCGGTCCGTCGGCGACATAAACCTCAAGGTTAGGAATCGGCTTGCCGATCGGCACATAAGCGTCAGCCAGCGCAGGCGGTACGGAAACCAGATAATGCGTAACACCGTCCGCGCACTCGGTTGGCCCGTAGTGGTTGAGAATGGGGACCCGGGGATATAAGGCAAGCCACGCGCGCGCCAGTCCGGGTGTTAGAGGTTCGCCGACCGTAGAAATAAACCGCAAACTGTCCAGAGCTCGCTCAGCGGCCGCAAGCGATTTCAGATATTCAACAAATATTGCAAGCATCGATGGAACGAACTGAACAATCCTCACGCCGTATCCTTGAATCGCGTTGAGAAGGGATACTGGGGATTTCAGTGTTACATCGTCAATGATCGCGATACAGCCTCCGACGCAAAGCCCCGCTAGAAGCTGCCACAGCGAGATGTCAAAGCAGTGCGATGCTGTCTGCGCAATGCAATCGGTCCGAGTGAGAGTGAGGGCATCAATCTTTGCCGCCAAATGATTGTTTAGGGCTGCGTGCGCGATCATTGCGCCCTTAGGCTGGCCCGTCGAACCAGACGTAAACAGAATGTAGGCGATTCCGTTCTCGCTCGATATTGGCAAGATAGGCGAAGCCTGGCCCTCGCGCAGCGCCGCCTCTATCGCCATGAATTGCACAGTGCCTTTGCTGCTCGCCTGGAACTGGCTGAGCGGATCCAGCTTGTCGGAGCCGATAATCAGAGCGCAGCGACTCTGCTCGATCATGAATGCTGTGCGCGAAGACGGTAGCGATGGATCGAGCGGCAGGTAGGTTGATCCGGCCTTCAAAATTGCGACGACAGTCGTCGCCCAGTCGAGGTTCCGTTCACCCCAATAGCCGACGACCGCGCCCTGAGCGCCATGGTCTCGTAACGTCCCTGCGAGTGCATCCGATCTTAATCGCAGCGCCCCGTAGGTAAGTTCATCAGCGCCGTACCTTAGCGCAACCCTCTCTGGATCCGATCTGGCAAGGCGATCAATCGCCGCGATCACGTCGATCGGTTGACGTTCCACAAACTGATTTTCGCTGGGTCGATTTTCCGTAGGCATAAGCCCCCCATTCATCGCCTTGTGCGGTCCTTAGATCAGAAAATTGTTGAGAGCCCGTCGCGCCCGATGCAATTGCTCTGCCCCAGTGAAGTGAGCAACAGACGTGCCAACTTTTGGCAAAGAGACAGATTCGTAAGCTTTGCAGGCCGGGCGGGTTCGACTCGCGTGTTAGTGTCTGGCCCCGAACATAGGTCGTCTTCAACCGAACGCGGGCATGTCAGGTAACTGCCGAGCAATCTTGCTGGTGTGAACAGCTCGCCGTCTGTGCCCAAAAAGTGAATATGGTCGAGCCAGATGGCGCGAGCCACCCTCCCGCTATGCCCACTCGACCATATCGCTCCAATCTCGCCTCTTCATGGCGGCACCGGTGGGCCACCTTTTATGAGTGGACACAGCGGGGTAGCGTCGAGGTATCGTTTTGAGCTGTCACTGGCTCCACGCTCGCCCCGAGCTCGAAAACGGCTGCACCCTCGATCTATGGACGACGTGCCGACTCGTGGAGAGTTTCTTGCGGTGCTTGGCGCGAAAAGATGAGGTGCGCCGTCGGCTCCGAACGATGGCACCCGTCCGACTGAGGGCAATAGTCTATGCGGTTCCGCAGTTGGCACGTGTTTTGAACAAGAGATCTAATCCAGAACCGCTCAATGGGAGATGAGGTGATACCTCATAAGATCGTTGCCTACCTGCGACCTCTACGTGCGACGCTTCCTAACGTGCTCGGTCGTGCCGAGAACCCGGTTCAAGCGCCGCCATCGCACGATGTTCGTATCGAGCGCGTGCTATGGCTTCTTCGCACTTGCAAACTCGAAACGTCCTTGCGTTGTTTCTTTCGAGGCTGTTGCAGGCTGCCGAACGGTGTCGACGGCAAGAAAGTCGAAGCTTCCCTTAGGAAGGGCAGGCTCCAGATGACGCTCCAGACCCAGGAAGCACAGAAGCTCACCAGGAAGATCCAGGTCAAGGATCACCCACTGAGGAGCCTTCGTCGACGGCAGCCTTCTGAGGCAGGAGGACAGCCCGGAACGAAAACCAAATGCATCTGACGAAACCTCTGTCGGTGCAATCCACTCTGCTCTCGTTCAGAGGCACTGTCCTGTGCTCTACCCTTGTAACTTTTACGCCCAAATAGAGACTCGGAAACGACATCATGACAGCGGAGGCGGACATCGAATCTGCGCACGCAAAGATTCGGGAAAGCACCGTCTGGACAATGGTGCTCGGCTTTGCCGCCGATCCACTGATGCGTTGGAGTTGGCCTGATCCAAGGCAATATCTTAGGAGCATGCCTCAGTTCATTAACGCCTGTGGCGGACGAGCATTCGAGCATGGCACAGCATACGTGACGGAAGGGATTCGCGCCGCGGCCCTGTGGCTGCCTCCCAGCGTGCAGCAAGATGAGGAAGCTCTGGATGCAATTATGGCGCAGTCCCTGCGCCCGGAGATCACCGAAGACATGGCAGACCTACGGCAGGGAATGGCCGAACATCGTCCCCCTGAGCCACATTGGTATCTGCCTCTCATTGCCGCAGATCCGAACTGGGTCGGACAAGGGCTTGGCACATTGCTGATGAAATACGCTCTTCAACGATGTGATGAGGAGGGCATCGCCGCCTACCTCGAAAGTTCGAATCCAGAAAACATCCCCTTTTACCAACGTCACGGCTTCAAGATCATTGGTGAAATACAACACGGTTCTTCGCCGCCGCTCACGCCAATGTTGCGGACGGCTTAGTGAGCGGAATTCGGAGAATCTTCGCACGCTGCAGCTCAAGTTTGTTGTTCCAGACGCCCGACTGCTGATCGTACTGGAGACGGGCGAAATTCTCGAGAACCGGCGCCATCAGCGATGGCTTCATCGCAGCGTATGCACGCGCGCGCAGCGTTGCCACGGGGCGTCCGTGCACGATGATCTGGGCGCCGACATCGGTTTCCGGCTTCAGCAAGACCGGATTCATATCGGTATGTGGCTCGACACCTGCGGCCTACGCCTGCAATGCCTGCGCGCGTCCGATTTCGCCGCCGTCGACCGTCACGGCGGCGTTGTTCGACATGTTCTGCGGCTTGAACGGCAGCACCCGATTGCCGCGCCGGGTCGCAGCGCGGGCAAGGCCGGCCACGATGAGCGACTTGCCCACGTCCGAACCCGCTCCCTGGAATCATCAATGCGCCCGCCATCGAATCGAATCCCGATTGCTTTGGTCAGAACTCAACGCCGGGCTGAGCCTTGATGCCGGATCGGAAGGGATGCTTCACGAGCGTCATCTCCGTGACAAGGTCCGCAGCGTCGATCAATTCCTGCTTGGCATTGCGTCCGGTGAGGACGACATGCGTCATTGGCGGCTTTGAATTGTTCAGGAACTCGACGACCGCTCCGATCTCCAGATAGTCGTAGCGAAGCGCAATGTTGATCTCGTCGAGAACCACCATGCGCAAGGCTTCATCAGCGATCAGCTGCTTGGCCTTTTCCTATGCGGTGCGGGCAGCGGCGATGTCGCGGGTGTGGTCCTGCGTTTCCCAGGCAAAACCTTCCCCCATCGCATGGAATTGGCACAGTTCGTCAAAATGTCCGGTGAGCAGGCGGCGCTCGCCAGTGTCCCATACACCCTTGATGAACTGCGCGACGGCGCAGTGAAAACCATGCGCGAGGCACCGCATGATCATGCCGGAGGCCGAGGAAGATTTTCCCTTGCCCGACTCGGTGTGGACAATGATGAGTCCCTTCTCTCCACTCTTGCTGGACATCATCCGGTCGCGCGCGGCCTTCTTCTTCGCCATTTTTGCCGAATGGCGGGCATCCAATGCGAATTCGGAGATCGCGGTTTCGTCCTCAGCGGCATCAGATCCGGAAGTCATCTGCACGTCCCTTTGGCTTGACAAGTTGCACGCTTGGGCAAATGGTGGGGTGGCGTTGGTTCCTGTCCTACGACAGGCGAAGAGGGAATGCGACAGGGTTCTAGCCTCGAAGCTTGAGTCTGAAGCGCAGCCGCCCCCGCGACCGTGACCGGAGAGATCTCCAAGAGCCACTGACCCTTTAGGGGTTGGGAAGGTGGAGATCGAAGGAAGAACCTGCTCCGCAAGCCGGGAGACCTGCCAGCGCACCGATTGACCACCGGCGGACGGGGTGTTCCGCGACGGGGAGCGAACCTGTGTGTCATTGGTTCGCGTACCTCATCGCCTCCGCCAAAATTTTCTAAGAAGGGGCGATGACCGTCACGCTTCACGTCTGCATCACCTGCCGTGCCGACCAGGCCGTAAGGGAAGGCGAAACCACACCAGGCGCGTGTCTGCACAGCGCTATCCTCGAGGCTGGCGTGCCGGAGGGCGTCAGCGTCGTTCCTATCGAATGCCTGTCGGCCTGCAGCCAAGGCTGCTCGATTGCGCTCTCTGGGCTTCGGCGCTGGTCCTACGTTTACGGTCGCTTGTCCGACGCCAATGCGTCGGATGTGGTTGCCGGGGCTGCGGCCTACGCGGCGGCGCTAGATGGCATTGTGCCGTGGCGCAGCCGGCCGGAGATCTTCCGCGACCTCGCGCGCGCCTGGGGGGCGCCGGAGAACGATCCCGCCTGCAGTGACGGCGAATTTCATTTCGCAGCAATCCAGCGTGGCAAGGCGATCATCGCCGTTCCGCCCGAGCGCGGTGATGTCACCAATCATGACGTCGAGTATCACGATCTCTCGCGCACGCCTCGCCACGTCTATGTCGCGTTCTATCTCTGGCTCAGGCAGCAAGAGGTCGATGCGGTCGTCCACATGGGTACGCATGGAACACTGGAGTGGCTGCCCGGCAAATCCGTCGCCCTGTCGGCCTCCTGCTGGCCGGAAGCGCTGATTGGCGCCATGCCGGTGGTCTATCCCTTCATCCTTAACGATCCCGGTGAGGCAGTGCAAGCCAAGCGGCGCATCAGCGCGGTCACGATCGGCCATTGGCCGCCGCCGCTGGCGCAGGCCGCATTGCCCGAAGGCTTGCGTCCGCTCGAGCAACTGCTTGATGAGTATTCGACGGCTGATGGTCTCGATCTCGCGCGCCGCCAGCGTCTGATTGTGGCGATCCGCGATGAAGCGCGTGCCGCGGGCCTGGAAGACAATCTCGGCCTCGGCGCCTCGGCTGCGCCGGCGGAGGCCATTCCTCGGATCGATCGCTTCGTCTGCGATCTTAAGGAGAGCCAGTTCGGCGATGGCCTGCATGTGTTCGGCCGTGGGGATTGCGGTGAGGCGGAGAAGAGCGCGCTGCTTGACGCGCTCTCGGGTGGGCGCATTGCTCCGGGCCCGGCAGGCTCGCCGCATCGCAGGCGGTGCGATGTGCTGCCCACTGAACGCAATCTGTTCACCGTCGACCCCCGCGCGGTTCCTACGCGCTTGGCGCATGCGCAAGGGATCAAGCTCGCCGAGGAATTGCTGCGCCGTCATCTACAGGATCACGGCGACTGGCCGAAGGGACTGCTGGTTAATCTCTGGGGATCATCGACCATGCGCACCGCAGGCGAGGATTATGCGATGGCCCTGCACCTTGCAGGCATCGCACCGCGCTGGGATCATGGGTCAGGTCGGGTCTCCGGTTATGAGATCATCGCGCCAGCCGCTCTTGGCCGGCCGCTCATCGATGTGACGCTGCGCGTGTCGGGGCTGTTCCGCGACGTCTTTTCAACTCTTGCGCAACTGTTCGCGGCGGCGGCCGAAGCGCTTTCTGAACGCGACGAGGAAGGCGATGAAAATCCCTATCGCCATCGTGCGGCGCGCGTGTTCGGGCCGCGGCCGGGGCAGTATGGTGTCGGTATGGCATCGATGCCGGATGTACTCACGCAAGCATCGCAACATGCGGCCGGCGAAGCCTGGCTTTCCGCTTCATCGTGGGCGTTCGCACCCGACGGCACGATCAGGCCTGATCGCGCAGGTATTGAGGCAAGGCTCGTCGCCGCCGATGCCTTCGTCCATGCGCAAGACCTGCCGGAAACCGACCTGCTATTAGCCGCAGACTATGCCGTACACGAGGCGGGCGCTGCGGCCGCGGCGGCGCGCCTGGGCATGGCCGCCCCATCGCTCTATCACCTCGATGCCACGCGCCCGGATCAGCCGCATGCACGCTCGTTGACCGAGGCGATATCGCGAATCGCACGTTCGCGCGCCGCCAATCCGAAATGGATCGCCGGCATGATGCGCCACGGCGTTCGAGGGGCGGCCGAGATAGTGGCGACACTTGAACACATGGCCGCTTTCGCCCATCTCGCGCAGGCCGTGCCTCCGCATCTGTTCGATCTCTATTATGACGCGACGGTTGGCAACGACGACGTTCGCACTTTCATGGCACGCGAGAACCCGGCGGCGCTCCTGGCGATCGAATCCTGCTTCACCCGTCTGCATGAAGCTGCGCTCTGGCGGACGAGACGCAATTCGATTGCGGCCGCGCTGCGGGAGGCCTCATGAGCGGGGGGGCGATCAAGGGCTGGTGTCCCGGCGCCTTGCGGCCGATGCTGTCGGGCGACGGGCTCGTGGTTCGGATCCGGCCATATCGTGGCCGGCTTGATGCGAACCAGGCGGCAGGAATTGCGGCGCTGGCCAAGCGCTACGGCAATGGGCTGATCGATCTGACCAGCCGGGGCAACCTGCAAATCAGGGGTGTCGGCGATGAAGGTCATCGACTCCTGATCGAGGAGCTCTCGCGGCTGCGTCTGACCGACCCGGATCCGGAGTCGGAGGCGCGCCGCAATGTCCTGGTCACACCGTTCTGGAGCGCAAGTGACGATACCTGTTTGCTAGCAGCAGAACTTGAACAAGGGCTTGCGATGGGACCGCCCGGCCTGCCGACCAAATTCGGCTTCGCTGTCGATTGCGGTATGGAGCGCGCGCTTGCCAGCGCCTCCGCCGATATCCGCATCGAGCGCAGTCTAGCGGGAGAGCTGATCGTGCGTGCCGACGGCGCCGAACATGGTCATCCCGTCACGCGGAGAGACGCCGTGAAGGTTGCGCTCGCGCTTGCCGAATGGTTCGTCACCTCCGGCGGCACCAGAGGCGGGCGAGGGCGGATGGCAGCGTACATCCAGAATGGCGCAAAATTGCCAGACGCGCTTCGCGGACACGTTCAGCCGGCTCGAATGATCGCCGAGCCGCGTCCGCGACTCTATTCGCAAGGCGCGATGGTCGGCGCCGCATTTGGGCAGATGACATATGAGGCGCTCTCCGATGTGGCTAGATGCTCGCCAGGATTACGAATGACGCCGTGGCGCATGATCCTGGCGGAAGATTTGCGTGAAATGCCCGCCTGCGAGGGCCTCATCACGCGAGCTGACGATCCGACTCTGCGCGCTGTCGCCTGCAGTGGTGCGCCCGCCTGTCGCGAGGCGCAGGCCGATACCCGCGCATTTGCGGCGGCGCTTGCGCCGCACATTGCTGCCGATTCCCGACTTCATGTCTCCGGCTGTGCCAAAGGTTGTGCCCATTCCGGCCCGGCTTCGATCACTCTCGTTGCGACCGGAGAAGGATTCGATCTCGTCCGCGGCGGCTCGACACGTGAGGCGCCGGCCTTACGTGGACTGAGCGCCAGCCGCATGATCGCAGATCCTTCCGTTCTTACGGGAGAGCGCTGATGCCGCACGTCTATGAGACCAATGGCGCAGCGATCTACCGTCAGTCCTTCGCCACCATTCGTGCCGAGGCGGACCTTGAGCGCTTTTCGGCCGACGAGGAGCCGGTGGTCGTGCGCATGATCCATGCGGCGGGTATGGTGGGTCTCGAATCCTGCATCCGCTTTACGTCCGGCATGGCGCGCATCGCGCAGGCCGCGCTGCAGAACGGCGCGCCTATCCTTTGTGACACGCGCATGGTGTCGGAGGGAATTACGCGCGCGCGCCTACCGGCCGGCAACGCAATCATCTGTACACTCGACGATCCCGCGGTTCCCTCGCTCGCGCAATCCATGCGCAATACCCGCTCAGCCGCAGCGCTGGAACTGTGGCGGCCACATCTTGAGGGCGCGATCGTTGTCATCGGCAATGCACCGACCGCGCTGTTTCATCTCCTCAACATGCTGGAGGATCGCAACTGTCCAAAGCCGGTGGCGATTATCGGTTGTCCGGTCGGCTTTGTCGGCGCGGCTGAAGCCAAGGCCGCGTTGATGGCCGATCCGCCCGCGCCGGCGCTGACTGTCGAGGGACGCCTTGGCGGCTCGGCGATCACGGTTGCCGCCTTGAATGCGCTGGCAAGCCGGAGCGAATAGCCATGGGGCGTATCATCTGTTGCGGCCTCGGGCCGGGCAATCCGGACCTGATGAGCGTGCGGGCGGATCGTGAGGTTCGCGCGGCCAAGCACATCGCCTATTTCCGAAAGAAAGGACGACCCGGCCTGGCCCGCCGCATCGTCGAGGGGCTACTGGCAAAGGACATCTGCGAATATCCGATGGAATATCCCGTCACCACCGAGATCGCGTTCGATAGTCCGGAATATGTGCGCCTCCTTGCCGGCTTCTATGACGAATGGGCGGAACATCTTGCGCGGCTCGCCCGCGCTGTCGACATCGTCGTACTCTGCGAGGGCGATCCCTACTTCTATGGTTCCTTCATGCACCTCCACGCGCGTCTCAAGGGACAAGTCGAGATCGAGGTGATCGCGGGCATTCCCGGCATGGCCGGCTGCTGGAATTCCGTCGGCCGGCCGATCGCACTTGGCGACGATGTGATGACGGTGGTGATGGGCACGCTGGCAGAGGAAAAGCTCGAACGGCGCGTGCGCAATTCCGATGCGCTCGTCATTATGAAGACCGGGCGCAACCTGAAAAAGGTGCGCCGTGCCCTCCAAGCCGCTGGCCGTCTTGGCGACGCATGGTTGATCGAACGCGGCACCATGCCGGGCGAGCGCGTCGTGCGGTTGAAGGATGTGGACGAAACCGACTGTCCCTATTTCGCGATCGTGCTAGTGCATGGGCAGGGGCGGCGAATGGAGGCCGCCGAATGACCGGCACGTTGACCATCGCGGGACTTGGGCCGGGCGACGAAGCGCTGGTCACGCCGGAAGTTTCCGCCGCGCTCGTCGATGCGACCGACGTAGTGGGCTATGCACCCTATGTCGCGCGCGTGAAGCTGCGTGAAGGACTCACGCTGCATCCATCAGACAATCGCATGGAGGTGCAGCGCGCAAACGACGCCTTGCGGCTGGCATCAGAAGGATGTCGCGTCATCATGGTTTCCTCTGGCGATCCGGGAGTATTCGCCATGGCCTCCGCCGTGTTCGAAGCGCTCGAAGCCGCACCGCAATGGCAGGGGATTGCAATCCGCGTGCTGCCCGGCGTGACCGCGATGATGGCTGCGGCTGCGCGCGCCGGCGCGCCGCTCGGCCACGATTTTTGCGCGATCAATCTCTCAGACAATCTGAAGCCGTGGTCTATGATCGAGAAACGCCTCCGGCTTGCCGCCGAGGCCGACTTCGCGATCGCAATGTACAACCCGCGCTCAGTGAGCCGGCCCGAGGGCTTTGGACGCGCGCTCTCAGTTCTGAAGGAGGCGAGCTGCGGCGAACGCCTGGTGATCTTCGCGCACGCTGTCACTACGCCTGAGGAGCGCATTGAAACGGTGATGCTGCACGAGGCGCGGCCAGAAATGGCCGACATGAGAACCGTTGTCATTGTCGGCAATTCGGCGACACGTCGCGTCGGTTCCTGGGTCTATGCGCCGAGGCACGCCCGATGACCGAGCCATTGCATCACCTTGGCCACGCTTTCCACTCGCAGTCTTGCGGGCAATTCTGGCCGCGAGACCATGACAACGGGGAGGCCAAACCCGCGCGCGGCATCGATCTTGGCACGTGCGCCCATTCCCCCGGAATTGCGGGCAACGATCCATTCGATGCCGCGCGAGCAAATCATCTCCAATTCGCCAGCAAAGTTGAATGGTCCGCGCGACACGATGACATCGGCATGGGGAAACGGCAGCGGTCCCTCGGCAGCATCAACAAACCTCAAAGTGTAGACGTGCTGCGGCTTGGTGCTGAAGGCTTTGATATGCTGCCGGCCGATCGCAAGAAGCACCCGGGCGGGATTCTTCGGCAACGCCGCGACAGCGGAGGTGATATCCGCGACCTCGATCCAATTGTCGCCGGGCACTTTTACCCAGGGCTCGCGCTCGAGCGCGATCAGCGGTGTCCTGGTCGCCTCGCACGCTGCAACCGCGTTGCGGCTCATCTCGGCCGCGAAGGGATGGGTCGCGTCCACAAGATGCGTTATTCCTTCCCGACGAATGTACTCGGCAAGGCCGCTCGCGCCGCCAAACCCGCCGACGCGGGTTGGCAGCGATTGGCCGGTCGGAGCTCGCGTCCGTCCGGCATACGAATAGATCGCGTCGAGTCCGGCGCGCGCGGCAGCATCCGCAAACAGATTAGCATCGCTCGTTCCGCCCAGAATGAGGGCGCGCATGGATAATCCCTGGTTGACCATTATCGGCATTGGCGAAGATGGCCTTGTCGGCCTCTCGGAAGCAAGCCGAAAGGCGCTTGGGGAGGCCGAGACCGTGTTCGGCGGCGAACGGCATCTAGCCCTGGCAGACATCACCGGCCGCGGTCGTCGCTGGCCAATGCCCTTCGATGTGGACTGCGTGCTGGTATGCCGGGGCCGTCCGACGGCGGTGCTCGCCTCGGGCGATCCGTTCTGGCACGGTGTCGGCAGCAACTTCGCGGAGCGGCTGAGCAAAAGCGAATGGATCGCGCATCCCGCTCCCTCGACATTCTCTCTTGCCGCGGCGCGGCTCGGCTGGCGGCTCGAATCTGTCGTTTGTCTCGGACTTCACGCGGCGCCGTTCGAACGCCTGGTGCCGCATCTCGCACACGAAGCTCGCATCATCTGTCTCGTGCGCGACTGCAAGGCAGCCGGCGATCTTGCCAACTGGCTGACGGTGCGCGGCTGGGGCGCGTCACGGCTGTGGATTCTCGCTTCGCTCGGTGGCTCGCGCGAAGCCGTGACGCAGTATCGTGCCGACAGCTACGCCGCCGATTCCGGTGTGAGTCCCGTGGCAGTTGCGCTCGAAGCCAATGGACCGGACGGAGTTCCGCGCAGCTCCGGCCTTTCAGACGCGCTCTTCGTGCATGACGGCCAGATCACCAAGCGGCCGATGCGCGCGCTCGCGCTTTCGGCGTTGGCGCCGAGGCCCGGTGAAAGATTGTGGGACATCGGCGCGGGCTCCGGTTCGGTATCCATAGAATGGGCTCTCTGCGGTGGTACGGCGATCGCAATTGAGGCGCGGGCCGATCGTGCTGTAAACATCCGCAGCAACGCCGCGACCTTCGGCCTGACGCATCAGATCACCGTGATCGAAGGAGCGGCACCTCAGATCCTTTCAGGCCTTGAGACCCCGCAAGCCGTCTTCATCGGCGGTGGGTTCGACGCCGCGATGTTCGATGCCGTCTGGTCGCGCATCGAGGCAGGAACGCGGATGGTTGCGCACGCAGTTACGCTTGAGACAGAAGCTCTGCTTTCGGACCTACATCAACGCCACGGCGGCGAGCTGATGCGGGTCGAGATCGCGCATGCCGGTCACCTCGGCCGCTACCGTTCCTGGGAAGTGGCGCGGCCGGTCGTGCAATGGAGTGCGATGAAGTGAAGGTCGCAGGTTTTGGATTCAGGCGGGAGGTCACGCTTGCTTCGCTGCGGGATGCGCTCGACGCGGCGGGAGGTTCTGACGGTCTCGCTGCAGTCGCCACCGCCAGCGACAAGGCCGAAACCGCTGCGCTCAAAGCGCTGGCGTGTGAACTAAATGTGCCGGTCAGGCCCGTTCTGGCCGATGTCCTGGCTGGCACCGTCACGCCCACACAGTCCGAATTCATCAAGGCGAAGTTCGGCACCGGCTCCGTCGCTGAAGCTGCGGCGCTGGCCGTAGCCGGCCGTGGCTCGCGCCTTGTTTCGAAGCGGGCCGTTTCGCAAGATCGAACGGCGACCGCAGCGATCGCGGAAAGGGACGGCGAATGACAGTGCACTTCATCGGCGCCGGACCGGGCGCAGCCGATCTGCTCACCTTGCGCGGACGCGATCTCATCGCCGCCTGTCCGGTCTGCCTCTATGCCGGCTCGCTCGTGCCCGAGGGAATTCTCGCATTTTGCCCAAAGGATGCGCGCATCGTCAACACTGCGCCACTTTCGCTCGACGAGATCATATCGGAGCTAATCACCGCTCAGTGTGAGGGCAAGGACGTCGCACGGCTGCATTCTGGAGATCTGTCAATCTGGTCGGCGATGGGTGAGCAATTGCGCCGGCTGCGTGCGCTGCAAATTCCCTATTCAATCACGCCAGGCGTGCCCGCCTTTTCCGCCGCCGCGGCGGCGCTCGCAGCCGAGCTCACGCTGCCGGGTCTCGCGCAATCCGTCGTGCTGACGCGAATGCCGGGCAGGGCGAGCGCGCTGCCGGCCGGCGAAGAACTCGCCGCCTTTGCGGCCACCGGTGCGGTCCTCGCAATCCATCTTTCGATCCATCAGCTTCCCAAGGTGATTGATGAGCTGACCCCGTACTATGGAGCAGACTGCCCGATCGCAATCGTGTGGCGTGCGAGCTGGCCAGACCAGCGGATCATTCGCGCCACGCTCGGTACGCTGGACTCTGCTGTCAGCACCGAGCTCGAGCGCACGGCCGTCATTCTGGTCGGTCGCACACTGGGTTCGGAAGATTTTGTAGAAAGCCGCCTTTATGCTGCTGACTATGACCGCCGCTATCGGCCGCTCGGGCCGACGCCGCGCTTTCCGGAAGGCTCGTGATGGTGGCGAGCCTAGTCATCTCCGCGCCTGCATACGGGTGTCGGCAAGACGACGCTGACGCCGGCTTTGGCACGCGCCTATCGCGATCGCAGGCCTTGACCTATGCCAACGACGCACATCACGAGATGACAGGATTGCTCGGCCTGGAAACGAGCTTTGCCCAACGTCGCATGCATCTGGGCTACCGGCTTGCAGAGCTTGCCGTGCCAATGCCTGGGCATCAGGCCGGTGCGCGTCTGCGCGGCCACAAATTCCATAACTCCACGATTGTCTCTCAGCCCGATACACCCTTGGCTATCGTGCGCGACGCGACCGGCGCGCTCGTTGCGGAGACCGGCTCGCGGCGCGGGTACGCCACTGGCACGTTCCACCTCATTGCGGAGAACAGGTGAGCGGCTTTGTTTCCATTGTCTCGGCTGATCCAGGCGACCCCGAGCTCCTGACGCTCAAGGCGGCCGCGCGTCTGGGCGCCGCTGATGTCGTGCTCTATGACGACCTTGCCTCGGGCGCGATCCTCGATTACGCGTGCCCCGGGGCCACTCTGGTGGCGGTTGGCAAGCGTGCGGGCCGTCCCTCGGTCAAACAGGAGCATGTCAACCGGCTGCGCATCCACTACGCCGCCGAAAGTGCCCCCGTCGTTCGCTTGAAATCGGGGGACGCCGGCATCTTCGGCCGGCTTGAAGAGGAGATCGAGGCGCTGCGCGCGGCAGCCGTCAGCTACGAGATCATTCCCGGCGTTACCCCGGCCTGTGTTGCGGCACCGCGCTGCGGCATTCCACTGACCCGCCGGGATACCTCGCGCCGCGTCCAGTTCGTGACCGGCGCTGATGTCACCGTGCAGTTGCCCGCGAATCTCAATTGGGCGGTGCTCGCCGATCAGGAATCAACGACCGTGGTCTATATGGGCAAGCGAACATTTCCGGCGCCCGTGGCAAGGCTGATCGAGCACGGCGTGGCCCCCGATACGCCGTCGCTGTTTGCCGAGTCCCCTCGGCGGCGCCGAAGAGCGGCTTGTCCGTACGACGATTGCGAAGCTCGCAGAGCAGCTCGCGGAACCCGACGGCGCAACGACGCCGGCGGTCATTCTTTTCGGCGCGCTGGCAGGAGAGACTCCCATGATGATGCCGTCGCCCGATCTCGCGAGCCCCTTGACGCGGCCTTGTCGGAAGGAGCACACAGTGCAGGCATGGTGCTCGAAGCGGCGCAAAGCGCCGGAGCATAATCGGGGAACGGGGAAGGACGGACCCAATTGCGGCGCCCGAAGCCCCGGCCGCCCCCGCGACTGTAAGCGGTGAGGGGCTCCGATCCGCTACTGAGCCGTCAGGTTCGGGAAGGCCGGAGACCCGTTTGAACCGCGAGCCAGGAGACCGGCCTTGCACCTTTAACACCAACACCGTCGGGTGGGACGGCAGAAGGGACGTAGATCATGCATATCGAACCAGGTATCGTTACGGGCGCCAAGCTCGTGCTGGGTTTCACGACTGGTGCCGTCGCCGGTGGCTGCGCGTTGAAGCTTGCGGCAGAGACCGTGCGCGAGCAGGGGATCGTTTCATTCGCGGTGCGCACCGTCGCAACAACGGTCCTGGTCTTCTCATACTTCGAACTCCTGCCGCATTTCCGAGTCGGGGTCTCTGAGGTACATTTCATTCTCGGCTCGACGCTGTTCCTCTTGTTCGGTGCAGCGCCAGCCGCGTTCGGGCTGGCGCTTGGTCTTCTGCTTCAGGGACTGTTCTTCGCACCGACCGACCTGCCACAATATGGCATGAACGTGACCACGCTGCTTGTGCCGCTGATTGCGATCCGGGCGCTGGCCGGGCGGATCATTCCCCGCAACACCGCCTATGTTGACCTGCAGTATCGCCAAGCGCTTGCGCTTTCGACGGCCTATCAATCCGGCATCGTGATGTGGGTCGCTTTCTGGGCGCTGTATGGTGCTGGCTTTTCGGCCGAGAACCTCAATTCCATCGCCTCTTTCGCCGCTTCCTACGCGGTCGTCGTGTTCATCGAACCGCTGGCTGATCTGGCCGTGCTTGCACTGGCGAAATCGCTGCGTGGCGTGACAGCGGACGGCCTCGTCACCTACCGCCTGCACAACGCCACATAGGATTTAGCGAGGGCGGTCGCAGGTAGCGGCCGCCCTTCGCATAAATTATGCTGACGCTCTCCCTAATAGGCATCGGTTGCGGCGATCCCGAGCACCTAACGCTTGCTGCGGTGCGCGCGATCAACGCCGCCGATCTCGTGCTCATCCCGCGCAAGGGGGACGTGAAATCTGATCTCGCTGAATTGCGGCGGACGATTTGCGCACAGGTGCTTAGGAACGACCGGACGCGCATCGCCGAGTTCGTCATACCCGTTCGTGAGGCCTACCAAGAGGATTACCGCAAAGGCGTGGACGAATGGCATGATGCCCTAGCCGCGACCTGGTCGCAGGAAATTGCGCAGCATCTCGGGAGTGAGGGGCGAGTTGCCCTGCTGATCTGGGGAGATCCTTCGCTATACGACTCGAGCCTGCGGATCGCGCGAAGGCTCGATCCGTCGCCAGCCATCGAAGTCGTCCCCGGCATCACGTCAATCCAGGCGCTTTGCGCGGCACATTCGCTGCCGCTGAATGACGTAGGCGAGCCTTTCCTGGTGACAACGGGACGGCGGCTGTGCGAAGGCGGCTGGCCGCACGGCACGAACACGGTGGTCGTGATGCTCGATGGCGGCGCGGCGTTTCAGTCGCTCGATCCGGCAGGGCTGCACATCTGGTGGGGCGCCTATCTCGGCATGCGTGAGGAGATCACGATGTCAGGTGCGCTGGCCGAAGTGGGTCCAATCATCGTCGCCGCGCGACAGCGGGCGCGCGGAAGGCATGGCTGGATCATGGACAGCTACATTCTAAAGCGCCGATCGTAGCGCTCCCGCGAACGGGCTGGCTCGCTAACGATAACATTTAACGGCAGGACAACATGCTGCCGGAGTGGGTCTACCAGGAGTGCCCCGACGTTTCGGCCATCCATCGCGATGCAGCGCTGGCCCGCCAGGCTGAACTTACCAAACCGGACGGCGCGCTCGGCCGGCTCGAGCATCTCGCGATCTCTGCAGCAATCACCTTCGCACGGCTTCCATATGCGTCCGATCACCAAGCTCAGCGGGAGCATCGGGAGGGTGAATTGTACCTCCAGGGCAGTCGACAACCGCATGCCGGGCCAGCAAAGGAAGCTCTCTCCTTCCATTCAGTATCTCCAAAGATGTGACCGCCATGTCGTGTTGCTCCAAAGCGGAGTTAGGGCACTCCCATTCCGCCATTGTCAATGCGAAGAGTTCGATGCGAACACGGCCTATGATATCTCGTACTCGCATTGGTCGAGCTCGCAAGGTACGATCAGTGGGGCGTCTCGAAAGGATTCGACCGTCATCGCCCGTTGTTCGCATCGCTTGATGGTGATCGCCGGCACGAGCTAGCGCTGATAAAGCGCCGTTGCCGAGCCCTCCAGCTGCCAGTGCGCTTCGCACATCGTGCGGTCTCCGGGCCGTGTCCAACCGATGATAACTTGGAGTGACTTCCTTGTCTTCTGCGAAAGTTTCGCGACCGATGTCGGGTCCTCGCGCTCATCCGACGTCCATCGATCATGTTGCGGCTGGGCACCAACAGTCCGGACCTGCTTTGGTTTTCGCCTTCGCGTGTAGAGCGCAGCGGCCGCCTGTCATCAGTAGCACGATGGATGGACGGCGCCATCCATGTTGACCAAGATCAATGGCGCTGCAGGAATTTCTGAGTACAATGGGCTGTTCGGTCATTTGGAGCCACGGGATGTCAGCAACCGAAATCGCAGCACGTCATTTCTCTGCCGCCATTGCGGAAGCGGAAGGCGCGGGCCACGCGACTGACAGCGTTTGCCGAGCCCTGCTCAGTCTTCTGGTCACGAAATATCTCGAGAGCCGGTCCGTTGCTGACGTTCAATCGGAGCTGCGCTTCATCGCCGACAATTGCGATCCCGACACGGATTTCATATTCATGCGGCCGTAGTGAGCTGTCGCCTATAATGCGTCGCGCTCACCCTGTCATTGCGAGCGTAGCGAAGAAATCCATCGTGCCGTGGAAAGAAGGAAGGATAGCTTCGGTCGTTGCCGGGGACCACAACTATGTGGCTTCATCTACCATGCCAGGCGCTCTCGTCTATCGTTCGGCTTGCGGCGACCTGTGGATTGATATCGACAAGCGAGCGGCATCGTCCTGCAGAGGCTAGATTCGTCGCGGCGCGCCTATCGCTGGCTCTACAGGGCGCTCCACACGTTGTATTTCCCGATCCTCATGAGTTACCCGCCGATCCGCAACACCCTGATCGTCGCCCTCTGCGTCTGCGGATTGTTGTTCTCAATAGCAGGCATAGTTATTGGCTGGCGTCGCTTGCGCTAATCTAGGCGCTATCCTCCGGCTATCCTTGAGGACGGCCGTCTCCATAATCCATCAGCCAAGATCACTCAGGTCGCCGATTAATGCCGCGTCCAATTCGCGTCAAGAAATTGACGTCGCCGTATCTTCATCTCGGCCAACCTAAGCTCGAATTGTGGCGCGATTGATATGACGGCAGTAGAGCCGGGGGCGAGCTCAATAGAAGATCGTTCAGCTGGACTACTGAAATCCCTTGAACCTCACGTGGCGTCAGGTTGTAGCCTGCAATATGACCAAACGTGCACGACGTAAGCGTCGATGGTCCATCGGCTCGCGTGGCGGCTTGGTTGCGGCATGAAAGGCAGTATGGAACGTGCCGCAAGGCCTAAGCGGCAATGCTTGAAAGAAAAACAAGAGGGAGTAAACGTCATGGCAACGATTGTGATGATGACGGCGCCGACTGCGCCCGCCGTATCAAAACCGTGGTACCGGATCCTCTACGTTCAAGTGCTGATCGCGATCCTGCTCGGCGCTCTCGTTGGTTGGCTCTGGCCAAATCTGGCTACCAATGACTGGATCAAGGCGCTCGGCGATGGCTTCATCAAGCTGATCAAGATGGTGATCGCGCCGATCATCTTCTGCACGGTGGTTTCGGGCATCGCCCATATTCAGGACGCCAAGAAGGTCGGACGTATCGGCATCAAGGCGCTGGTCTATTTCGAGATTGTCTCCACTTTCGCTCTGGTGATCGGCCTCGTCGTCGGCAATCTGGTGCGGCCCGGCGCAGGATTTGGCAGCGCCGCGGCGAACGCACAAGCTGTGGCCAACTACGCAAAGCAGGCGGAGGCGCAGAAGACCGTCGACTTCGTCCTGCACATCATTCCCGACACCGTGGTCGGCGCGTTCGCGCAGGGTGAGATCCTTCAGGTGCTGTTGTTCTCGATCCTGTTCGGCTTCGCACTCATGGGACTTGGCGAGCGCGGTAAAACCATCCGCACCTTCATCGATGACGCCGCGCATGGCGTGTTCGGCGTCATCTCGATCGTGATGCGGGCGGCGCCGGTCGGCGCGTTTGGCGCCATGGCCTACACCATCGGCAAGTTCGGTTCCGGTGCGATCCTAAATCTGATCGGGCTGATCGCGACCTTCTATGTCACGGCGGCGCTGTTCGTGTTCGTCGTGCTCGGCATTATCGCGCGGATAGCCGGCTTCTCGATCTTCAAGTTCCTGGCCTATATCAAGGACGAATTGCTGATCGTGCTCGGCACCTCCTCGTCGGAAAGCGCGTTGCCATCGTTGATGGAAAAGCTCGAGCGTCTTGGCTGCTCCAAATCGGTGGTCGGGCTCGTCGTGCCGACGGGATATTCGTTCAACCTCGACGGCACGAACATCTATATGACGCTTGCGACCTTGTTCATTGCGCAGGCGCTCGGTGTCGACCTGTCCTTCGGGCAGCAGCTGACTATCCTGGTCGTAGCCATGCTGACGTCGAAAGGCGCCTCCGGCATAACTGGTGCCGGCTTCATCACACTTGCTGCAACGCTCGCCGTGGTCGATCCGCGGCTGGTGCCGGGCATGGCGATCGTGCTCGGCATCGATAAGTTTATGAGCGAGTGCCGGGCGCTCACCAATCTCTGCGGCAATGGCGTTGCCTGCGTGATCGTCGCCTGGTGGGAAGGTGAGCTCGATCGCAAGAAGCTCAAGGCCAATCTCAACAAGCAGATCGATCCGACCGATCTCGAGACCGCGCTGACAACGGACTTGAATCGGTTTACGCCGCAATCAAACGATCAGGGCAAACTCAGGGGAATTGACAAGAGTCAGGGGCAAGCTCCACGGCTCCTCTGACGTTTCGCCCCAAGTCGTTTCTGATTTGGGAATTTGCGTTGGCGGCGGTATGGGCACTGGCAGTTGTCCGTGCGGATTTATGAAGGAGACGAAATTCTGTTGAAACTCGCCCGAGCAAAATGAACTTACTCGAGGGATAATTCCCATTGGAGGTTAGCTGGTTCGGATCCAACAGAGCCTGGGTGCCATCCCGCGTGGTTCGCGCGCCATGGAAGAAGGCAAACAGCATGACGCAACGGTTCGGTGACCAGAGGCACCGCTTTCATTATTGATGAGTGCCGAGCGAGCCGCTCGCCGCAATTGCGAAATTCTCGCATGCCGTCGATTTTGGTGGCGAGATTGCTCCTTTCCAGTCGCACCGCATGAGGCACTTTGGTCCAGGGCAGAACAGCTGCCGCCCGGAGCCGGCGGGGAGCTGTATCGTCGTTGTGGTTACGGATATCAAAGACGGCCCCGGTTCGATAGTTCAAGCATAGACAGACCCCTACAGGGCCCCTCTGGTAACGCAAGGTTCTTAGAATGCCCGCCGCTTGGGTAATTGAATGGGGCGTTCTTCGGGGCAGGAGGTAATCTGAACGTAAGGCGTGTGCGGACGACCGCGCTCACGCTGCCTATGAAAACGCCCTGCGAGCGCGGCGCAATACGCCACGAAGCAAACAGAGAAAATTGAAAGCAGAATCGGGAATAGCGTCATCTGGATATCTCAGTTTGCGGGGCGGTTGCGTCTTCCCAAACGCACTGTGGCGCCATCGGGAGTGCCGATTTTGCTAGGAAGATCGTACAGCCTGACGGTACGTACGATTCAAGCCCCCTCTAATGATCCCCCATAAAATATGTCCTAACTCTCGGCTTACGGATGCGCTGTTCACTCGCATTGCGTCGGCTGGAATTTTGCTTTTTCGGTCAAGGGCGCGATTCACCTTTTGTGAGGTGTCATTGGTAGCGTGACCGTGGAATACGCATAGGTTTGTAGGTTTTCAACCAGCGCTCACACGCGCCGTTTCGCGATGAAGGAACTGGTTTTTCCAAAAATCAATGCCAAGGGCATTGCTCAATGCAGCCTCCGCGGATTTGGTCGGCAAAATGCCCGAATGGTGGTGAGCAAAGCTAGGGAAGAGGCGTGCTCTGATGTCGATTTGGAAGCCACCCTCTTGCATTGTGCACTGCCAATGCATATTGTTGCGTTGCGGTAGCGCCATGCGCTATCGCTGCCCTCCTTGGGCGTTTCCTCCCTAGACTTGGGCCGCTTGTTCATTCAAGCGGCCCTTTTTTGTGTGCCGGGCATGATCGATGACCCGGATTTCAGACGAGCCAGCAGCCTGCCGGCAAGCCGACTGTCATGGTCTCTCACCGGGGCCGTACGGCCCGCTAACCCATCCTGCCAAACTTGGCTTTGTGGAGAGCGACGTTCTTGTTGTGCTTCCGGCACCGACTGGCAACCGAAAGGCCGAGCGCTGCTCCTTTAAAAATCCCGATGGTCTACTCGTCCTGAAAAGCGGCTTCGCTTCACGCTGAGACGCCGACTGTCGGAGTTACGACATGCCGCCGCGCCAACGACATCGCAAAACGAAAAAACTTGAAGATAAATCAAGTATCCAGCGTTTTTGGCACGCGCCTTGAAAGGGAGGAAGCCGTCCGGTTCGCCTGCTCAAGGAATCGCAGTGATGGCTTACGAGATTATCGCCTCCCAGTGCACCGTGTGTGGCGCGTGTGAGTTCGAATGTCCCAATGCCGCAATCACGCCCAAGAACGACACGTACATGATCGATCCGAAGAAGTGCACCGAATGCGATGAGCATTTCGACACGCCGCAATGCGCTGCCGTCTGTCCGATATCCGATACCTGCGTGCCAGCATAGAGGGGCGGCCGTGAGTTGGACGCGCGACAACATCGAGACTTCAGGCTTTCTGATCGGGTGCCTGATTGGCGTGGTCGCCCGCCCCCTTGCGGCGGCTAGGATAAGGGAGCTGGCACGAAGTACCCTCATCGGAAATCGCAGCTCTGTTTCCTGCGAGATCAGATTGAATGCCGGCTGTACAAGAGACGGTCGACCGTGTCTGGCGGATCGATGTCGATTATGGGTTCGAGACGTTTGTCGAGTCCGACAAGGCTCCGAAGAGGTCCTCGGAAGATACCGTCCGCTTCATCTAAGCGAAAAAGAACGCGCCCGCGTGGATGCTCAAGTGGCGTCTGGAGCTCTTCTGCCGCTCGCTGACCATGAACGAGCCGACTAGAGGCGGGGTAAACTACTAAGATCGACTAGCTGGAAATCTATTCTACGCGGCGCCGAAGCCCAAGAAGACGTTGTCTTCGATCGATGAGATCGATCCGGAAATCTCAAGACCTACGAGAAGCTCGGCATCCCCTGCGTGAGATGGCGATCCTGGAAGGGGTCGCACCGGCGCTAGGCGGAAAACCGTCGGAGCAGCGCATGATCGCCATCGACGCTCCGGGTTCGATCCGATCTCCGTTGTCACCACCTTCCATGAGGAATTGAAGAAAGCCGGCCTCGCGCAAGCTGAGCTCCTCGACCAACACCTGCGGGTCGGCGGCGACGATCTCGGTAGCTGGCTGGCCCGATAGCATTAGGATCATGATGGCGGCGAGGCCCGCACAATGTGCGCATCGCCGTCGCGGATGAAGGTGAGCACCGACCGGCCCTCTCGCGATGGTTGGTGGTGGCGAGCGGGACTTGGCTGACGCCAGCCCTGCATTGAATTCGCGCCGGTACGTGCTGCTTCGCAGCAGGCTCGCCACGTACCGCACCCTTCCGCGGCTTTGCGACGGAAAATCCGCGGTGCAAAGCCACGCCTAGTCACCGTTGTTTTGTTTCAAACAGGAACAAACGAGAGCGTCTCTAGGTCCCTTCGATGTCGGGTTTGCAACAACAGTCCAGCTCGCCGTGCGAACGCATTATCTACTTCTAAATGCGCTGATTTTTGCGTTCAGGCACTGCTGGCACGCTCGTTGCAGAACTCTTGGCCGAGCCGTCTCGAAATAGGAAACCTTTGAAGGATATCAGCATGAGTCTCGTCACGACGGGGAGTGTCGCAGAAATCAAGGCCCGCAATAAACAGCTTATCGAGGAAGTGCTGAAGGTCTATCCCGAGAAGACCGCGAAGAGGCGCGCCAAACACCTCAACGTGCACGAGGACGGCAAGTCCGATTGTGGCGTCAAGTCCAACCTCAAATCCATCCCCGGCGTGATGACGATCCGCGGCTGCGCTTATGCGGGCTCGAAGGGCGTGGTCTGGGGGCCGATCAAGGACATGATCCACATCAGCCACGGTCCGGTTGGCTGTGGCCAGTACTCGTGGGGCTCGCGGCGCAACTATTACATCGGCACGACGGGCATCGATACTTTCGTGACGTTGCAGTTCACTTCCGATTTCCAGGAAAAGGATATCGTGTTCGGCGGCGACAAGAAGCTCGCCAAGGTCATTGACGAGATCCAGGAGCTGTTCCCGCTCAACAACGGCATCACCATCCAGTCGGAATGCCCGATCGGCCTGATCGGCGACGATATCGAGGCGGTGTCCAGGGTGAAGTCGAAGGAATATGGCGGCAAAACCTTCGTGCCGGTCCGTTGCGAGGGTTTTCGTGGTGTGTCGCAGTCGCTCGGGCATCACATCGCGAACGACGCTGTGCGGGACTGGGTGTTCGACAAGATCACGCCCGAGAGCAAGTCGAAGTTTGAATCGACGCCCTACGACGTCGCGATCATCGGCGACTATAATATCGGCGGTGACGCCTGGTCGTCCCGCATCCTACTCGAAGAAATGGGCCTGCGCGTGATCGCCCAGTGGTCCGGCGACGGGTCGCTGGCCGAGCTTGAGGCAACGCCGAAGGCGAAGCTCAACGTGCTGCACTGCTATCGGTCGATGAACTACATCTCGCGCCACATGGAGGAGAAGTTCGGTATTCCATGGTGCGAATATAACTTCTTCGGGCCCTCAAAGATCGCGGAGTCGCTGCGCAAGATCGCCGGCTATTTCGATGACAGAATCAAGGAGGGCGCCGAGCGGGTGATTGCAAAATATCAGCCACTGGTGGACGCGGTGATCGCAAAATATCGCCCGCGCTTGGAAGGCAAAACCGTGATGCTGTTCGTCGGTGGTCTTCGTCCGCGTCACGTGATCGGCGCTTATGAGGACCTCGGAATGGAGGTCGCCGGCACCGGCTACGAGTTCGGCCACAATGACGACTATCAGCGCACCGCCCAGCATTATGTGAAAGACGGCACGCTGATCTATGACGACGTCACCGGATACGAGTTCGAGCGTTTCGTCGAGAAGATGCAGCCCGACCTGGTCGGCTCCGGCATCAAGGAAAAATATGTGTTCCAGAAGATGGGTGTGCCGTTCCGGCAGATGCACTCCTGGGACTATTCGGGTCCCTATCACGGCTATGACGGGTTTGCGATCTTCGCGCGCGACATGGACATGGCCATCAACTCACCGATCTGGAAGAAGACCAAGGCGCCCTGGAAGGACGTCGCCAATCCGAAGCTTCTGGCTGCGGAATAACCTGCCTGTCCGGCTCTCCGCGTGAGGGCCGGAGCCACACTGATCACGATTTTTCGAAAGGGACACCATGGCGCAGAATGCAGAACACGTGCTCGATCACTTCGAGCTGTTCCGCGGTCCGGAATACCAGCAGATGTTGGACAACAAGAAGAAGATGTACGAGAACCCCCGCGATCCCGCGGAGGTCGAACGCATCCGCGAATGGGCGAAGACGCCAGAATATCGCGAGAAGAACTTCGCGCGGGAAGCGCTGACGGTGAACCCGGCCAAGGCCTGCCAGCCGCTCGGCGCAGTGTTCGCCTCCGTTGGCTTCGAGGGCACGCTGCCTTTCGTACACGGCTCGCAGGGCTGCGTGGCCTATTACCGCAGCCATTTGTCGCGGCACTTCAAGGAGCCGAGCTCCTGCGTCTCCTCGTCGATGACGGAAGATGCTGCGGTATTCGGCGGCTTGAACAACATGATCGACGGGCTCGCCAACAGCTACAACATGTACAAGCCCAGGATGATCGCGGTCTCCACCACTTGCATGGCAGAGGTCATCGGTGACGACCTCAACGCCTTCATCAAAACGTCCAAGGAAAAAGGCTCGGTTCCGGCGGAGTTCGATGTGCCGTTCGCGCATACGCCAGCCTTTGTGGGCAGCCACGTCACCGGTTACGACAATGCGCTCAAGGGTATCCTGGAGCATTTCTGGGACGGCAAGGCCGGAACAACGCCGAAACTTGAGCGTACGCCCAACGAGAAGATTAACTTCATCGGCGGCTTTGACGGCTACACCGTCGGCAATCTCCGCGAGATCAAGCGCATCTTCGAACTGATGGGCATCCAGTATACCATCCTCGCCGACAATTCCGATGTGTTAGATACGCCGACCGACGGCGAGTTCCGGATGTATGATGGCGGCACTACGCTGGAAGACGCCGCGAACGCGGTTCACGCCAAGGCGACAATTTCGATGCAGCAGTGGTGCACGGAAAAGACGTTGCCGTTCATTTCCGATCATGGCCACGAGGTCGTGGCTTTCAACTATCCGGTGGGCGTGTCCGCAACGGATGAGTTCCTGATGGCCTTGTCGCGCATCAGCGGCAAAGATATCCCGGACAAGCTGGCGCGAGAGCGCGGCCGCCTGATCGACGCGATGGCTGACTCCAACGCGCATATCCATGGCAAGAAATTCGCGATCTATGGCGATCCAGATCTCTGCTATGGGTTAGCTGCCTTCCTGCTCGAACTTGGCGCCGAACCGATCCATGTGCTCTCCACCAACGGCAACAAGGCCTGGGAAGCGAAACTCCGGGCGCTGTTTGCGGGCTCGTCGTTTGGGCAGAACTGCCACGCCTATCCGGGGCGAGACCTCTGGCACATGCGCTCGTTGCTGTTTACAGAGCCGGTCGATTTCCTGATCGGCAACACGTATGGCAAGTATCTGGAGCGCGACACTGGTACGCCGCTGATCCGAATCGGCTTCCCAATTTTCGATCGGCATCACCATCACCGCTATCCGGTGTGGGGCTACCAAGGCAGCATGAACATCCTGGTGAAGATTCTCGATGCGATCTTCGAAGACATCGACAAGAAAACCAACGTTGCCGGCAAGACCGACTACAGCTTCGACATCATTCGTTGATGACGACGATATGCGCCATCGCCGGCGGACGAAAGCCTCGCCCGGCGATGGGGCGCGACGAACGAAGGGGTTAGCTGGGTACGAAAACCTCGGTTAAGGGGAGAGAGATGAGTTCGCTTTCGGCCGCCATTCAGGATGTCTTTAACGAGCCGGGCTGCGCCAAGAACGCCAACAAGTCGGAGGCCGAGCGCAAGAAGGGCTGCACCAAGCAGTTGCAGCCGGGCAGCGCCGCGGGCGGCTGCGCCTTCGATGGCGCAAAGATCGCGCTGCAGCCTTTTACCGACGTAGCCCATCTGGTGCACGGCCCGATCGCCTGTGAGGGTAATTCCTGGGACAACCGCGGTGCAGCCTCCTCTGGTGCCAGCATCTGGCGTACGGGCTTCACCACCGACATGAACGAAACCGACATCGTGTTCGGCGGCGAGAAGCGACTTTACCACGCAATCAGGGAGATCGTGGAGAAATACAACCCGACGGCGATCTTCGTCTATCAGACCTGCGTTCCCGCCATGATCGGCGACGACATCAATGCAGTCTGCAAGGCGGCTTCTCAGAAATTCGGCAAGCCGGTGATTCCGATCAATTCGCCCGGCTTCGTAGGTCCAAAAAGCCTTGGCAGCAAGCTTGCCGGCGAAGCCTTGCTTGAGCACGTCATCGGCACCGAAGAGCCGGACCACACCACGCCCTACGACATCAACCTGATCGGTGAATACAACCTGTCGGGCGAGCTTTGGCAGGTCAAGCCGCTGTTCGACGAACTCGGTATCCGCATCCTCTCCTGCATCTCGGGGGATGGCAAATATCGCGAAGTCGCCTCGTCGCACCGGGCGCGCGCTGCCATGATGGTGTGTTCAAAGGCGATGATCAATGTCGCACGCAAGATGGAGGAGCGGTACGGCATCCCATTCTTCGAAGGCTCGTTCTATGGCATCCAGGACTCCAGCGATTCACTGCGCGAGATTGCGCGACTTTTGGTCGAGCGCGGCGCGCCGGAAGATCTGATCGAGCGCACCGAGGCGGTGATCGCGCGCGAGGAGGCGCGGGTCTGGGCCGCGATCGAACCCTATAAGCCTCGATTTTCGGGCAAGAGGGCGTTGCTGATCACAGGCGGCGTCAAATCCTGGTCCGTGGTGGCGGCGCTGCAGGAGGCAGGACTCGAGCTGATCGGCACCAGCGTCAAGAAATCCACCAAGGAAGACAAGGAGCGGATCAAGGAGCGGATGGGCCAGGACGCCCACATGATCGAGGACATGAAGCCGCGCGAAATGTACAAGATGCTGAAGGACGCGAAAGCGGACATCATGCTCTCGGGCGGGAAGTCGCAATTCGTCGCGCTCAAGGCGGCGATGCCCTGGCTTGACATCAACCAGGAGCGCTATCACGCCTACATGGGCTATGTCGGGATGGTGAAGCTGGTCGAGGAGATCGACAAGGCGCTGTTCAACCCCATGTGGGAGCAACTCCGCCGCTCGGCGCCGTGGGACGATACAGCTAATAATCGGCAGCTGAAGGCCATTGCGCAGACCGATGCGCTCGCCGCCGAAATCGCTGCCGATCCTGCACTTGCCGACACGACCCGCCGCGCGAAAAAGATCTGTTTCTGCAAGGAAGTCAATCTCGGCACGATTGAGGATGCGATCCGCTCGCATGGTCTGACCAGCATCGAAGCAGTCAGACGGCACACCGACGCGGTCGGTGGCTGCTGCAAGAGGCGGATCGAAGACATCCTGGTGGCCATGCCGGTCTCCTCGCCGCCGGCGATGCTGCAGGCCGCGGAATAGGACGGCATCATGACCATCGTGACCGCGCCGAAGAAAGCCTGTGTGGTTAACCCGCTCAAGATGAGCCAGCCGATCGGCGGAGCATTCGCCTTCCTAGGGCTGCGTGGGGCGATGCCGCTTCTGCACGGCTCGCAAGGCTGCACATCATTCGGGCTCACGTTATTCGTGCGGCATTTCAAGGAGGCGGTACCGCTGCAGACCACTGCGATGAGCGAGGTGGCGACCGTGCTCGGTGGCTATGAAAATGTCGAGCAATCTATACTCAACATCTACAATCGGGCCAAGCCGGAGATCATCGGGATCTGCTCGACCGGGGTGACCGAAACCAATGGCGATGATGTCGACGCCTACATCAAGCTGATCCGCGACAGGCATCCGCAGCTCGCCAAGTTTCCTCTGGTCTATGTCTCGACGCCCGACTTCAAGGACGCGTTCCAGGATGGTTGGGAAAAGACGGTGGCGCGCCTGGTCGAGGTGCTGGTGGAGCCGCCGGCAGTCGAGACTGAGCGCGATCCCGCGCGGGTGAATGTCCTCCCCGGATGTCACCTGACGCCGGGTGATCTGGACGAACTCAGGACCATTCTGGAGGATTTCGGCCTTAAGCCATCCTTCCTGCCTGATCTGGCGGGATCGCTGGACGGGCATATCCCCGACGATTTCACACCGACGACCATCGGCGGCATCGGGGTCGACGACGTCGTGAGCATGGGCCGGGCCGGCTGGACCATTGCCATCGGTGCGCAGATGCGGCGGGCAGCGGAAACCATGCAGGCCAAGGCGGGGGTGCCATTCCGCCTGTTCGAGCGGCTTTGCGGACTTATCCCCAACGATCAATTCATCGCGTTCCTGAACGAGATCAGCGGACGCCCGATACCATTAAAATACCGGCGGCAGCGAGGCCAGCTCGCCGATGCCATGCTTGATGCGCATTTTCACATCGCCGGCCGGAGGCTCGCGATCGGCGCGGAGCCCGACCTGTTGTTCGATGTCTCCAGCATGCTGCACGAGATGGGCGCGCAGATCGCTGCGGCCGTGACTACGACGCAATCGCCAGTGCTGGAGCACGTCAAGACGAATGAGGTGCTGATCGGCGACCTCGAAGATCTGGAGGAACTCGCAAAGGCGCGCGCATGCGATCTTTTGATCACCCATTCTCATGGCCGCCAGGCCGCCGCACGGCTAAACGTTCCATTCTATCGCGCGGGATTTCCGATGTTCGATCGGATCGGCGCTGGGCACCAGCTATCCGTCGGTTATCGCGGTACGCGTGATCTGATCTTCGATATCGCCAATCTAATGATCGCCGACCGCGAGGAAAATCACCAGCCGACGCCCGATACCTGGCGATCACCGATGCCAGCCTGCAGGTCCGGCCGCCACAGCTTTATTGACGCGCCAGAAAGGTCGATTGCATGAAAGTCGCATTCGCTACCCAGGACTTGACGCGCGTCGATGCGCATTTCGGCTGGGCCAAGAACATTGCCATCTATGATGTTTGGCCGGACGGGCACGTGTTTCTGAAAGCGGTTCAGTTCGACGGCGATCTCAAGGAAGACGGTAACGAAGACAAGCTTGCGCCCAAGGTCGAGGCGATCAAGGATTGCACTATCCTCTATGTCGTTGCCATCGGCGGATCCGCCGCCGCGCGGGTGGTGGCGAACAATATACATCCCATCAAGGTGGACAAGCCCGAGAACATCCTGGCGTTGCTCGAAAAGCTCCAACTCGTGCTGAAGGGTACGCCGCCTCCGTGGCTGCGCAAGGCGCTGGCAAAGGGCCAGGAGCGCACGTTCGATTTCGAAAAATGAGGACGATATGACTGAGACAGTAGAAATACTGCAAGCCAAGAACGTCGCTCTCGATGCGCCGTTCGTCAAAGAGCTGGTCAAGATCTGGCGCGCTCAGGACATGCATGGCGCCTGGGAAGACAAGAGCGATGTCGATCTGCTCGAGCCCTACATACTCGATAGGGAGAAGCGGCGCGCCTTGCCGATCGTCGGCGATCCCGATCCGGATACGGTCTGGCGGTTGGAGCTGTTCTTCAATGCGGTTGCACTCTCGATCGAGAAGGCGACGGGTGTGATGATCCAGCCGATGCTGAAGATGCACCATGAAGGCTTTGGCCGCATGGTACTGATCGGCGGCCGGCTGATCGTAATAAGCAAGCAGCTGCGCGATATGCATCGCTTCGGCTTCGACAATCACTCAAAGCTGGCCGCCGAGGGTGGCAAATATGTCAGAAGCGGCATCAAGATGATCCGGAAATTTCCCGACGTGGCGAACTATTGAGGGGCAGCGCATGAGCGAACTTGAGACGCTGAAAGCAGAAATAAAAAAGCTGTCGACCAAGGCCACGCAGGCCAAGATGGATCTGCACGACCTTTCGGAGGAATTGCCCGTCAACTGGACTTCGATCATGGCGGTGGCGCAAAAGACGCACGATGCCTTTGCCGTGCTCGAGCGAAAGCGCGAGGATCTGAAGGCACTGGAAAAGACGTAAGGGGACCCAAGCATGTCATTTGCAACGCGCGATGGTCGGAACTGGACGCCCGATTACCTGATCTCGATCGATGTCAACCACTGCATCGGCTGTGGCCGCTGCTTCAAGGTCTGCGGTCGGAACGTCATGACGTTGAAGGGGATCAACGAGGAGGGCGCGCTTGTCGATCTCGATGATGACGACGATGAGATCGAGAAGAAGATTATCGTGATGAATGACCAGGGCGCCTGCATCGGCTGCGGCGCCTGCGCCCGAGTCTGCCCGATGGACTGCCAGACGCACGTGCCCGCCACGGCGGAAGCGGCTTAGCGGCGGCTCTGTCTACCGCACCCGTGGAGCGGGGTGAGGTAGACACCAAGCATGGGCGAGGGGGATTCTTTCTGTGCTGCGCTCGCGGATGAGCCCCTCGGCCGGCCCTGCCCCGAAGGGGAGTGGATCACTCAAATTCCCTGTTCGCGCGTTTCCTCATCGCGGCGATGCAAAACGTTCTTGATGGCGGTAGGATTGGCCAGCGTCGCGGTCCCGGCTTGCTTGAAAGAGGCGAACGCGATGTTCCCCTCCTCTCGCGTCAACGGCACGCGGCCGGCCATATGGGTAGCCTGCGGGACAGCGGCCAGGATGACACGCCGGCTCGGATGCGCACCTCCATCAGTTCAATCGCTTCGAGCTTGCCGTCGAGACAGATGGTAACCCACTATGCCTTTCTTTCGGATTTCTGATGTTCGCGTCCGCGCCGCAGCCCGGCAGTACAAAATAGATGTTTCCGTCGGGTGAAGCGAGCCCAATGGCTTGGTCAAGTGCTCCGAGCGCAAAATGTGGGTGAATTCCTATCTGTAAGCCGTTCCTCCGCTTTACGGCTGCGACCAAATCGTGGCTGTCCACTACGCGAGCGGCATTCGATTGCTTCATTGCCGATGTGAAGAAAGTTACGCGGCCTTCACGTCGCGTGCCCCGAAGCGCAACAACAGCTCCTCCACCTCTGCCGCTGGCTTTGCGCCGCTGAAGAGAAAACCTTGCACCTCGTTGCAACCTTCGATACGGAGCCAATCGAACTGCTCGACGGTTTCCACGCCCTCCGCCGTGATGGTGACGTTAAGGCTACGCCCCAACCCCGCGATCGCGCGCACGATGGCGACGCAGTCGGAGCGCTTGGCGAGGTCTTTCACGAAGGAACGATCGATCTTGATTTTGTCGAAGGGGAAGCTGCGCAAATAGCTCAGGCTCGAATAACCGGTGCCGAAATCGTCCATAGAGATGGTAACGCCAAGCTCGCGCAGCTGATGCAAGATTGCGAGATTGGCCTTCGTCTCCGCCAGAAAACACCGACTCGGTGATCTCAAGCTCGAGTCGCTTCGGCAATAGTCCCGAATTGGCCAGCGCCGAAATCACCACCTGCACCAGATTGCGGCTGCGGAATTGCACCGGTGACAGATTGACCGCGACCTTGACTTCGGGAGGCCACTTCACCGCCTCGTTGCAGGCTTCGCGTAGTACCCACTCGCCGATAGGTGTGATCAGCCCGATATCTTCGGCGACCGGGATGAACTCCGCTGGCGAGATCATGCCCTTCTCCGGATGGCGCCAGCGCAACAGCGACTCGAAACCGGAAATGCGGTTGGCTGCGACATCGACCAGTGGCTGATAATGTAGCTCGAACTCGGCATTGACAAAGGCGCGGCGCAGGTCGAGCTCCAACTCGCGGCGCTTCTGCGCTTGGCGGTCCATCTCACGCTCGAAGAAGCGGTGCACGCCGCGGCCATCCTCTTTGGCCCGATAAAGCGCCATGTCGGTGTTGCGCATCAACTCCTCGCTCGTTGCGCCGTCGCCCGGCAACAGCGCAATGCCGATAGAAGCGCCGATCACCATCTCAATGCCGTCGATCTCGTACGGCGCGCTGAGGCCCTTGATCAGCCGAGCAGCAAAGTCGCTGATCTCGTTCGGCGACACATCGGCGCCAAGGATGACGGCGAACTCGTCACCGCCGAGCCGCGCGGCCAGGCTGTTGCCGCGCAGCTGCGAGCGCAGTCTGTCGGCCACTTGCTTGAGCAGGCGATCGCCCATGGGATGACCAAAAGAATCGTTGACGTTCTTGAACAGGTCGAGGTCGATGCACAGCACCCCGACGCGCTTGTTGGTCAGCTGGCTTGCCCCCAGCGCCTCCTTCAGGCGCTCCTGGTAAAGCACGCGGTTCGCCAGATTGGTCAAACCGTCATGGTGCGCCAGGTAGGCTATGCGGGCTTCGGCGTTGCGCCGTTCGGTAATGTCGACGACCGCGAGCAGGTAGGCATCGCGGCCCTCGAAGATGAGGCGCCGCCCGAAGGTAAGCACGGAAATCTCTGAGCCCGTCGGCTTTCACATGCCGCCAATCCCGTTCGGATTGATAGGCGTCGCCGAGATGCCGCAGCGCCTGGCCATGGCTGACCCACTCGTCCTCCGGCCAGATCTCGTGGATCTTCATGCTCAGGAATTTCTCGCGGGCGTAGCCATAGTGCTGCACGGCCGCTTCATTGACCTTGAGAAAGCCGCCGGTCTCCGGATCAAACACCCACATCGGCATCGGGTTGGAATCAAACAGCAGCCGGAATGAGGCCTCGCGTCGCTTCAGCGGCGTAACGTCGGAAATCGTCAGCGACAGGATGTCGCTGACGGCGGTTGCGGCAAGCCGCAGGCTACGATCATCGCAGTCGATCTCGAACTGGTCGCGACCACCACCCACGACCACCTCGCGCAGCCGCACAAGCACGGCCTCGTTGCACAGCAGATGGCCGCCTTCGCTCAAACGGTGCCACTGCAGGCTTGGTGCAGACGCTTTGAGCAACTTTGCCGCGCTCTGATTGTGATGCACGATCTGGAAGTCGCACGGCTTGCCGCTCGCGTCGCGAATGGTCGAGAGCGAGATCACGCCGTCGTCAGTGGTGGAGAAAATCGCATCCAGGAGATTGTATTGCGCTCCGCTTTCGTTGACATAAATGCCGACAAGGATGCCGCCCCAGGGCGACACCGTCGGCAGCGCCAACACGTCATAGGTCCGCACCATGCCGTCGCGCACGCAGTGGCCAGAAGCAAGATGAGGACGGCTGTTCTTCACCGCACTCGATGCCGTCTCGCCGAGGACGGTGGCGCAATCGGGCGGCAGCGTGCCCATCGAAATGTTCCAGCACTCGGCGCCGAGCCATTTCTGCGCATAGCGCCCGGCGCGCGAGACGGCAAAGACATCACCATCGCTCTTGAGCAGCACGATGTGATCGGCAAGCCGGCCGAGGCTGCCGAGCATCACGTCTTCGTAGCGGGGAAGGCTCTCGCCGGGCTTGAGCGCAGCCTGCCATTTGCGCCGCGGCACCGGCACGTCTTTGAACATATTGATTTTTGCGGACTGCTTCCTGGCAGCACCCATAACACATCCCCGAATGCAAGCCGTCTCGATTTAACCATGGGTGGAGCGAACTAACGCGGTGTAAAAAAGCCGGCTCCTGGAAGTCAAATACTTGGTACGTTACGTACGAATGTGGTGCGCTGGCGCTGATGTGTCGGGCAGAGAACATACTCTTGAAGCGGTCTGTGAATACACCGCAAGGCAACGAGATGGCGCTGACGACTCCGGGCGCGCATGTCGGCAGCGTACAGCGTCGAAATCCGTCAAAAATTGCCACTGAACGCGGGATGCAAGCATCAATGCGCGGCCCATTGCATTAATCAATATTGAGATTTCGCTACAGTCAGCGGGATTGACCCAGCAGAAATCCGCAGACGAGCCGCACTATGACCGACCATTGGCCGCCGTCCTCGATGCGCGTGGCAGCTCCGGATATGCAGCTCTCAGGCGGGTGTTCGGCACACACTGATCTTCACCGGGCGGATACGCTGCGTCCCGATACGCGGTTCTTTGGCAAGAGTGCAATTCTGGCAGGTCTCGCTCTGCCAAATCACGAGGCAATGGCGGAACTCTTAGAGCCGATCATCCTAACAGAGCGTATGGTTCTGCAGGAGCAAGGAGGCTTCTTGATAACGTCTATTTCATAGAGTCTGGTCTCGTCTCGCTGAGGATTGTCGCAACGGGAAACGTTCTCGAAACGGCGATGATAGGAACCTTAGGGGGCGGTCGGCGCGTCGCTCTTAGTGGGAGGGCATCTTTCGATCCATCTATCTGTTGTACGCTTTACTGGAAGCGCGCAGAGGATCCGTGTCGAGCATTTGCGCCGGGTGATGCACGAGCGCCCTGACATCCGAGAGCAGCTTTTTCGGTACGTTCAAACGCTGACCTTGCATTGCGCTCACATGTTTCCAGTTGCCTATGATTACCTTTCGTCCGCGTTGGGATTGCGCCGCGCTGGGATAACAAAAACGCTAATCCAATTTGAAGAACAAGGGTGATTCGCAAGATGCGTGGCGTGTTGCAGGCGATGAACGTAAGTGCCGCGAACAAGAGGCACGCAGCTCGTGCAAGCTTATTTCAGGCCCTTAGGTCTCGCCTGAGTCTCGTGATGATTTCGGCAAGTGAGCTCGCGGGAGCGGTGAGATGAGCGATTTCAACCACGAACGCGTGCTGAGCGTCCAGCACTGGACCACCAATCTCTTCAGCTTCACCACCACGCGAAATCCATCGTTCCGCTTCCGCAGCGGGGAATTCACCATGATCGGGCTCAAAGTCGACGAAGTGCCTCTGCTGCGCACCTACAGCCTCGCCGGCGCCCATTACGAGGAGCGGCTGGAATTTCTCTCGATCAAGGTGCCGGAAGATCCCTTAACCTCGCGTCTGCAGCATTTGAAGCAGGGTGACGATATCATCGTCAGCCGCAAGGCGACCGGGACGCTAGTCATCGACAATCTCGAGGACGGGCGCAATCTTTATCTGATCGGTACCGGCACCGGGCTTGCTCCGTTCCTCAGCGTGATCAAGGATCCCGAAACCTATCTACGGTTCAAGTATGTCGTGCTGCTGCACAGCTGCCGCCGCCGTGCCGAGCTTGCCTATGGCGAAATGATCATGCAGAAGCTGCCAAGCGACAAGCTGCTTGGCGATTTCGTGCGCTACCAGCTTATCTATCATCCGATCGTGACGCGCGATCCCTTTCGCAGCGGCCGGATCACGGATCTGATCGCGTCAGGCAAGCTGTTTTCGGATATCGAGCTACCGGAATTCGATCCGCAGCATGACCGCGTCATGGTTTGCGGTAGCCCTGCGCTGGTGCGCGATACCCACGCGCTTTTGGTGGCGAAGGGCTTTGTCGAAGGCAATCACGGCGAGCCGGCGCAATTCGTAGTCGAGGAGGCGTTTTTCGATCTGCGCCCCAGGACGGCGGTTGGCCAAGGAGCATCGTTCGGCGCGCGGCGATTGCCTGCCGCTTTAAGTCCGCAATGCTGCAGGCGGCGTCCTCGCTCAATCCGTTCCTTGCTGACGCGCCCGAGGTAGCTGCCAGCGGCCGGGTGCGAGGATTGATGGATTCATGTCGGCATGCTCGATGCGTCACGCGGCGCGCGTCGGCTTGAAACTGACCGCCGCGGCGCTCCCTTGTGCGCATTAAGGGGGCTTCCTCGTAATCGAGGTAGAAGGCAAAGGGGGGCCGCGCAGCGCCACCGGAATGCAATGAAGATTGGAAGGCGATTGCGTCACGCGAGCATGCTCACAAAAGGGTCAGAGCCGGATGCCCGAGACGCAATGCGGCTCGGTGCACCAGAGTCGTCCCGTGGGTGTGAGCATGCTCGCCGCTGTGGGCCAACTGAATGGAACCGACCCGAACGAATAGGGATAAATTACAGTCTGAGAAAGAGGGGCTGACCTTGCGCTTAATTCATATTACGGATCTCCATTTCACACGAGGCAATGCGTTCCAAAAGGCGCTCACCGCATCGTTGTTGGTCGATGCGAAAACGCTTTATGATTCAGGGTTTGCGCCAGATTTCGTCTTATTTTCGGGAGACCTGGTCAACAATCCAGATGAAGCAGGAATTTACAAAGAGTGCGAAGAAGCGGTCATTCGACCGCTTCTCGACGTTTTCCGTCTAGCGCCAAGTCAGCTGATCCTGTGCCCTGGCAATCATGATGTAAGTCACCGCGCTCTAAAGGAATGGGCGGACGAGCGGACAAAGCTGGCCGGCGCGATGGCCGCTTCTCAGAGCCGCCTTGACCAGCACCTTACGCTCGCACCAACAGTTGCCTACGCGCGCGCATTGAGTGAAGACTTCTTTGATCTCTCGCGACGCTGCGGACATATATGGATCAATCCGTTTGCGCACTGCTACAATTTCCCGAAGCAAAGAGTTAGCTTTGTTTCTCCAATAGCGGTCACGGCTGTGGAACCGAAGGGTCTGCGTTTGATCGCGGGAAACTAAGCCTTTCAGGAAATCAAGCCCTCACTGCTTTTCAACAAGCATTCACTGGTCACAAGGTCTTTTCGCTCATGCACCACACTATAGCGGACTTAGCCGAGTCATGCTCTAGAGTGGTGGTTCCGATGTTATCGAAGCATTCGACGATGCATTGCTTCGGCCATGTTCACCAACCAAACCCAACCGTCGTTCTATCTTCAAGCGCTTCCTCGTTCATGGTTCAAGGAGGTGCCCTTTACGAGCGTGACGGCCAGTATAATGGATACTCCTACATTTCGATTTCTGATGATGGTTCCCATATCGTAGGTAAGTACCGCACGTACTACGTTGACCGACAAGAGTTCGACATCGGAACCAACGTTGCGCCCGACGGAGCGTTCTATAACCCACCAAATACAAAATCATTTTGGGATGGACTTCCCTTGCCGCCAACAAATGATGATGTATGCCTGTGGCTTCTGGAGACTGCCGATGCAGTAGCGAAAGAATTGAACGTTACAATAACCGGCAGGTTGCTTTCCGAGACTTTCGTTGAACCTTCGATCTCAAAGAGGCCCCATGCCGATGAGACGGCCAGCCGGAACGAACGGTCACTTTAGAAGATATTATTCGGTCAAGCGATCACGCTGTGATTTGTTGCGCCTCCGAATATGGCGCTACTTCTCTCCTCAGTTATCTTGTTATGAAGGTTCATTCCGAGTGCTTGAATTTGCCGAAGGCCATTGTACCAGCATTTATAGATGGACGTCGAATTCGAGCTTCATACGAAGCTTCGATAGCTTCGACGCTGAGAGCGGCACTACCGGAAAGCGATCAACGCCAGTTTAAGCTGGGGCCGATCCACGATGACGGCCGCCTCCTGGTCGTAATTGACGACGTGGATCCGACGAACAACTTGCACATCGGCTTCTTGACCGCAATCAGGCAGTATTATCCGCGCGCTAGGTTGATTGTCGCAGTCAAGTTGGATCTCATAAATACAGACAGCCTTCGCCCCGCCATAGGAATTGAGAAATACGATCTCTTACAGGTCGAGACTCTTACACGCGGTAAGGTTAGGGCGCTGGTCGAAAAGTGGCGCCTTCCGACCGCATATCCCACCGATACAGTTGTAGACGAGATTCACACTCGATTTCAGGCGCTAGGCATGCCTCAAACAGCGGCCTATGTGGCTATCTACTTGTCTGTATTGGAAAGTATCGAGGGCTATAATCCAATAAACTCCTCGACTGTAATCGAAACGTTTGTTGAGGCGTCCCTGCAAAAGTACAAACCTCAGTACATCTTCCGCAGTTCTTTTGATTACAGAAATCAAATTGATTATCTCGGCTTCATCGCCGAGCAGATGTGTCGCCAGAATATATTCTTGGTGCCATACGAGCAGATTTATTCATGGACAAAGGATCACTTTGAGAGAATTGGGGTCGAGCATGATCTTACAAAACTAATACGACACTTTGTGGAGAATAAAGTCTTCGCCGACGAAGGCAACTTCCTCTACTTCCGTTACAACATCTTCCCTTCGCTTTTTATCGCGCATCGAATGCGGGAATCGAGCGTCTTCTTGCAGTGGTTGCTCGAAGACTATCGCTTCACAAACTTCGTTTCTGAGCTCGATATCTATTTTGGACTATCGCGAGGTGACGCTCACACTCTTGAATTTCTTTCCGAGCGCTTCCGAGAATTGTCGGAAAGCTTTGAAAGCGAAGTTCGGCCTCTCGCGTTAACGGATAGACTCGAAAAGTTGTCCATTCCCGCCGCTAAGAAGACTGATACGGAAGAATTTACGGCAAGCATTCAACGCCAGCTT
>NZ_LLXZ01000158.1 GCF_001440395.1 Bradyrhizobium jicamae | reverse complement strand
CTTTGCCCACCCTTGTATTAGGGCGCTGGTTTATCCTGACATCGTTCCATGAGGAATGGCCCAGCCCGGGTGGCCGCCCAGGCTGGGCCGCCGATTGATCGGATCGATGCCCACCGAAGCCGCAAAGGCTGTCTTCCGTAGCAAGATCGCGATCGGCACTTCACCGGGACCCGCATGGTTGAAGGAACTAAGGGTTCGCATCACAAGGAAGGGTCGATGAAGATGGCCAAGCGTACCACGATCTGTGCCGGGATCGATACCGGCAAACGGAAGCTCGATGTGGCGCTCGATGGCAGCTCGGAGCAGCTGCAGATCGATAATACGGCTGAGGGGTACGAGGTGCTGTTGGATTGGCTGCGACGCCATCGGATCAAACGCATCGGGATTGAGGCGAGTGGCGGCTATGAGCAGGCCGTTGTCGCCGAACTGCGGCGCAAGGGGATTGTCGTGGTGGTGTTCCAGCCGGCGCAAGTGCGCGCCTATGCCAAGTTCCACCTTCAACGAGCCAAGAACGACAGGATCGATGCTGCTCTGATCGCGGCTTGTACCGCCGCGGTCAGGAAGATCCACACCCCGCCAGATGCGCGACTGCTGCCGTTTGCCGAGCATCTGACAATGATCGATCAGATCGGCGAGGATATCGCGCTACTCAAGAACCGGCTCGAGACCTGCCGCAACGCGCGCATCCAGCAGGTCTGGAAGAAAGATATTTCCCGTCTGGCCAGGCGCGAGAGGATCGAGTTCAAGGCCCTGGTGGCGGCGATCCGCGAGCATCGCGATCTCGCCGAGCGGCTTGATCTGATCTACAGCGTCTCAGGCGCCGGGCTGCCGACCGCAGTCGCCATCCTGGTGCGCATGCCCGAGATCGGTCAGCTCACCCGTGAGCAAGCCGCAGCACTCGCCGGGCTCGCTCCCTATGACGACGACAGCGGTAAGCATGTCGGCGTCCGTCGCATCAACGGCGGACGCGAACGGCTGCGCCGCGCGCTTTATACCGCCGCCCTGCCGGCATCCTTCCGTTGGAATCCGCAGCTCATTACCCTTTACAAACGGCTGATCGCCGCTGGAAAGGGGCACAAGCGCGCGCTCATCGCCTGTGCCAGAAAGCTGCTTATTTTCGTCAACGCCGTCGTGGCACGCGGGATCCCGTGGGACCATGAGCGTCCCGCGACCGCGCTCCTGCAGGCCGGCTGATCCGGACGTTTCTTTGTTCGATCAGGAACCGTTTCTTCGTCCCGACCTGCCGCCACAACGACGTCGCGCGCAGACGCCGTCAAGGATGGTCGTCGCTCCGATGACGCAACCCATTCCGCTGTTGCCAGACCACGCCTTGACGGCGGCGA
>NZ_LLXZ01000157.1:1985-19490 GCF_001440395.1 Bradyrhizobium jicamae | reverse complement strand
GCACCGTGCGAATGCTTAGTGGCGTCGGCGGGCACGGCGCCGGCCTGTCTGGCGAACTCGAGGTAGGGATCGCCCGATGTATAGGCCGCCTGCATGGCACGATCGTCGGACAAAACGGCCGCAATGCCATGCTCTTGCTGGCACCAGTCGATATAGGCGATGCCGTAGCCTTCCGGCGGCAGGATCAAACTGCGCAGCCACACGCTCGGGCCAAAGATGTAACGGGTGTTGCTCGGCTGACAGCGGCCAGTGCGGGAGCGGAAGGCGGACAGAATCGTGCGGTTCCTGCCGTCATGCCCGACGGCGAGATCATTCAACCGCAGTTCGGACAGCGCGCTGCGCAATTCGCGCATGGGTGAGACGGCCGGATACGCGCGCGCCATTTGCCGGAATGTGTCGTCCGACAGATCAAGCCGGCCAGTGTCGAGCCTTGGCCAGGGGATTCCGTGATCGGCAAGCCAGCGCTGCCAGCGTTCGAGGCGAAAGCTACGGCCCTCAAACACACCATAATCGCGATCAATGCCGGCGATCAGCGCGTCCTGGATGCCGGTCCAGTGAACGCGCAGCCGGTCGAGTGTCACCGTGTCGATCGGCGTGCCGTTCCACTCGATCGCCGCGGAGGCCTTCATGAACCTTCCGCGCAACAGGGCGCGCGGTAGATCAATGCGCGGCAGCATCGCCGGCAACAGCTTTGCCAGCATATCAACGTCGCTCGCGCAGTAGTCGAGGATTGCACTGCGGTCGTCAGCCGACCACGGGCCGCCGGACAGGATGCGCAGGCGCAAGTCCTGCTTCTCTGTGATATCGATACCATCAATGCCGAAATAGGCCGCAGCACCAAGTAAACCCGCGCCGTGCGTGAGGCTGCGGCCATTGGTGCGGGCGCGGAATTCGGTGAATAGGTCGAGTACATACATTGGCTGCGCCCAGCCCAACGCAATGAAGCAGCCCAGCTCGGCACTGGCGTAGTAGGCAACCAACAGGGTGTCAGCACCCAGCGGAAATGGCGGCTGTTTTTCAAACTGACCACGCCATAGCCGCCAGATTTGTCCGCTGCACAACTCTTTCGCCACCATGCAAACCGGACGCGGCTGTTCGCCGGACCGGCTGGCTGCAGCCGCCGAATCGTGACCACCAAATTCAAATTCGAAATCGATGGCCACGATCCGCTTGAAGTGGAGGCGATCGAGCATGGCTCGCTACCCGCCACACAGCCGCTTGACCACGGGATGGTCAAAACTGCGGATAATCTTATCCTTGAAGGCAATGCGAATGATCTCCTCGAACGACAGTTCCGGCCAGATTGGATCTGGAATGCTGCCCTGGGCTTCGAAGATTTCGTAGGCTCCGAGACTCATGTTGGACTTGACGCGGACCCAGTCCTTCATCGCATGTTGGGCGGCGGTGGCGGCGGATACGTTCCATTCGCTGGTCCTACCATCCACTGGTATCTTGACCGGCCACATAAACAGCACGCCTGTCCGAGTCGTCGCCGTGAACAAAGTGGCAAAGAAGCACTCGCCTCCCAGCTCCGGTACCGCGCCAAGGTCGACGATGAAGGTCTCGCGATCATCCTTCAATTCAATGAAGGCCAGCGATTCCCGATATTGCGGCTCCGGCCGGACACGGACGAAATCCTGAGGGAGCGGCTTACGCACCGGCACTGTCGTCAACAACTTGGTGACGCTAATCGCTTCCAACATCTCGGGGTTCAGCCGCAGCCGGTTCAGATCAAAGGGATCGTCACTGGCGGCGGCCTCGACCAATTTCAGTTCGGATTTATCGATCATCGGATCCTCCTGTCTGACCGGTATGATAAAAAACAAAGCGTCGCCGACCGGCACGGCGGACGCATTGGCAATGACGAATAACCAGATGCGGGATTTCGGCATACCGCCGCTTTGGTGGACAGTCGCCGCTACCTTCGCCACTGTGTTGATCAAAATTCGATTGGGTCTGTTTCGACGTAAATCCAATTCTCTCCGACGCTGCTTTGCGGCGTCGGTCATTTCTTTGTGGTCGAACTGGAGTTGTCCGCCTGCTCGTGTAGGCCTCTACACAAAGCGGCTCTTGCAGATAAAATGAGACAGGCATATAAGTGAGCCCTGTTCGTGCTGTTGGCGCGGCGCGGAGAGACTGCAACAAGATTCATCTGCGAAATGCCCGGCTTCCCGCCGGGCATTTTGCGCTCTGCTATCATGAACCTTGTTGTGATTTCGTACAGCTAAAGCGGTTAGCGGGTTTCGAGCCGCAGCTTTAGCTAAAGCGGGGATTGATATTCGACCGCCGCTTTAGGAGCGGACGCGCCGCGCGCCTGCGATCACGTCGATGCTCCGCCTATCTGGGCGCCGTTTCTTGTCAATTCCGATAAGTTCGAACAGGGCGTTAAAGAAGGCCTTGCGCGTTAACTTGCGTGACGGCCGGAAACCAATTTTTTCTAGCAAACCGAGAGCCGGCTCGATTACTAGTGCTACTTCATTGTCTTTTCGGTAATCGCCCAGGTGGCGCCCAAGCAGGCGCGCGAGCACATCGGGATTATCCTTCAAAAAGTTAATTCCACGTTCCAGTTCGTCCATCACGGCGTCGAGATCGCGGTTCGGTGCGATCCGGTTGGAGACCCGAGAGCGCAAGGAAAAATGAGCCGCAGCTAAACCTAGACGGCCCGATTCAGGAGCTTCTTGGAGTTTCGCCGCAAACTTTATCTCGCCCAAAATGGGCCCGAGCGACCGAAGCGCCTCACGCACTATAGCTTGGCCTTTCGCGTACTGCTCAAAGGCCTCATTGATACCGGCGATCGTGACTTGATCGTGTGCGATCCAGTAACTACCGAAAATCGTTCGGATAGCGCGATCAAACACCCTCTCGAAACCGTCACCCTCGGTCAACCCAGCACACTGCATCACCACTGGGTAATGCCGGGCATAATGCTCCTGCGATGGTTGTTTTGATTCGGCCATGTTGGTGCGGCTCGGTCCTAAAGCGGCGGATCGAAACCGCGTCGCCGCTTTAGCTGTACTCAACCCCGACATTACGGCAGAAACTGGCTGAAACACCAAGGTGTTTACACTGCTGGCCGGAGTTGCATGTAAACAGGCCAAATCGGTAAGGACCTCGTAATGGTCACAAATCGCAGAGAAGCTGAGGCGGAGGACGGTTCTCCCGGATCACGACCTCGACGCATGATGAGCGAGAAGCAAGTTCTCGATATCGTTCCGGTCGGCCGCACCACACTTTACCGCATGGAGAAGGCAGGTCGGTTTCCGAGATCGACGTACATCTCACCGAACCGGCGCGTTTGGTTTGAAGATGAGATCATCGCGTGGCAGAGCGCAGTCGATGAATTCGATCAGAACCGTCGCCGGGGCAAAGGACGTCGGCCCCGCGTCTCGGCTTCTGACTAAGTCACCGATCTGACGGCATGTTGCACTTCGGACGGCGGCATCGACCGCCAGCGCGCCTCGCTGGTGCGCTGTTCTGGAGCCTACGCTACCAGACATCGGGCGGCGCACCGACGCATCAGCGGCCAAACAGCGCGTTTCACGGTGTTTCAAAAGAAAAAGCCCGGCCAAGTCGACCGGGCTTGCTTGTTGTGAGGCCATCTGGGGTCAGGCTGCGAGTCGCGCGTTCTGGTGCTTCGCGGGCCCGCCAACGATTCGCCGTAGCTCGGCGGCGATCCCGTCCAGCACGGCGCGCTTCTGCTGCGCACGTTTCGACTGATTGTAGATGCCGGTGACCCGATTGACCCTCTCGCCATCATCCTTCGTCACCGCGTGATCCAGGCATTTTGCGATGGCAGCGTCCGAGTACCCGAGTTCGCCGGCAAGCGTAGCGGCGGTGCGACGCAGATCATGCGGCGTGAACACCTTCAGGCCTAATAGTTCGCATAGCCCCGGCTTCTTGCTCTTGTCCTTGTTCTTCTCCTGCTTGGTGCCGCGTAGCGCGGTTGCCATCGCAATGCGGTGGATCGGCTGCCCCGGATAGACCGGGCTTTCAAAGACAAACTGTTGTGCGTCGCTGGCCATCGCCTCGCGGATAATCTCGACGGCCAGATCAGAGAGCGGCTGCTCGATCACGCGACGCTTCTTGACCCGCTTGGCCGGCACGCGGAAGTAAGGCGCGCTGCCGTCGAGGTCGAACAGTTCATCGCGCTCTGCGCCTAGCAGTTCGCGTGAGCGAAGCATGGTGACCAGTTCGAATTTGAGCGCCAGCCGCGTCTTGCGATCCCAAGGCAGGTCGTCGCGGTCGAGGCCATGCCAGAAAATCCGGATTTCATCCACGGTCAGCACCCTTTCGCGGGCATGCTCCTTCGGCAGTTTCGGAAGGTTGAAGCAGGGCCGATGGGTTTCCGAAACGTAGTCCCGGCCAGCCTCTCCCGCCCAAGTGTACAGGCCACTCACCGCCCGCCTCATGTGCCGGGCATTGCTGACCGAGGGGACGCCAAATTTGCCCTCAAGGATGTCGTTCGACAGTTCCGCGATGTGCTGGCGCGTCACCTCGCGCGGGTCCATGTGGCCGAGCGTGGGCTTGACGAAGCGGCGCAAATGGCTGGCGCTGTTGCTCCAGCTTTCAATGCGGGGGCGCATCTCGCCGTCCTTTTTCCTTTCCAGCGTCTTCATCCAGTCGATGCGTTCCTCGATCATCTTTGCGACCGTCATGCCGTGCCTGGCTTTCTGCACCTTGCGCTGGTGCAGTTGCGCGACCAGCGCCGCCGGGTCCATGGCCTTCGCGGCGTAAGCCTTGCTGCGGGCATGCTCGACCCGGAAGGTCTCCGGGTTGTAGATGCCGAGCCACGCCGTGCGCTGCTTGCCGATCGCCGGGTCGGTGAACTTGTGACTGAAGGTCGCGATGCCAGCGACAGTGACGCTGGCATACAGGCCGGGGACACGCTTGTCTTAGATTTTGACCCGCTTTGTGACCCGCTTCTCGCACATGCGGTCGGTGAGGATGACACTGCCGTTGCGCCCGCGCTTGGCCGGTTGGTTTGTCGTGATAGTATCGGTCATGGTTTCAGCTCCGTCAGGGTTTGGGACCATGGACGGGCTTCAGGGCCTTCGGTCTGGTTGCGTTGTCGAAGGTCTTGGGCCCGGCCCTAGATTTGGCGAAACCCACTGAAACGCCCTCGAACAGGCTAGTCGAAAAGTCCTTGTTTTAAAGGGTTTTTGTAGTTTCGGCGTGTTTCACCGAATACCAAAATATAGCCCACACGGTTTTGCCGTACGCAGCTTCCTTCGCCAAAGACATCACCTGCCAAGTGCTGGCCAGTCGAAGCTCTGGCGAAGGCGTTTAAGCGCCGTACGTCCTGCGCGCTGTGTTCACTCACGGCTAACCGCCCTGCGAACACCCCTCGCGCCCGACGCTGCCGCGTCCACCGCAACCCGTCCCAACGTTCGTGACGATGGCCAACGCCCCTCTTCTCGGAACGGGATGGCGGGATTTGTAGGCGTGATTTGGGTCTCGCGCGAAGCGATTTATTTTTACACGCACGCCTGGACGGCGCAAATCAGCTTGAAGTTGCTGAAGAAAATCGTGTGAATGCGCAGCGACCGGGGCGGCAGAAATTGAGCGGACGCAGTCCAGCCATCCAGCAGCTCGAACCGGAAATGAGCGCCTTCATCGAAGTGACGAGTGCAACGTCACTCCCAATCCAAGTCACTGCAACCGAAACATTCGTCGTGTCTGCAGCACGGCGAGACGGAGCGCTTGAAGGACGCGGCCAGCGTCTTCTGTTACTTTGACAGTCGCGCCAAGCCCTTCCAGTCGAATGTAATCCCGTGGCCCGGCCGCGTCGGCGCCAATGCCAAGCCTTCATTCAGAACAAGCGGGTGCTCGATGTAACTATCGAGCCCAAATCCGTGTGCTTCCAGATAGGAGCGGTTCGGACAGGCCGCGAGCAAATGCACGGTGACATCATGTGCGCCGTGGCTGGTAACCGGTAGATTGAAGGCTTCTGCCAGCCGCGCGATCTTCATGAAAACTGTAACCCCGCCGCAATTGGTGACATCGGGCTCGGGATAGGACACCGCGCCAGCGGCGATGTAATTCTTGAATTCCCAAAGCGAACGCAGGTTTTCACCGGCCGCGATCGGAACCCCGCCGACAGCCATGATGCGGGCGTGTCCGACAATATCGTCGGGAATGATTGGCTCTTCCAGCCAGGTGAGATCGCAGCATTGCAACGCGCGCGCCGCGCGGATGGCTTCCTCGACCGTCCATTTCATGTTGGCATCCGCCATCAGAGGAAAGCCATTGCCGAGATGTTGGCGCATCGCCTGCACGCGCGCGACGTCGGATGCGAGATCGGGACGACCGACCTTCATCTTGATGGCGCGAAAGCCTTTTGCAAGGTTGTCGTCGGTCTGCTTCAAAAGCTTCTCGATGGAGAGGTCGAGGTCGATCCCGCCGGCGTAGCAAGGCACGCGGGCGTCGAAGCCGCCGAGCATGCGAAATAGCGGCAGACCGGCGCGGCGAGCCTTCAGGTCCCACAACGCGATATCGAGCGCTGAGAGCGCAAGCACTGGCGGTCCGCCCCGCCCGCCGTAATGCAGGGCCCACCAGACGTGATGCCAGATGGCTTCAGTGTCATCGGCGTCGCGGCCCTCGATCAGTTCGGGGATCTCCCGTTGGAGAATGTCGGCGATCGCGCCACCATTGCGGCCGACGGTGTATGTATATCCGACACCTTCGGCCCCGTCTGAGTCCCGGACACGGCACGTCACCAGCTCGAACGCTTTGAGTTCGCCGTGCGTGCTGTCGGACAGGGTAACGGCCAACGGGATCCGGTAGAGTCCGGCCTCGGTTGTCTTAATAATAGCCATAGCGTTTCCACTCGGTCTTTTTATTTCACGTTAAGTCGATCTTGGCCGCGAAGCAATTGCGTGCAGCACATCCTCATCTGGAACCGACGCGGTCGAGCCGGCTATCGGTTACGAGCGCGGCTCAGCGCATATCAACAGCATGGGGACAAGGGCAGCAGCCCGCGCGCGCCAACGGTGTTCCACGCATCAAATCGAGCGAGAACTGGCAGCATCGTCACCGCAATTCAGGCCCCGCCTCAAGCCAGATTTACGTAAACTTGTAGCGGCAGGCCGAGCCTATGCGATAGCTCCATTATCGGTGAGACCATCGAGCTGCCATTCTTTTGGGTGACCCGAACGAAGATGAGCTCGCGATAAAATCTCATCTCCGAAATCAACGAATCCAGATTGCGCGCCGCAAGCTGATCCTTCCATTGCCTCAGCCGATCTCCCGACAGAATCGACGGGTCATTACTCCACGCTCCCGTTTCGACCTGCTCGAGATCCCAATTCCTCGCCGTGCTCGGGGAGACGCGCGTCAATTCGGGATCAAACAAGACAAAACATACGTTTGGCGACACGCCAGGCTTGTCCGGCTTGGCTCCATGGAGCACCGAGATATGGAAATCCCGTTTCCCTCTCGGCGCGGCGGCAGGTAGCAGCTCATCGCCGATCAGGATGCGCAGGCCATGTTTCTCGGCGAGTTTCCATGCCTTGCGAACTCCCTCCTCCCCAATCGAGCTCGCGAAGACTGCGTCGATTACATTCCTGTAGAAGCAATATTCCGTTCCGTAAGAATCATCCGGATCCGATTCCCCGATTAACGGAAAGGTTTTGCGCATGTCGGCAAACCACTTTCGTAAACGAGGCGACGACGATTCCAGCTTGTTCCAGGCGTTCTTGGGAGCGGCTGCAATCTCGCGTCCGACCCAGACACCATAGTTGGCCTGAGCCTTCGCTACGCGCTTGTCGAACACGAAAACGGTGATGCCCAATTTTTATTTTTCCCACGACTCCGGCTCAGATCGATTTCATCCGGTTCCAGCAGTGGCTTGCATGAAATGAAGCCCCCGGAGGTGGCTTCGCTCCGGCCGGAGCTGCCATCTTAAGTTGTTTCTAGGTTGCCGGAAACCGGCAGTCTGGAATAGTACATGTATTGCGGTACACGCTCACGCTTGATTCTGAGGAGAGTGATTTTGCCCAAATACATTTCCGGTATCTTTCTCGATTTCGACAACGTTTTCAGCTCCCTTTTCAAGCAGTCCAAGGATGCCGCAAAGGAGTTCGCCACAGATCCAGCCCGCTGGCTAGGCGCTTTTCAGGGAATGCGGGGTTCGGAAGTCGAGGACACATCCCACAATTTTGTTATTCGGCGCTGCTATCTAAATCCAGTGGGTCGAGTTGGAAACAGCCAGCCGTATTCGACTTATCGGCAGTCATTTGTTCGGGACGGGTGGGAAGTCATTGATACGCCTCCTCTCACCAACCAGGGCAAGACCAGCGCCGATACCCACATTGTCATGGATGTTCTTGATTCCGTTGCGCACTACCCTCACGTCGATGAGTACGTCATCATGGCCGCAGATGCGGACTACACGCCGCTGATCATACGGCTGCGCAAGCACATGAAAACCACGGTAGTGTACGCCGCGATGGAGACCTCTGTCGCTTATCGCGCGGCCTGCGATTCCATCATCGATGAACGATCCATGCTGGAGATACTTGAACAGGATGACAAGGTAATCGCAGAGACATCGGCGGGAATCCCGAGCGATCAGCCTACTGCTGAAAAAGTGGCCGATGCCATCGATCGATATTTTGCCGAGTCAGAAAAAGGGCATCGAGCCAACGTGGCAACGCTTGGGCACATTCTCAGTAAGCAGTTTCCCGGGATTGCGGACGGATGGATAGGACATTCATCACTCAGTCAGCTTCTGAAGAAAGTTTGCCGGCTACAGGTCGAAAATACCGAAAACCGTACCTTGGCCTGGAAGGAGTAGTCGTTGGCAGAGAATGGTCGTCCTTGGTGCAAGACCGCCAGAAGGTAATGCACCCGGGGCGACATTTGACCGCGGCCACTACAGCCGCGCCTTCTGTGCGAGCGGTACCCGGAACGTCTTGAAGCCCTTGATATCGGGAAACCCCGCGGCGGCTTCGCGCGAGGCCAGCGTCAGGACCGCGGCCGGGACTTCGCCGCTGATCAGGCGGTCGATCGCGCCTCGCTGTCCTTCGCTGAACTGGACTTCCGCGGCGCCCGCGGCCATGAAGGCGGCGCTGACACGGCCGCTGGAAGCGGATTGCTTCTCCTCGATCGCGATGTTCTTGTTGTTCAGGTCGGACAATGAACCTATCTCCGGACGTGCCAGCACAAGCGCAACCAGATTGTCCTGCTCGTCGGGAGATGTGGATGCCGTCTTCGCGCTGTCGCGGGCCGGCTCTATTTCCGGATTGTCCAGATTGCTGGCCGCTTCCCGGCCTGTTCCGATCGCCGTGACGAGATCGGCCAGGCCCGTCGCCTCCACCACCTGCTGCTGCAGGGTTCGTGTCGCGGGAGCGCTGGCGACGGCGGCAGGCGTTGCGGCGGTCTCTGGCGCAGCGGGAGTCGCAGCGAGTTCGAGCGTGGCCGGCGGCGGCAAGATGACCTCCGATTTCGCCTCGGTCTTCGCTTCGGTCTTGGCTTCAGGCTCTACCTCAGGCTTGGCTTCAGGCTTCACCTCGGACTTCGCTTCAGATTTGGGAGCTTCCGCGGGCTGCGGCGCGGCGATGGCGGCTGTCTGGTTGGGCACCGGCTGCTGAGGGATTTCCAGTTTGCGCTCCGGCGTCTGGCCGCCGGCGACAGCCTTGTCGCCGGCCACGGGCGGCGTGGCCGGTGGAGCATTCTTGCCGGCGGCGGCAGGGCTGGGAGCGGCAGCCTTCTTGGCGTTCGTCGGCCTGGTCTTCGATGCCGCCATGCTGCTGCGCGGCGCCGAGCGTGATGCCGACGCGCCGTGCCTTGTCACGCGCGCGGGACTGGCGTGGTCCGGTCCGGCCGGTTCCGCCTCAACCGGCACGACGACAACCGTCTCGCGTTCCCCGCGGTGCCGGGCGGACAAGGCTCGATCCGACCAGGCCATGTAGGATTGGCACGCGCGGTTACACGGCAGCCCGTCGATATAGACGATGTCGGGCGAATCCAGCGGATTGGCCTGCGGGGCTCCGCTCGGATAAAGGGAAAAAATCAGGGCCAGCAAGGTCCACTTTTTCGACATGACCACTCCATTCGAACGCGCTTGGTGTTTGGCGCGAGCTACGGTTGAATGGAGATGAGGTTTCAAGAAAAGTGGTCGTGTTCCGAATTGTCACGCGCCCCGTGACGATGCCCCTTTTAAAGGATCGCCACGCGCTACATTCGGCACGTGTTGCCGGCGGCACGACGTAGCCCGCGTGAGCGCAGCGATATGCTGGATAGACCGTTCCCGGATATCGCTCCGCTCATCCGGGCTACGATTGCCTCGAATTTAATTCGGTACCGCCCGCTTCGCGGCGGCCACCGCGTTCGCGTTCACGCTGCCACCGCGCAAGAGGTTGAAGGCGGCGTTCAGCGCCTTGTCGTCCTTTTCGTTCGGCGGAACGTAGGCTTGCGAGCCGGTCTGCTCGGCGCCCTCGGCGGCGAGGTGACCGCGCATCGAGGCTTCGCCCTTCAGGTCGGCGCGGCCCTTGAGCTCGTCCGGCACGTCCTGCAGCACTTCGATGTCGGGCGCGATGCCCTGGGCCTGGATCGAGCGGCCCGACGGCGTGAAGTAGCGCGCCGTGGTCAGCGCCAGCGCGCCGTTGCCGGCGCCAAGCGGAATGATGGTCTGCACCGAGCCCTTGCCGAACGTACGCGTGCCGACCAAGGTCGCGCGCTTGTGGTCGCGCAGCGCGCCGGCCACGATCTCGGACGCGGAAGCCGAACCGCCATTGATCAGCACGACCAGCGGCTTGCCCTTGGTGATGTCGCCACCGCGCGCGGTAAAGCGCTGCGTTTCCTCCGAGGTGCGGCCGCGGGTCGAGACCACCTCGCCCCGGTTCATGAAGGCGCTCGACACCGAAACGGCCTGGTCGAGCAAGCCGCCGGGATTGTTGCGGAGGTCGACGACGAATCCTGCAAGTTTTTCCGGCGGAATTTCCTTGGAGATGCTGGCGATTGCCTTCTTTAGGCCCTCGGTCGTCTGCTCGTTGAAGCGGGTGATCCTGATGTAGCCGACATCGCCGCCGTCGGTCTTGTGGCGGACCGGCCGCACCCGGATGATCTCGCGCACGATGGCGACATCGATCGGCGCAGCCGAGCCCTTGCGCATGACCTTGAGCCGGATCTTGCTGTTGGCGGGGCCCTTCATCCGGGCGACCGCCTGTTCGAGGCTCATGCCCTGAATCTGCTCGTCGTCGATCTGGGTGATCACGTCGCCCGACAGCATGCCGGCTTTCGCCGCGGGCGTCTCGTCGATCGGCGTCACCACCTTGACGAGGCCCTCTTCCATCGTGACCTCGATGCCGAGCCCGCCGAACTCGCCATGGGTGGTCTCCTGCATGTCGCTCCAGCCCTTCTCATTCATGTAGCGCGAATGAGGATCGAGCGCGGAGATCATGCCGTTGATGGCACCTTCCATCAGTTTGGAATCGTCGGGCTTCTCGACATAGCTGGTCTTGATCCGCTCGAACACGCTGCCAAACAGATTGAGCTGGTTATAGGTGTCGGAACGGGCCGCGGCCTTTGCCGCCGCCACCAGATTGGTCCCCTGCGGTCCAGCCACGAGAACGGTCAGACACGCGCCCGTCACGGTGCCGAGAAGAAAGGCAATATTCCTGCGCATCGTGGGGCGTCCCTTTATCTCTACGGACGCCCACCATCCCATGTGAATCGGCGCCCCTGTCCCATCCCCACCAACTCACAATGGCTTTTTGGTCGGATCAAGGCATGCCAGCCCGCGGCAATACGGACGTTTTCAGGTGTGTCGTTTACGCTCAGGCAGGCATTACGGATCTGAGATCGCTACGAATTTGAAGCCGCTTGATCGGCCTCCTGCAGCCCGTTTTGCCAGGTGGAAGGCCGGGTTCCAAAGCCGCGCTTGGCACGGGTGCCGAGCCAGTAGCCGAATTGCGGCGGAACGTTGCGGAACGGGCCCTCGACGCCGAGCTTGAGGGCGGCATCCATCGGCCAATTGGGATTGTTGAGGATTTCCCGGCCGACCGCGATCAGATCGGCCTGCCCGTCGCGCAGGATCTGCTCGGCCTGGTCGCCATGGATGATAAGGCCGACCGCCATGGTCATGATCTCGGCCTGGCGCCGGACATGTTCCGACAGCGGCACCTGGTAGCCAAATTTGATTTCCTTGCCGAGGATCGGCGCCGCCTCGGAGATGCCGCCGGAGGAGCAGTCGATGACGTCAACGCCTTTTGCCTTCAGGATTCTTGCCAGCCGCGCGCTCTGCTCCGGTCCCCAGCCGGCATTGTCCTCGACCGACAGGCGGACGAATAGCGGCTTGTGGTCGGGCCAGTGCGTCCGCACGGCCTCCGTCACCTCGATCAGGAAGCGCATGCGACCAGCTTCCGAGCCGCCATATTCGTCCGTGCGCTGGTTGGATCGCTCCGACAGGAACTCGTGCACGAGGTAGCCATGGGCGCCGTGCAGCTCCAGCACGTCAAAACCCGCCTCATGCGCGCGGCGCGCTGCCTGCCCCCAGGCCTGCACTAGATCCTTCACCTCGCCGGTTTCGAGCGCACGCGGCACCGGCCATTTTTCGCTATGGGCGATCGCGCTCGGCGCCACCGGCTGCCATGCCTCCCAATCCTCGATATCGGGCGTCCGCTGCAGCGGGCGGTCGCCTTCCCACGGCCGGCTCGCGCGCGCCTTGCGACCGGAATGGCCAAGCTGGATGCCGGCGACCGCGTTCTGCTGCTTGATGAACTGGACGAGGCGGCCAAGCGGCGCGACGAACTTGTCGTCCCAGATGCCGAGATCGCCGACGGTGCCGCAGCCGCGCCGCTCGACCTTGGTCGATTCCACCACCACGAGGCCGGCGCCGCCGGCGGCAAACTTGCCGGCGTTCATCAGATGCCAGTCGGTCGGAAAGCCCTTTTCGGCCGAATATTGATGCATCGGCGGCACCACGATGCGGTTCTTCAAGCTGACGCCGCGAATTGTCATCGGGGAAAACAGCAGCGTTTCCGTCATGCTTGCCTCGCGTCGCGGACATCATTGTCCCGGCACAGCGCCGGGATGTGTCTTCTACTTTGCGTTGGTGCCAGCCTTGGTATCCGCGGACTTGGCTTTGGGCTTCGCCGCCGCAGCCTTGTCGGCCTTTGGGGCGTTGTTGTCGCCGCGCATGGTTCCCCAGGGATCGCTGCCCTTCTGCTGTTCCGGAATATTGCCGAGCGACCGCTTGTAGGCGCGCTCGGCGTCCCTCTCGGCCGCGATTTCCGCCGGCGTCTTTGGCTTGTCCTCCTCGCCATATTTGGCGGGACCCCTTTGGGCCAAAGCGGATCCGGCCAGCAACGAGACCACAGCCGCAGCGCCCAAAATTCTACCCAGGATTTTCATGCCACCACTCCCTGTTTGCCCCACGCTTAGCACAGCTCGTGCACCGGCTTAAGCGCCGGATTGGGCAGGGGCGCAAATCGCCGTGGCCGTTGCCGAGGCCGGTCGGGTTTTGTAAACGACTGCCATGAATTTGCCGCCAGTGCCCCACTCCGTCGACGCCTTGCTGTTCGACCTCGGCCGTGTCGTGCTCGATATAAGTTTCGACCAGGTGATGACCTGCTGGGCGGGGCATGCGGGCTGCGCGCCCGCCGACCTCGCTGGCCGCTTTGTCGTCAACGACAGTTTCAAGCATCACGAGACCGGCCGGATCGACGACGCCGCGTTCTTTGCCAACCTGCGTCAGTCGCTTGGCATCGGCATCACCGATGCGCAGTTCCTGGAGGGTTGGAACGCGATCTTCACCGGCGAGATGCCCGGCATTGCACCGCTGCTGGCTGGCGCGGCCAAGCGCCTGCCTCTCTATGCCTTCTCCAACACCAATCCGGCCCATGTCGCGCATTTTTCGCGGGCCTATGCCGGTGTGCTCGGCCATTTCCGCGAGATCTTTCTGTCCTCGAGCATCGGTTTGCGCAAACCCGACGCTGAGGCCTATGATCATGTGATAAAGGCGATAGGCGTGCCGGCGTCGCGGATTCTGTTCTTCGACGACTCGGCCGCCAATATCGAAGGTGCGCGGGCGCGCGGCCTTTCTGCCATCCACGTGACATCGACGGATGACGTGGCCAGGGCACTGACTGCGCTTGGAATCTAAGCGCTTGGAATTTGACGGAGGTCTGCCCGTGGCCTTGATGCCTGTCGCCGATGCGCTTGCTGCGATCCTTGCCGGCGCGGAAGCTTTGCCCGAAGAAATGGTGGCGCTCGATGCCGCCCATCACCGCATCCTCGCGCGCAACATCGCCGCGCGGCGGACGCAGCCGCCGCAGGCGATGTCGGCGATGGACGGCTATGCAGTACGCGCCGCGGATGCCGCCGACACTACCGCGCGGCTGAAGGTGATCGGCGAAGTCGCCGCCGGCCGCCCGTTCGAGCGCAAGGTCGGCCCAAACGAAGCGGTGCGGATCTTCACCGGCGGCGTGATCCCAGATGGCGCCGACGCCGTCATCATCCAGGAAGACACGGCAGCCGACGGCGATCACATCACCATCACCGAAGCTGCCATTCGGGGACGGCACGTCCGCGCCGCCGGCGTCGACTTCCGCGAGGGCGACGTCCTGCTCAAACGCGGGCGCCGTCTCAGCGACCGCGACCTGTCGCTCGCCGCCGGCATGAACTATCCGGAGCTCGCGGTACACCGCCGCCCGAAAGTCGCCGTACTCGGCACCGGCGACGAGCTGGTGATGCCGGGCGAAAACCCCGGCCCCGGCCAGATCGTCTATTCCAACGGCTATGGCCTGCGGGCGCTGGCCCGCGCCGAGGGCGCCGACGTCATCGATCTCGGCATCGCCGCCGACACCGTCGCTGCGACCACGCAAGGCATCCGCCGCGCCCGCGAGGCCGACGCTGACATCCTGATCACCATGGGCGGCGCCTCGGTCGGCGACCACGACCTGGTCAAGCGCTCGCTGGAGGCCGAAGGCGTCGCCATGGCGTTCTGGCGGATCGCAATGCGGCCCGGCAAGCCGATGATGCACGGGCGGCTCGGCGCGATGCGGGTGATCGGCCTGCCCGGCAATCCCGTCTCCTCCTATGTCTGCGGCTTCCTGTTTCTGGTGCCGCTGATTCGCGCATTATCGGGCCGCGACCACGTCCATCACGTCAGGGAAAGCGCCCTGCTCGGCCGCGACCTCGCCGCCAACGACCAGCGCGAGGATTATCTGCGCGCGCGCTTCGAAGCGCGTGAAGATGGCACGTTGGTCGCCGTGCCGGTGAACCATCAGGACTCATCGCTGCTCGGGAATCTCGCTGCGGCACAGGCATTAGTGATACGTCCGCCATTCGCACCGGCGGCCGCCAAGGGCTCGTCGTGCGAGCTGTTGCGACTACCGGAATGACGCCATGAGACGCGTCTCGGACAGAAACCCTGACGCGTTCACCTGAAATTAAGTGGTTGCGGAACACATATCGAACATATAGTGTCCGTTCATGATTTGTTTCGACTGCTGGTGTCTCTGCTGGGGAGTTTGGGCGCTCCCGCCATCTGGGCGCTGAAGATTCGAAACAACGACGCCAACCGGGGGATTGCTCGCGATGCTTACGCGCAAACAGTATGAACTTCTGCGTTTCATCAATGAACGGCTGAAAGAGGCCGGCGTACCTCCCTCCTTCGACGAGATGAAGGACGCGCTCGACCTGCGTTCGAAATCCGGAATCCACCGCCTCATTACGGCGCTGGAGGAGCGCGGCTTCATCCGCCGCCTGCCCAACCGCGCCCGCGCCATCGAAGTCATCAAGCTGCCGGAGCTCGCCGCTGCCGGCAACGGACGCCGCGGCTTCACGCCGAGCGTCATCGAAGGCACGCTCGGCAAGCGCACGGTGAGCGTGCCCGCCGCCGAGGATGACGGCAATCGCCCGGTCGCGGTGCCCGTGATGGGCCGGATCGCCGCCGGCACGCCGATCGAGGCGCTGCAGACCCGCAGCCATACCATCAGCGTGCCGCCTGACATGCTCGGCTCCGGCGAGCATTACGCGCTCGAAGTGCGCGGCGATTCCATGGTCGAGGCCGGCATTCTCGACGGCGATATGGCGCTGATCCAGCGCAACGAGACCGCCGATACCGGCGACATCGTGGTGGCGCTGATCGACGAGGAGGAAGCTACGCTAAAACGCTTCCGTCGCCGCGGCGCCTCGATCGCGCTGGAGCCCGCCAACGCCGCCTATGAAGTCCGCATCCTGCCGCCGAACCGGGTCCGGATTCAGGGCAAGCTGATCGGCCTTTATCGCAAATACTGAACAATGTGCGATCCGCAGACATCCGTAAGAACCCCGGCCGTCCCCTCGGCCGGGGTTTTTTGCTGCGGGGTTGGAACCAATGCGCGTTATCGCGTTTGTGAATTTGGCGCGGTGCGCCGGCCGCAGAATTGCCCAGAACCAAGAAAAAGCTCTGCGCCATGTCCACTCTGATAGGGGCCTGTGCCACCTTGAAGACACGGGTCAGCTATCTCAAATGAGGGAGCCATCCGATGTGTGACTATAGCCTGCATGCTGTGGCTACCCGGCCTGCCCAGGTCGGCGAGACGCTGATCACCACGACGTTCCGCGGTACATCGACCCGCGGCTTTGCGTCGGAACGCGAGCCAGCAGTGGCGGTCTGCATGCTTCCCGGCACCGAACTGGCGTTCGCCGAGGACGTCAAATACGATAACCGCTGGATCTGGACGCGAACCACCGACTGGCGGGTCGGCAAATTCAATCAGATCGAACCCGAAGTCGCCGACCGTCATCATGACGCGATCGAATTTCCCGATGGCAGCCATGTGCTGGTGACGCAGCTTTGCGAAGGCCAGCGGGCGACCGTGCTGCAATTGCCGGTGGTTCAGACCGGTGGCGAGCGCGCACCGAAGGTGACGGAAGCACGTCCGGCCGCTTCGATCGTGACCGGATAGACGCCACATGGATACGATCCGCCGGTTCAGGCCGGCGGATCATGGTGATAGGTATTTCAGAACGCGGCAGGGGGCGGCCGGTGGTCAATAAAGTTACATGGCAAAGGGCCGGACGCGTCACCGAGCCCGGACGTTACATGTTCCGATACGGCTGGCTCACCATCACGGCGGAAGACCTCGCGATCTGGCAGCAATTCCCTGAAGCGTCGTTTACGCTGGTCAGCCTGCCGTCATCCCCCGACGCTCCGGAAGAATTTCACCTTGGCGCGTTCGAGATACCGGCCCATCCGTCCAGTCCCTCGATCGACACGCACTGACGTTCCCTACTCCTCCGCCTGAAGGTCCGCCTCGGCCGGCGTCGCATCGACCGCGCGGGCCGGCACGACGCGCGGGGTCAGAACGCTGGCATCCGTCTCGCCCGCGTCAGCAACGGCCGGCGACCACGGGCGGTCGATTCCTCTCGGTTTCGCCGCCTCGACGACAAATCCGTCGCGGCCTCGCCGCAGCGTCATGGCGCCCTGCCGCCGCAGCCGCTCGGCATCGATCACGGAAGCCGCGCAGGAAGCGGGCGACTGCCGCAGAGTCACAATGAGCGCGGCGCGCTCGCAAT
>NZ_LLXZ01000157.1:0-1696 GCF_001440395.1 Bradyrhizobium jicamae | reverse complement strand
GTCGGCAGAAATCAGGATATCCGGCTGTGGTGCCCTCGCCGCCCACAACGCCGCCGCCAGCACGAGCGCCGCGCCCGACCAGCGCAGCGGCGTGCGCAGCAGGCCGAGCAGGATGATGCCGAGGCTGGCTACGATCAGCGGCCCGATACCGAACGCCGGCACCCGGCCGACCGCGCCGGGCAGCGCCGCGACCCATTGCGTCACCGCAATCATCCACTCGATGCCGACGCCCATGATTGCCCAGAACGGGCGGTCGAAGCCGAACGGCATTGCGACGAGGCCGAGCAGCCCCATCGGCATCACCAGCGCCGACACCACCGGCATTGCCGCGAGATTGGCGAGCACGCCATAGGGCGTAATGCGGTGGAAGTGGAAGGCCGCGTAGGGCGTGGTCGCAAGTCCCGCGACCAGCGAAGCCAGCAGCAGCATGGTGATCTCGCGGCCACCCCACAGCGCCGCGCGGGCGGTTGCGGTGTGATCTGCGGTCGCGAACAGGCGCGGCATGCCAAGCTGCACCAGCGCCACCAGCCCGAGCGTGGCGGCAAACGACATCTGGAAACTCGGATGCACCAGGGCTTCCGGCGCGACCGTCAGCACGATCAGGGCGGCGACCGCGAGCGTGCGAAACGTGATCGCCCGGCGGTCGACCATGACCGCGATCAGGACCACGGCCGTCATGAAGAACGACCGCTGCGTCGCGACCTCGGCGCCGGACAGCAACAGATAGAACGCGGCAGCAACGAGGGCCGCCGCCGCCGACCATTTCTTGATGGCATAGCCGACGGTGAGCACGGGAAACAGGGCGAGCAGCGCCCGCACCGCAAAGAACACGACGCCGGCAACAACCGCCATGTGGTAGCCCGAGATCGACAGCACATGGCCGAGGCCGGATATGAACATCGCATCGTTCACCGGCGGCGAGATCGCATCGCGCCGCCCGGTCAACAACGCGGTGGCAATCGCGCGCTTGTCGCCTTCCAGCGTGGTCCTGATCCGCGCATCGATGGTGTCGCGCAGGCCCTGCATGAACGCCGAATAGCGCAGGCGCAGCCCGCCGGCTTCCGGCGGCTCGGTGGTCTTGATCGCGCCCATCACGAAGCCGGAGGCGCCGATGCCGGCGAAAAACATGTCGCGGCTGAAATCGTAGCTGCCCGGCCGCACTGGCGAAAGCGGCGGCAACAGCCGCGCCTTCAGTTCGACAAAGCTGCCGACCGGTGGCGCAGTCCCCTTCTTCACCGACAGCCGCACGCGCTCGAGCTTTGTTTGGCCCCGCGCGCTTTCCATGGTGACGACACGGAGCACAAAACGGTCGGTGCGCTCGCGGATGTCGCGCGTCTCGACAAAGCCGGTCAGCGATACCGAAAACATCGGCCGCGCCAGCACGCCATGCGCGACCCGCGCGGTCTTCCACGCCGCGATCGCAAAACCTGCCGCAACGGCTGCGATCATGACCGCGACGGGAAAGAATTTTTGCCGCCGCAACAGCACCGCTACCGCGCACAGCGCGATCGCCACCACGGCAGCCGCCGACAGCGCCGGCTCGTGATCGGCGGCGAAGTAGAATGCGATGCCGGTCCCGAATGCCACCGGCACCCAGGGCAGCAGCCGTCCGGCACCGGCTTCGGCGCGCGCCCAGGCGCGCAGGGTTTCGATCAACGGTGGCCAGAAAGCCGGGCGCGATGGCGCCAGCCCGCCG
>NZ_LLXZ01000156.1:115768-115933 GCF_001440395.1 Bradyrhizobium jicamae | reverse complement strand
GCTCGTTCCTCGGTACCGCGGCGGCGGCCGCGGCCGGCGTGGTCGGCGGCTCGCTGCTGGCCGGCAGCATCCGCTCGATGATGGGCGGCGGCAACCAGCAGGCGTTCGGCGATCCCGCGAACCACCGCGGCGGCATCGAAGACCGCCGTCCGTCGGGTGACCAGT
>NZ_LLXZ01000156.1:97419-115660 GCF_001440395.1 Bradyrhizobium jicamae | reverse complement strand
CGGAGCGGCGATAGCGGCTCGCGACAGGGGTACTTCGATCAGGCCTCGCACGACGATGACGACATGGATCACGACTCCGATGACTTCGACGGCGATGACGGTGACTTCGGTGGCGATGGCGACAGCGATTACGCGTGACCGTCGCGAAATCTGAAACGGAAACGGCCGCCTGATCGGGCGGCCGTTTTTGTTTCGTAGCCCGGAAGACTTCAGATCACCACCACCCTCGCGCCGACGCCGACGCGGCCGTAGAGATCGATCACGTCTTCATTGCGCATGCGGATGCAGCCGGACGAGACGTTGGTGCCGATGGTCCAGGGCTCATTGGAGCCATGGATGCGATAGAGCGATGAGCCCAGATACATCGCGCGCGCGCCGAGCGGATTATCCGGACCGCCCTCCATGTAACGCGGCAGGTCGGGGCGGCGCGCCAGCATTTCCGGCGGCGGCGTCCAGGCCGGCCATTCCTTCTTCGCCGAGATCGTCTTGACGCCCGACCAGGTGAAGCCGGGCCGGCCGACGCCGACGCCGTAGCGCAGCGCCTTGCCGTCGCCCTGCACCAGGAACAGGAACTTGTTCGGGGTGTCGATCACGATCGTCCCCGGGCTTTCCTTGCCGTGATACTCGACCACCTGCTTTTCATATTTCGGATCGAGCCGGTGCTGCGCCGGATCGACCAGCTCCTGCTCGCGGCGCATCGACTGCTGCGGATCCATCGGCGGCAGCAGCATGCGCTGCCCGCCATAACCGTAATCGGGCTGCGGCTGATAGGCCTGCTCCCGCTGGTAGCGCCCGCCCTGCGGCGCATCGCCGAACAGGAATTCGATGAAGCCGCCGCCCATATTGGAGCGTCCGGCAGCGGCCACGCGCACCGGCGCCGGCTGGCGGGCGTAGATCACGGTGGGCTCGACCGACGACGAGGCGTCGATCGCTGCGGCCTCACTGGCAAAGCAAAGGCAAGACACGCTCGCGAGGAGCGCAAAAGGGATTTTTCCGGACATCGACGTACTCTGTACTGTTCGTCACTGCGGGTTCGATGCAACGGCGCGAGTGAAGCGCCGCTGCACGCGAACAATACAAATCAAAACCTAATCGGTTTGGTAAACGAAAACCGCGTTTGGATTCACCATTTCGGCACGCGCGTCCGGATTTGTCGGACAACGTTTATTTTGCGTGAACGCAGGCCTGCATGGTTAATCGTTGGTGTGCGGCCGCGGGCAAACCGCCGCTACGACGTGTTCCGGCGTGAACCTGACGTTAAAGGGCATCCGCTAAAAACACACGTGAAATGAAGGGGTGGGAAAAACTCATGTCGGTCAATCGCAAGCGTTTTCGTATCGAACAAGCCATTCTGGGCGACGCGCCAATTGTCATGCCTGCCGAGGGCGGCGAGATCGGCCCGATGCATCGCGAGATCATGGCCGAGCTGCGCCAGATCCGCGCGCAGATGGCTAGCTTCGGCCACGTCCGCGCCGCAGGTACCGAGGTTGCGGATGTTGCGCGCGAGATCGCCGAGTCCCACGCGCTGCTGGAAACCTATCGCGCGCAGATCGAGCAGTGCGAGAAGCTGAAGGTCGAGCTCGACCTCATTCACGACGCCATCAACCGCACCAAGCGCGAAATCGCCACCCTGCACGGCAAGAGCTTTGACGGCCAGGAAATGGCCAAGGTCAACGGCGAACTCGGCGCCGTCGTCGGCGGCACCGAACAGGCCACCCAGCAGATCCTCGAAGCCACCGAGGCGATCGACCAGGCGGCGACCGCGCTGTCGAAGAACATCTCGCCCGACCAGCAGAAGCTGCTCAGCGAGGAAATTCAGGAACGCGTCGTCTCGATCTTCGAAGCCTGCAACTTCCAGGACCTCACCGGCCAGCGCATCAGCAAGGTGATGACGACGATGAAGTTCATCGAGCAGCACATCTACACGATGATGGACATCTGGGGCGGCGTCGACGCCATCAAGGCGCACGCCCAGCCGATCGTCGACACCCGCGAGGGCGATGCCAAGCTGCTCAACGGCCCGAAGCTGGACGGCGACGTCGGCCACGCCTCACAGGACGACATCGACGCGCTGTTCGATTGATCGGACGGTTAACGCGGACCAAACAAAAGCGCCGGCAGCGATGCCGGCGTTTTTTGTTGTTTGTTGCGCTGTCATTCCGGGATGGTCCGAAAGGACCAGACTTCAGGTGTGCAATTGCACACCGGGGAATCTCGAGATTCTCTGGTGCGCAAGTGCGCACCATAGTTCGCTTCGCGCCCCGGAGTGACGGCGTCTAATCAATCACCAGCTCACGCCCGCGGGGCGCAGCGGACATAGACCATGTTGCCGTAGCGGACCGCGGCGTCCTTTTCGATGAAGCGGGTCACCAGCACGCGGCCGTCGAACGAGACGATCTCGCGATCCTGTTCGCCGCCGGCGGGACCGGCCGGTCCGATATAGTTCTTGCCGCTCGGGCTGCCCTTGAGGCGGAGTTCCTGCGGGGTGGCCTGGTCGGCCAGATGCATGACGACACCGCCGCTCGTGCCGGCGCCGATCACATAGGGCTGCTTGCACTGCCCGCGTGCGGCGGCTTCGGTGCGGGCGCGGTCATTGGGATTCTGGAACGAGGCGAGGCCCCAGCGGCCGACGATCTCGTCGGACCGGATGGTGGCCGGCATTTCCGGCGCAGCGGCGGGTTCGGCATCGGGTGCCGGGCCGGACGACAGCGACGGCAGGCTCATGCTGCTGCACGCCGCCAGCAAGACCGTCAGCGCCGATGCGATCGCCAGATTGGCAACCGTACGCGCATTACGTGAGCTGATCATCGCATTCCCCCGAGCAATTTGGCCGCTCCCGTCAAGCAGCCAACCGTAAAAAGCCTGCCGGAGCAATGACGTCGGTAGAGTTTACGCCGCTGCACCGATTTGGTTTCCGTGAAGCATCCTATACTGGCCTCAAGAAGGCCTTAACCCCCTTGTTTGCTTGACAGGATCAGCGCCAAGCCATATTTCCCGGCCCCACGTTTAGCACTCAAATCCGAAGATTGCTAAGGGGTGTGCTGTCCCGCCCGGGGCGGCGTCGAATACCCGGCATTCCAGCCATTTTCAATGGTGCAGACCTGAAACCGAGCCTCCCAGAGGAACTTCAAGAGGAGACGTCATGGCCAAAACCAAATTCCGCCCGCTGCACGACCGCGTCGTGGTCAAGCGCATCGATGCCGAAGAGAAGACCAAGGGCGGCATCATCATTCCCGACAGCGCCAAGGAAAAGCCGTCGCAGGGCGAAGTTACCGCCGTCGGCCCGGGCGGCCGCGACGAGGCCGGCAAGCTGATTCCGATCGACCTCAAGGTCGGCGACCGCGTGCTGTTCGGCAAATGGTCGGGCACCGAGGTCAAGCTCGACGGCGAGGAACTCCTGATCATGAAGGAGTCCGACATCATGGGCGTGCTGAGCTAAGACGAATCCTTGTCATGCCCGGGCTTGACCCGGGCATCCATCCCCTTCGGAAGAGTCTCGCGAAGGCGATGGATTGCCGGGTCAAGCCCGGCAATGACGACGTATTAGCGCGGCAACCGATCGTACCCAATCATTCAGGAGTTCAAACAATGGCTGCGAAAGACGTTAAATTTTCCGGCGAGGCCCGCGACCGCATGCTGCGCGGTGTCGACGTTCTCGCCAACGCGGTGAAGGTGACGCTCGGTCCGAAAGGCCGCAACGTCGTGATCGAGAAGAGCTTCGGCGCGCCCCGCATCACCAAGGACGGCGTCACCGTCGCCAAGGAGATCGAGCTCGAGGACAAGTTCGAGAACATGGGCGCGCAGATGCTGCGCGAAGTCGCCTCCAAGACCAACGACACCGCGGGCGACGGCACCACCACCGCCACCGTGCTGGCGCAGGCGATCGTCCGCGAAGGCGCCAAGTCGGTCGCCGCCGGCATGAACCCGATGGATCTAAAGCGCGGCATCGACATCGCCGTGACCGCCGTGGTCAAGGATCTCGAGAAGCGCGCCAAGCCGGTCGCCGCCTCCTCCGAGGTCGCCCAGGTCGGCACCATCTCGGCCAACGGCGACACCGCCATCGGCAAGATGATCGCGCAGGCGATGCAGAAGGTCGGCAATGAAGGCGTGATCACGGTCGAGGAAAACAAGTCGCTCGAGACCGAGGTCGACATCGTCGAGGGCATGAAGTTCGACCGCGGCTACCTGTCGCCCTACTTCATCACCAACGCCGAGAAGATGACCGCCGAGCTGGAAGACGTCTTCGTGCTGCTGCACGAGAAGAAGCTCTCCGGCCTGCAATCGATGCTGCCGGTGCTGGAAGCCGTGGTGCAGTCCGGCCGTCCGCTGCTGATCATCGCCGAGGACGTCGAGGGCGAGGCGCTGGCGACGCTGGTGGTGAACCGCCTGCGCGGCGGCCTGAAGGTTGCCGCCGTCAAGGCGCCGGGCTTCGGCGACCGCCGCAAGGCGATGCTGGAAGACATCGCGATCCTGACCGGCGGTCAGCTCATCTCCGATGAACTCGGCATGAAGCTCGAAAGCGTCACCGTCAACATGCTGGGACGCGCGGGCAAGGTCGTGATCGACAAGGAGAACACCACGATCGTCAAGGGCGCCGGCAAGAAGAAGGACATCGAGGCCCGCGTCACCCAGATCAAGGCGCAGATCGAGGAAACCACCTCGGACTACGACCGCGAGAAGCTGCAGGAGCGCCTGGCAAAGCTCGCCGGCGGCGTTGCGGTGATCAAGGTCGGCGGCGCGACCGAAGTCGAGGTCAAGGAGAAGAAGGACCGCGTCGAGGATGCCCTCAACGCGACCCGCGCGGCCGTGCAGGAAGGCATCGTGCCGGGCGGCGGCGTGGCGCTGCTGCGCGCCAAGAAGGCCGTCGGCCGCATCAACAACGATAATTCCGACGTCCAGGCCGGTATCAACATCGTGCTGAAGGCGCTGGAAGCTCCGGTTCGCCAGATCTCGGAGAACGCCGGTGTCGAAGGCTCGATCGTGGTCGGCAAGATCCTCGAGAACAAGTCGGAGACGTTTGGCTTCGACGCCCAGACCGAGGAATATGTCGACATGGTCGACAAGGGCATCATCGACCCGGCCAAGGTGGTACGCACGGCGCTGCAGGACGCCTCCTCCGTCGCCGGCCTCCTGGTGACCACCGAAGCCATGGTCGCCGAACTTCCGAAGGAAGCAGCGCCGGCAATGCCCGGCGGTGGCGGCGGCATGGGTGGAATGGGCGGCATGGGCTTCTGAGCCCTGCCCTTCTCCCTCAGACAGATCGAAGGCCGCCTCCGGGCGGCCTTCTTTTTTGGCGAATGACAGGTGCCGCATCGGTTCAGAGGGAGAACCGATACGGCGCTTTCTCTTTGTTTTGACGCGTTTTCTTCACGCGAACCGGCATCCACCTCGCTCGAAAACGCTACAAGGATTTGCTAGGTACGACGACGCCAATTCCGTCCCGTCTGAGGAACATCCATATGCGCGCGCTCTTGCCTTGCCTGCTCGGTCTGATGATGGCTTCCCCTCACCTCGCCTTCGCCCAGATGAAACTTCCCTCCAAGACGGCGCCGGGCACCACCGAGACGCGCTACTTCACCGCGATTGACGGCCTGATGGACGGCAATGCCGACGTCGTGCTGAAGGAAACCCGCCAGGGCAAGACCGTCACGGCCGCCACCCTCGATGTCTGCTATCCCGCCGCAAAGGGCTCCGACCGCAAGGACCGCTTCGTCGTCCCCCTCACCGTCAACGGCCAGAACCTGACCGGCACCACGCAGAGCATCGGCGACAAGCTGCCGGTCACCGTCAAGTTGTCGCGCAAGCCTGTCGGCGACACCTTCGAATTCCGCGGCCAGATCACCGTCGGCTCAAACGTGACCGAAGTCGCTTCCACGGATAATTCCGATCTCAGCGAGAAGGAATTCTTGGACAACCAGACCAGCGACGACGGTATTACGCCCGCGCCGAAGGATTTCACCGACGTCTCGCCGGAGGCGATCGGCGTGCGGGTCAAGCTCGACGCCGCGCTGGATTTCCTCAGGGGTCTGAAGGGCGAAGCCGTCGAGGTCGGGCTATCCAGCCTTTCGGTCTCCTGCGACGCGCTGCGCGCCGGCGAGCAGACCATCAACCTCACCGCCGATCCGGAGCGCTCGGCCGCGCTGATTGCGAAGGCAAAGGCGACGCAAGGCGTGGTCACCGCCGGATGGACCAGCGGCGCCGTCGAGATGGACCGCACCATCCGCTTTGCCGCCGCCGACTGGCGCGACGGCGACAAGATCAACCGCGACAAGGTCGCCTCCGCCATTTCGGGCGTGCTTGCGAAAACGCTTGCCGCCAAGCCGGCGGGCGCCAACTGGAACGCCAACACCGGAAAACTGAAGCTGAGCTTCAAGCGGCCGAGCCCGATCTATCCCGCGCTCGCGCTGACCGAAACTGTCGAGATCACCGCGCTGGTTTCGCCGGACAAACCGGGCGCTTCCGACCGGCTGATGCTGTGGATCTCGAGCCCGATGACCACGACAGCGGATGATGGCACGGGGCCCAAACTGCATCTGTCGGAAGATTCCACCGGCGACGAGGAAGGCGGCGAACCGAAGGATGACAATGGTTCGATCGAGGCGCTGGCCAAGGAATTCAAGGGCCAGCGCTGGGACGCGGACAAGAGTGTGTGGAAGTAATTCGCAAGGGCTGTAGGCGCGTAGCCAACGAAGTCCCATAGGAACTCGTCATGCCCGGCCTTGCGCCGGGCATCCGTGTCCTTGCTTCAGTACAGCGAGAAAGACGAGGATGGCGCCGGGACAAGCCCGGCCATGACGAACGACTCCCCTTCAAACTTCCGGAAACGCGCCTGAATATGCTGGCTGCACCGTCAACCAGGCCCTCAGGAAAAATTGAAATCGCGCAAGTGCATTGCAAGCTTCGATTGTTAAGATTCGATTCAGCTTAAGGGAACATCATCGGCTGACCAAAAATTTGGGTTAAGCCATGTACGACCGCGAGCCGAGTACCGTTGAAAGCATCTTGTCGGGGAATGTGGCTGGCGGGCTGGGGCCGTCGAGCCTGCGGAATTTTCTTGCCGCCGATCGCGACAACGCATTGGTCGTGCGGGAGTCGTCTCACGACCGGGTGCGCAACGCTTCGCTGGTCATCGTGGCCGTGGTGGCAAGCTTTGGGCTCGGATGGACCGGCGGACTGAGCTGGCCCGAAATCGCGGGCACGCTCGGTCTTGAAACGGTTGCGCAAACGGAAACGCCCGCGCCCCGAATTGCGGAAGCACGGCCCGGCAAGATCGAAGGCGCCCGGAAGACGGCATCCACGTCAGACTCGCCCGCCATTGTCGGAAGCATCCCCAAGCCGTCCGCGCCATTGCCCGCCGCACGTCCGGCCGCGAACCTGGCCTCGCAAGCGAATGCCAGCCCTTCCACCGCAATCGCGATGCGGCAGCCCCTGGTGGCGGCGCCGGAAACCAAACCGGCGACGATTCCCGGATGGACCATCGTCGACGTTCGCGAGGGCACCGCCGTTCTCGAAGGCCCTGACGGTATCAGGATGGCCGCGCGGGGCGACACCATTCCCGGGCTCGGACGCGTGGAGTCCATCGTGCGCTGGGGCAACCGCTGGATCATTGCCACCGCCAGCGGCCTGATTGCGACGCAGTAACTGCGCCCCAGATTGTAACGCGTTTTCTTCCCGCGATCCGGCGCCCACTTCGTTCGAAAACGCTATGGCTAATTCGTATTGATGCGGAAGTTCAGCGTCTTCGTGCCGATGAACGACACGAAATCGCCCTGCCGCCTCCAGGTGGCGGTCGCGGCAAGCGCTGCGATCAGTTCGTCGTCCTGCTGGGCACGGTCCGGCGGACAGGGACGGTTTTCCATCGCGCCGGGTACGAAGATCACCGTATTGCCCGCCACCGAAAACTGGCCCTTGCCACCCTTGCACCAGAGTTCGAGGGTCACCTCGCCGGCATCGCCGATTTCGAGATTGGGAATCCGCTTCGACCCGCGCTGACGATCCATATCCAGCTGCATTTCCGCTCCGAACGGAAAGCCGTCATCGGCGCGCGCCGGGCAGAGCGGTAAGGCGATTGCGATCACCAGAAGCGAAGCGGTGCCCGCGCGGGACATGCGTGCGAATGAAATCATGCAACCTCTCGAATACAGAACCCAACACCGCGCGACGTTCTATTGAACAACGACGTGATTGGCTAGAGGTCTGGCTCGGCCCATCGCAGGCGACATGGACAGCCAGACCGAAAACCGGGATCATGTCGCCGGGCATCTGCTTTGCGCGCCTGCCGTCAACAATCTGGAACGAACTGGCCGGTATCGGCTTGGACTTATTGGGCGATTTCCGACATTCAAAGGAAGGATCGCATCGTGGCGAAGCAGCGAACCATCGTCGTGAACGATCGGATGCAGCGGGGTTACCGCTACGCCCTCGTCGCACCTGTTGGCCGCAGCTTTGACCCGGACTTCCGTCCCGATCTCACGCCGCCGGAAATGCTGCGCCTCGGCGTCTTCGGCGGAAAGTACATGACCGATTGCGCGGATGAATTTCCGGCAAGCTGGTTCGCGAAAGCGAAGCTCTCGCCCGAACGTGCAGACGCCAAACTGAATTTCTTCGGCGTCGCCGCCAGCCAGCCGCTTTCGGAGTGGCGCCGGAAGGGCTGGATACACTCTGACGACCCGCGCGGCTGGTTCCAATGGTATTGCCGCTACTATCGGGGCCGGCGACTGCCGGACGAAGATGCACGGCAGATCAAACGCTGGGCGGCGATACGACGCCACATTCGACAGCTTCAGGCCAATTGCGAACGGGGCGATCTGTTCTGCCGGAAGCGCCAGCGGCAGGCGCTGCTGCACTGGGCCTATGACAGCCGGAAGCTTTGAAATCTCCGTGGGCTGTTGTCCGCGAGGACTTGGACGGCGCCGCTACTTCGGCACCAGCATCATGAACGGATAGACGCAGCAATGAAGTGGGATTTCTCAAGAGTTGAGCGCGCAAGGCCCAAGCAATAAGCAAAGGAGCTATATTTCATTCACTTCATGATGCAGCAACGCTTTGACTGTTGCGATGAACTGAGGTGGGATCAGGCGTGCGCCTGAATGCGCGTTCAAATCGGGGAGAGATACGATGTGCGCGGGTGATGACAAGAACTGTCCGGAATTTGAATTGCACCATCGCAAGTTCAAGGAAACGCTTGATCGCGAACGCCGATCGTTCTTGAGGTCCAGCTTTGCCGCGGCCGGAGGCGCCGCAGCGATGACCGCGGGCGGCATTTCGCTGGTGACGCCGCAGATGGCGGCAGCCGCCGAAAAGAACCAACCCGCCAAGCGATCCTATCATCATTTGCCGGCAAATGCCGAAACGGTGCATTGGGGCTATTTCAGCAAGAAACTGAAACCGCAGGTCGAGATCGATTCCGGCGACTTCGTTACCATTGAGGCGCTAACTCACCATGCCAATGACGACGCCGAGCGCATGGTGAAGGGCGATCCCGGCGCCGAAAGCGTGTTCCTGTGGACCAAGGAAAAGAAGGGCGTAAACCGGCGCGGCGCCGGACCGATAGATGCCTCGCTATTCGGGCGCGGCGCCGGCGAGGGCCTTGGCGTGCACATCTGCACAGGCCCGGTCTACGTCCGCGGCGCCCAGGAGGGTGACGTGATCGAGTTGCGTATTATCGACGTCACGCCCCGGCCCTGTGCCAATCCGCAGTATCGTGGAAAGGCTTTCGGCAGCAACGCGGCGGCATGGTGGGGTTTTCACTACAAGGACTTGTTGACCGAGCCTAAGCCGCGCGAAGTGATCACGATCTACGAGGTCGACGCGTCAGGCGAACGCAACTGGGCGAAAGCCGTGTACAATTTCCAATGGACTCCACAGACCGATCCTTCGGGCGTCGTGCACAAGACCATCGATTATCCCGGCGTTCCGGTCGATCACTCCACGATCAAGGAGAACCACGGCATCCTGAAGAATGTGCGCATTCCGATACGTCCGCATTTCGGCGTCATCGGCCTGGCGCCAAAGGAAGCCGATATCGTCGATTCAATTCCGCCGAGCTATACCGGAGGCAACATCGACAATTGGCGGATCGGCAAGGGCGCCACGATGTATTATCCGGTCGCGGTCGAAGGCGGCCTGCTGTCTGTTGGCGACCCGCACGCTTCGCAGGGAGACTCCGAGCTTTGCGGCACGGCCATCGAAAGCTCGCTGAACGGCACCTTCCAGATCATTCTGCACAAGAAAGCCGACCTCGTCGGCACGGCTCTCGAGGCCCTCGACTATCCGATGCTGGAAACCAGGGACGAGTGGCTGGTGCACGGCTTCAGCTTCGCCAATTATCTCACCGAATTGGGAGACAAGGCGCAGTCGGACATTTACTCGAAATCGTCGGTTGACCTTGCGCTGCGCGATGCGTTCCGCAAGATGCGCAAATTCCTGATGACGACCAAGAAGCTGACCGAAGATGAGGCAATCTCTTTGATTACCGTTGGCGTCGACTTCGGCATCACCCAGGTGGTCGATGGGAATTGGGGCGTCCATGCGGTCATCAAGAAGGATATCTTCGCCGGTGGCGAGACCTGATCCAAAACACCGAGGTAGTCGGTCCCGGCAGCTTGGCCGCGTTTGATTACGCCCGTCGGTCTTGGCGAGTACACGCGCAAATCGAGGCCGCAGCACGACCCCCATACCAAAGAAATCCCCGCGGTGGCGGCCGCGGGGATCGTTGGCGGATCGCTCCTTCTGCGATCCTACTTCAACACCATCATCGTGAACGGATAGACATAGGCCTGCAACGTCACCAGCACGCCGACGAGGCAGGCCAGTACGATCGAGTGCAGGAAAACGTAACGCAGGATCGAGCCTTCATGGCCGTACCAGTTGGTCGCGGTCGAGGCGACGACGATCGATTGCGCATCGATCATCTTGCCCATGACGCCGCCGGAGGAATTGGCCGCCGCCATCAACACTGGCGACAGGCCGAGCTGTTCGGCGGTGATCCTTTGCAGATTGCCGAACAGAACGTTCGACGACGTATCCGATCCCGTCAGCGCCACGCCGAGCCAGCCGAGCAGCGTGCCGAAGAAGGGATAGAGCACGCCGGTGGCGGCGAAGGCGAGGCCGAGCGTGGCGTCGACGCCGGAGAGCCGCGTCAGCGTGCCGATCGCGAGCATCGCCGAGATCGTGATCAGCGAGATCGCGCATAGTTTGATGGTGCGCCCGTATTCGCCGATCATCCGTGCCGGCGAAAAACCCATCAGCAGGCCGGAGATGATGGCGGCAATCAGCATGCCGGTTCCGGTGAAGGACAGATAGGTGAAGTCGAACAGCGCCGCCTCCGGCGTCGGCTTGGCGGCCACCGGCGGCACCTTGTTGATCATGTTGTGCAGCTCGGGCACCTCGAATTTCCAGGCGAAGTTCGCGTTCGCCCAGCCCTTGAACGCGCCGGTGCCCCAGATCAGCATCACGATGCAGACGATGATCCACGGCAGCAGCGCGCTCCAGAGCTGCGCCTGGCTGAGCTTCGTCGTATCCAGTGGCTTGGCGGGCTTCATCGTCGAGGCCGATTCATCGTGGCTGCGCAGCGCCGGCGACAGCCAGAGTTCGCGGGGTTGCCAAACTTTGAGGAACAGGATCAGGCAGCCCATCGAGATCAGCGACGCCCCGATATCGACGATCCAGGGGTTGATGAAGTTCGAGATCACGAATTGCGGGACCGCGAAGGAAACGCCGGTGACGAGAATGGCGGGCCAGATCGCGATCATGCCGCGCCAGCCGGCGAACGCCCAGATCAGCCAGAACGGCACGATCAGCGAGAAGAACGGCAGTTGCCGGCCGACCATGGCGCCGAGCACATAGGGATCGAGGCCGGTCACCGACGCCAGCCCCTGGATCGGCGTCCCGAGCGCGCCATAGGCGACCGGCGCGGTGTTGGCGATCAGCGACAGGCCGGAGGCCGCGAGCGGCGAGAAGCCGAGACCGATCAGGACCGCGCCGGTGATCGCGACCGGCGTGCCGAAGCCGGACGCGCCTTCGAAGAACGCGCCGAACGCGAACGCGATCAGGAGAAGCTGCAGCCTTCGATCGGTGGTGACGCCGCCGATCGCGCGCTGCAACAGCTCGAAGCGCCCGGTCTCGACGGTGATGCGGTAGAGGAAGATGACGTTGAGCACGATCCAGCCGATCGGGAAGAAGCCGATGACGACGCCGAGCAGCGAGGCGCGGATCGACATGCCGGCAGGCATGGTGAAGATGATGATCGTGATGATGTTGGCGACGACAAGCGCGATGATGGCCGCGAGATGCGCCTTGACCTTGCCGCTCGCAATCAGCACCAGCAGGGTGACGACGGGCACGGCGGCGGCGATCGTCGACAGCGCGGCATTGCCGAGCGGATTATAGTGTTGGTCCCACATTTGCGGTTCTCCCCACATTGTTGTTGACGCGCCGGCGTGGATGTCCGGTCACGTGCTGATCGATCGGCGGGAACAACCGTGGAAAAGCGGGGTTGGGCTGCCTTGAGCTTGCCTTCGATCGTGTCTTGGGCTCGCCAACGCTCACAACCTCGCGAAGTTCGATGGCCACCGCCCCTCGCCGCCGTGGCCATGCTAGGGTCTAGCCGAGGACTGCGACAAGCCGTCGCAGGCGGCAAATTGCCAAACCTTCGTAGTAGACCGTAATTCTTCCATCCTTTCAGGGCGTTAGCCCGATTCTCCGGAGACGGTGATCTGTGAACAATATCCGCTCGACGCTCGCCACCGTGTGGCGCATCGCTGCCCCGTATTTCAGCTCCGAAGACAAATGGGCCGGCCGCGGCCTGCTGGCGGCGGTGATCGCGATCGAACTCGCCATCGTCTACCTGACGGTCCTGCAAAACCAGTGGAACGCCCGCTTCTACAACGCGCTGCAGGAGCGCAACTGGGACAACTTCGTCAGCGAGATCACCTATTTCAGCGTGCTTGCGACCGTCTTCATCGTGCTGGCGGTCTACCAGCTCTATCTCAATCAGTGGCTGCAGATCCGCTGGCGGCGCTGGATGACCTCCCACTATCTCGGCGAATGGCTGGACCATGCCAACCATTACCGGATGCAGCTTCAGGGCGATGCCGCCGACAACCCGGACCAGCGCATGACCGACGACGTCAAGCTGTTCGTCGATCGCACGCTCAACATCGGCGTCGGTCTTTTGAGTTCGATCGTCACGCTGGCGTCCTTTGCCGGCATCCTGTGGGGACTTTCGAACGCGGCGCCGCTGCATTTGTTTGGTCAGGAATATTCAATTCCCGGCTACCTCTTCTGGATCGCTCTGATCTACTCGGTGCTCGGCACCATCCTGACCCATCTGATCGGCTGGAGGCTGGTCGGCCTCGATTTCCGGCAGCAGCAATATGAAGCGAATTTTCGCTTCGACCTGGTGCGGGTGCGAGAAAATTCCGAGCAGATCGCGCTACTGCGCGGCGACGCCGCCGAGCGCGAGCGCCTGCTGGTCCGGTTCGGACGCGTCGTGGAGAACTGGCTCGCCATCATGAGCCGGACCAAGAAGGTGACGGCGTTCACGGCCAGCTTTAATCAGGCTTCAGTGATCTTTCCCTACATCCTGGTAGCGCCGGCCTATTTCGCCAGCAAGATTCAGCTCGGCGCCATGACACAGACCGCATCGGCGTTTTCGACCGTGCAAGGGGCGCTCTCGTTCTTCATCACCATCTATCGATCGCTGGCGGAGTGGCAGGCGGTAGTCAACCGTCTCGACGGCTTTGAGGCCGGCATCGTGGCCGCGCGCAAACTTGCAACCCGCGATGATCGGGTTCGCGTGGTCGAGGCAGGCGCCGGCGCCATCGATCTCAAGGGCCTGGCGCTGCGTCTACCGAACGGAACGCCGCTGGTGAACGCGGATGGATTCAGCCTGCGCAAGGGCGAGCGCACGCTGATCACCGGCCCGTCCGGCTCCGGCAAATCGACGCTGTTCCGCGCCATTGCCGGCATCTGGCCGTTCGGCGCCGGCACGATCGCCATACCTGCCGGAGCAACATTGATGATGCTGCCGCAGCGACCGTATTTCCCGACGGGCTCACTGCGCAACGCGGTCGAATATCCCGCCAAGGAAGGGACGTTCACCGATAGCCAGATCAGCAACGCAATCGAAGCGGTGGGACTGCCGAAGCTTGCGTCGCAAGTTGGCGAAGAGAGGCACTGGAACAGCACGCTCTCGCTCGGCGAGCAGCAGCGCCTCGGGCTCGCGCGCGCGCTGTTGCACGCGCCGAACTATCTGTTCCTCGACGAAGCCACCGCCTCGCTCGACGAACCTTCGGAGGCCGCGCTGTACCGCCTGGTCGAGCAGAAATTGCCGCAAACCACGATCGTCTCGATCGGCCACCGCTCGACGCTGGACGCGTTTCACGGGCGCAATGTCGTGTTCACCCGCGACGGCGACCGCTTTGCGCTGCAGGATGGAAAGCGCGCGGCCGCGTCATAGTCGTAGCGCGCTTCACATCCAGCGTTGCGGCCATGGCTGGCGGCGCACCCAGCGGTGCCAGACACAGGAGAACGCGGTCAACAGCAGCGCGCCGGCCAGCACCGGCGCCAGCAGGAACGTCCATGGCAGGTTGCCTGAAACCACCAGCAATGGGTTGATGCCAGCAGGCGGGTGGAAGGTGCCGGTCACGTACATCGCCAGAATGGAAAGGCCGACGGCCATCGCCGCGGCCCAGGCCTGTGGCCCCGTCAGCTTCAGCACGGCAAGGCCGACCAGCGCCGACACCAGATGACCGCCGATCAAGGCGCGCGGCTGCGCCGGCGCCACCTCGGGCGATCCGATCACCAGCACGATCGAGGTGGCGAACGGAATCACCGCAAGCGGATAATGCAGGGCGAGCGAAAACCACTCCATGGCGCCGATGGCAATCGCGCTGCCGAGGCCGGCGACCGCGCCCGCCACGACACTGCGATGATCGTTGCGAGCGATCGCTTTCCGCACCACGCGACGCCAATCCCGTTTCATCCGTGCCACCCAAAATAAAAGAGGCGGCAGATCGCTCTGCCGCCCCCTCGTCTTCGACAGGAAGATCTTACTTCAGGTTGGTCATCGCGGTCAGGTCAGCCGAGAGCTTGACGATGCCGGCCGCGCCGCACCAGTTCGAACCGACGCCCGACGGATTGATCGGGGTCACGAAGGTGCCGAGGTTGGTGCCGTTGATGTTGCCACGGGCCGAGAAGTCGCTGGTGAAGGCGTTGCAATCACCCTTCGACAGGTTGGTGTCGGAATAGCGGAAGTCCAGCGTGAACACCTTGTAGGTGAAGCCGATGCCGATGTTCCAGGTGTTGTAGTCGGCGTAGTTGATGCCGTTCGGGAACAGCGCGGTGCCGTAGAACGAGTCCGAAGTGCCCAGCCACTGGCGGCCAAATTCACCTGACACGTACATGCCGATGCCGCTGGCACCGAACCACGTGCTGGGCGCAATCGCCTTGCCGACGATCGAGGCGTAGGTGCCTTCGGCACCGCTGTTGAGGAAGCTCGGCGTATAGTAGACGTTGCCGCCCATCGAGAAGTTGTCGTTGAAGGTGTAGTTCACCTTGCCGTAGACTTCGAAGAAGCTGACGTCCTTTTTCAGAACGTTGCTGTTTACCAGCGAGTTCAGCAGACATTCGTTGCTAAGCGGAACGCCGCCGGCATCAGTCGTCCCACCATTGAATGCATTGGCTGCACCGTATTGGCAGGTGCCGCCCGGATAGAGATAGCCCCAGGCGCCGACGTCGAAGGCAAACTGGCCGACCGTCAGGCGGGCGCCGCCGTAGGCGTCGACTTCAGCCGCGGCGCGGTTCGGGAAGGAGATGCTCGCGGCGCCGAGGCCGACATAGAGCTGGAAGTCCTTGGTGACGTTGAAGCGCGGCTCGAAATAGGCGTTGACCGACGGCTTGTGGTTGGACTGGGTGATGCCGCGGAAGATGTAGTCGTTGGTGATGCCGGCGCCGAAGGCGATGTCCCAGGGATCGAATGCCGGCGGCGGCGGCGCCTTGACGGCCTTCACCCGCAGATCCGCAGCGAGAGCCGAGCCCGACACCATTGCCAGCGCCGTTGCCAACAAAGCCAGTTTCTTCATGACGATCCCCATCCACCTTCTAGACAGTCCCGCTCCGGCCCCCCCGGGGCAAACGATAAGCGACTGCGGCCAAATGTCTTAACGCGGTCACACAGTGGGCTGAGGGGCCATTGTCGTGAAGCAAAAATGTCAAGCAGCAGCCGCCTTTTTAGGCATTCTGACCGTTTGGATAAACGTTGTCCGCGTGTGTTGCATTCTCACAACAATTTTCGGGGTCTTGCGCTCGTCGGCGCGACATTTGGAACGGAAAAGGCGATGCCGGCGACACACCACGGAGCGTCATTTTGCGAATCAACTTCTCCGGGAAACTACTGACCCCGCCGCTCTGGAGACCGTCTCACGCTTTGGAGACCATCCCACGAAAAAGGCCGCAGCGCTGACGCTGCGGCCTTTCGAAAATTCAAGCCTGACTGGCAGCAGTCTAGTTGTGATCGCTGCCGTTGGACGAACCGGCGGCCCAGGAGGGATTGGACGGCTCCGGGCTGGCCCAGCTTGCCGCCGGAGCGGGCGCGGGTTCCGGCTCGGGAGCGGGCATCGGCTCCGGCTTGGGAGCAGCGGGCTTCCTGGCAGCCGCCTTCCTTTTCTTCGCCGGGCTCTTCTTGGCAGCCTTCTTCGGCGCAGCCTTTGATTTCTTCGCGGCCTTCTTGGCGGATTTCTTTGCGGTCTTCTTCGCAGCCTTCTTCGCCGATTTCTTCGCTGCCTTCTTCGCGGATTTCTTCTTCGCCACTACGGCCTTCTTGGCCTTTTTAGCTTTCTTGGCCTTCTTACTCTTCTTCGCCATCTGGTCCTCCTGTTGACGCTGTCCATGTCTGTCGAGCGCTTCGAATAGTCCTGTTCGGACAGTCCTGGGCCAGACCGGGGCGACACTTCTTCTGAAGTGTCCTCCCGCTCCATCCCACTATCAGGACACGATCTCCAGGCAGACATTCTCGCGTCCGTCCCAGTGAAGAACCACAACCCGACCGGCGCCCCCAGTGCAGGGCAGGCTCTTCCAGATCATGCCCTTAAGGCCGATCGATCAATTCAATCCTGTTAACGATCCAGGCTTTGGACCTCCCGTCGCCCAATCGAGAAGCTCAATCGTGTGCACCACAGGAACTGACGTACCGCCGGCAATCTGAACCATGCATCCAATATTGCCTGCAGCGATCATGTCCGGTTTGACTGTCGCAATGTTGGCGACCTTTCGATCGCGCAACCTGCTCGCAATGTCAGGCTGGAGAATGTTGTAGGTCCCCGCCGAACCGCAACACAAATGGCTCTCGGGCACATCTTTCACCACGAATCCATTCTTGGAAAGCAATTCTTTCGGAAGGCCTGTGATTTTCTGTCCATGCTGTAGCGAACACGCCGAGTGATAGGCGATTGTGACATCGCCTTTTTGCGTCGTTGGCGCGAGCGCGATGCCACTGAGAAACTCGGTGATATCCTTTGCCAGCGCGGAGATTTGCGCTGCGGGAGCAGCGTAATCGCGATCCTCGCGCAGCATGAAACCATAGTCCTTGATGACCGTGCCGCAGCCCGATGCGGTGATCAGGATGGCGTCGAGGCCGCCTTGTTCCGCTTCCTTTTTCCACACATTGATGTTGGCGCGGGCCCGCGCCAGCGCATCACCGTCCTGCCCGAGGTGATGGGTTAGCGCGCCGCAGCATTGCTCGTCCCGGACCAGGACGACCTCGATGCCATGGCGGGTCAGGAGGTTGATGGCGGCCTGGTTGATGCGCGGCGCCAGCACCTGCTGGGCGCAGCCCTGCAGCAGCGCGACCCGCCCGCGCTTCTCGCCCTCGGCAGAAAACACGCTGCCGCCTGAGGGCCCCGGCGCCGGCAGGCTTTTGGGCGCGAGCGCCAGCATCGCCTTGATCCGCCGCAACAGGCCGGGCGTCGCCGCGGCCTTTGGCGCCGGCAACAGTGCCGCGAACGGCCGGGCGAGCCGCGCCATGATCATGCTGGCGCGAAACAGGTTGGGCCGCGGCAGCACCAGCGCCAGCACCGCGCGCAGGGCCCGCTCAGGCAGCGGCCGCGAGTAATCCTTCTCGATCCGCACCCGCGCCTGATCGACCAGGTGCATGTAGTGCACGCCCGAGGGACAGGTGGTCATGCAGGCAAGGCAGGAGAGGCAGCGGTCGATATGCTTGACCACCTCCGCCGTCGGCGGC
>NZ_LLXZ01000156.1:81802-97290 GCF_001440395.1 Bradyrhizobium jicamae | reverse complement strand
CACATAGGTCGGACAGGTCGCGGTGCAGAAGCCGCAATGCACGCAGGCGCGCAGGATCTTGTCGGCTACGGCGATATCGGGGTCGGCGAGTTGGGCAAGGGAAAATTCGGTTTTCATGTCGCTGATCCCCTCAGCATCCGGCCGCGATTGAGGATGATCCTGGGATCGAAGCTGTGGCGCACGCGCTCGCTCAGGGCGGCAAGCCCGCTTGCCTGTGGATGGAAGACGTCGACGTCGCGCCGGACCTGCTCGGACGCCCGGATCAGCGCTGCGTGGCCGCCGGCCGCCTCGACGCGCGCTCGCACCAACGCGGCCTGCGCATCCGGCTTGGGCGGCATCGCCGCCCAGATCAGGCCGCCGCCCCAATCATAGATCACGTCGCCCCCGGTCTCGCGGGCCAGCACCTGGCCGAGAACACCGCCGGAGGCCGGCGGGCAGACGATCCGCCACACCGGCCAGGCGCCGAGTGAGCCGCCGGCAGCGAACGGTTCGACGTCGCGGATGGCGCTCCAGACCGATGCCGAGGCGGCATCCTGCAGCGTGCCCACGGCCCCGAATGGCGCCAGCGTCTTCGCCAATGAAGCGGCGCGATCCGCGACCGAGGCCGCGATGCCTTCGAGCCGCAACAGGGTCACCGCAAGCCCCTGCGCCGCAATACCCGCAAGCGCCCCCGTCGCGGGCCGGAACGCCTGATACGGCAGATGCGCCGCGCCCGACACGTCGTAGGGCGAACCGAGCGCCGCGGTCATCGCCCGGTTCGCAGCGACATCGTCGAGCCCTGACAGCACCAGCGTGCGCTCGCTTTCGGGCTTCGGCATCACCTTCAGCGTGACTTCCGTCATCACCGCCAGCGTGCCCCACGATCCCGTCAACAGCTTGCAGAGATCGTAGCCGGTGACGTTCTTCACCACCCTGCCCCCGGTCTTGAAACTGTCGCCGAAGCCGGACACGGCATGGGCGCCGAGGAGGTGATCGCGCGCGCCGCCGGCCCGGATGCGGCGGGGACCGGCCAACCCCGCGCCGATCATGCCGCCGATGGTGCCGTTGCCCGACGCGCCAAGCAGGGACGACGTGTCCATCGGCTCGAAGGCGAATTGCTGGTTCTTGGAATCGATCAGCGACTGCACGTCGGCAAGCGGCGCGCCTGCCTGCACCGTGATGATCAGCTCGTTCGGCTCGTAGGAGGAGACGGCGTTCAACGCCGACACGTCGAGCACCGCATTGGTCGCCATCGGATGGCCGATGGCGCGCCTGCTGCCGTGGCCGATGATCTCCAGCGGCTGCTCGCTGGCGATGGCCGCGCGCACCACTTCTTCGACGTCCTTGGCGTCACGTACCTTGAGAGTATCCACGCAACGTCCTGCCTAAAATCTCGGAATATCCGGAAAAGCGAGCTTGCCGCCGTGCACGTGCATGCGGCCGAGTTCGGCGCAGCGGTGCAGCGTCGGGAAGACCTTGCCGGGGTTAAGCAGGCCCTGCGCGTCGAAGGCGCATTTCAGGCGCTGCTGCTGGTTGAGGTCGATCTCGGTAAACATCTCCGGCATCAAGTCGCGCTTCTCGATGCCGACGCCGTGTTCGCCTGTCAGCACGCCGCCGAATTCGACGCAGGCGCGCAGGATGTCGGCGCCGAACGCTTCCGCGCGCTCGATCTCGCCGGGCTTGTTGGCGTCGTAGAGAATCAGGGGATGCAGATTGCCGTCGCCGGCATGAAACACGTTGGCGACGCCGAGCTGATATTTCTCCGAGAGGTCGCGAATGCGCGCCAGCGCCTTCGGCAGCGCGCCGCGCGGGATGGTGCCGTCCATGCAGAGATAATCGGGGGAAATGCGCCCGACCGCAGGGAATGCCGCCTTGCGGCCGGCCCAGAACAGGTTGCGCTCGGCTTCCGACGTCGAGATCTGCAAGGTGACCGAACCGCAGCCCTTGGCGATCGCCTCGACCCGGGTGATCAGCTCGTCGACCTCGATTACCGGACCGTCGAGCTCGATGATGAGGAGCGCCTCGACATCGAGCGGATAGCCGGCGTGAACAAAAGCCTCGGCGGCGTGGATCGCGGGCTTGTCCATCATCTCCATGCCGCCGGGAATGATGCCGGCGCCGATGATCCGCGCCACGCATTCGCCGGCGGCCTCGACCTCGGCAAAGCCGACCATCAGTGCGCGCGCCGTCTCCGGTTTCTGCAGGATGCGCACCGTGATCTCGGTGATGACACCGAGCAGCCCTTCCGAACCGGTGATGATGCCCATCAGGTCGTAGCCTGAATTCTCCGCGGCCTTGCCGCCGATCCGCAAAATCTCGCCGGACATCAGCACGATCTCGCAGCCCAGCACGTTGTTGGTGGTCATGCCGTATTTCAGGCAATGCACGCCGCCGGAATTTTCCGCGACATTGCCGCCGATCGAGCAGGCGATCTGCGATGACGGATCGGGCGCATAGTAGAAGCCCGCATGCGCGACCGCCTGGCTGATGGCGAGGTTGGTGACCCCGGGCTCGGTCACCACCACGCGGTTGTCGAAATCGATCTCGCGGATGCGCTTGAACTTGCCGAGGCCCAGCAGCACGCCGTCCACCAGCGGCAGCGCGCCGCCGGACAGCGAGGTGCCGGAGCCGCGCGGCACCACCTTGATGCCCTGCTCGAAGCAATATTTCAGGACCTGCGAGACCTGCTCGGTCGTGTCGGGCAGCACCACCACCATCGGGGGTTGCCGATAGGCGGTGAGGCCATCGGACTCATAGACCTGCATTTCGGCCGCACTGTCGATCACGCCCTCGCCCGGCACGATCGCGCGCAAGGCCGCCACGATTTCGGCGCGACGGTCGAGAACCGCCTGATCTGCAGCCGGCATCATGATCGCCATGCGTGTCCCTCCAACCTTCGCGAACCAACGATTTATGATGGCAAATCAAGCACGTCTACCAAGGTTTGGGTAGGTTATCCGAAGGTTGCATTGCGACGCGTCAAACGGGCCAGTTCTCTCTGGGACAAGTCGGCAATGGTGAAACCTGTCAAGGTTTCGTGGCTTGTCCAATCCAAGCGGGGCTGCCACAAGAAATCCGCCCCTCCCCTGGGAAGAAACGAAGAGCACCACATGAAAACATCGACTTTGAGCGCGCTGGTTGTCGTTACCTCATTGGCCACGGCGTCGGGCGCGCTGGCGCAGGACGCCGCCGCCGGCAAGACCTCGTTCAACAAATGCCTGGCCTGCCACGCCATCGGCGACGGCGCCAAGAACAAGGTCGGCCCGGTGCTGAACGGACTCGACGGCCGCAAGTCCGGCACCGTCGAGGGCTACTCCTACACGGATGCCAACAAGAATTCCGGCATCACCTGGAACAAGGATGTGTTCCTCGAATACATCAAGGACCCCAAGGCAAAGATCCCCGGCACCAAGATGATCTTTGCTGGCATCAAGAACGAGAAAGAGGCTGGCGATCTCTGGGCGTATGTCTCTTCGTTCGACAAGGACGGCAAGACGAAGTGAGAGCCGCTTTTCTTCACCCTCCCCTGGAGGGGGAGGGTCGGCTCACATGGAGCGCAGCGGAATGTGAGACGGGGCGGGGTGATCTCTCCGCTCGGGCACTGTTGGAGGTGGAGAGACCGTCACCCGACCCCGCCGCTACGCGGCGACCCTCCCCCTCCAGGGGAGGATGAGCAGCGGCGCTCTGATTGACAGAACTTCCGCCTGCACCCCATCAAGCCAGCGTGTGCACGATCACCGGCCCGGCCATGGCGGTCGCCGGCCCGGTCAACAGCGGCGCGAGTTCCTGCTCGATCCACGCCAGCGCGCGCTTGTTGGATTCCTCGGCCGCCGCGTAATTGTTGAAGAGGCTGATCGCCACCACTGTGTCGTCGGGCGCATAGACCACGTAATAGCCCATGAAGCCTTCGACATCGCTGATGATCGGAATGGCGCCTTCCTTGATCCTGCGTGTCAGTTCTTCAGCCTTGCCGGCCTTGGCCTTGCCCTGACGAATGGCGGCGTACATGGGGCTCTCCCTCGAAGGTCGGCTGCCCGATATCGCAACTCCCAAGGCTCCATCCGCGGCGGGACGAGCAGCGGAATCCCGCGCGCACCAATCGTAGCCCATCCGGGGCCGTCAGGCACGCACGGTCTCTCGTCCTTGATCGCGAAAGATGATCGGAATCTCGGACGGCTCAACGAGCCGCGGCTGTCGCGCTCGGCGCCGCCGCCGAGATCATCGCCTCGACCTCGGCAATGACGAGATCGGGAACCGCTTGCTGGATCATGTGGCCGACGCCCGGCAACACCATCAGTTTCACGTTCGGTGCAGCCGCCGCGAACGGCCGTGAATGTAGGTCGGTCGAGACCGTCTTGTCGGCATCACCGGTGATGATGGTGACGGGCGCCTTGATCTCGCCGTAGCGCGGCGCCTGCTCGGCCACTGCGGCCTTCAACGTCACCAGATCGCGCGCATTGGCGATGAATTCGCGCGGGCGCAGCAGCAGCGGCGTGGCGGTGTTTTTGACAAAGCCGTCCGGCATGGTCTGTGGCAGGAACACGCCGCGGGCTCCTGGCTCCGCGAGCAGTAGGCCGAGCGGCAGCGTGATGGTGTAGGCGAACAGCGGGCCGATCACCGGCGTGGCGATCAGCCTGTTGTAGCGCCCGACGCCACCGGGCCACGGATAGGCCACCGGGGCCAACATCAGAAGGCCGGCGACAGTTTGCGGGTAATCCAGCGCGATCCGCGCGCCGAGCGCGCCGGCCCAGGAATGCACCACAAAGATCGCCTCGCCGACACCGAGCCTGGCCAGCGCCTCGCTGATCATGCGGGCCTGAATTTCGGGCGTGGAGTCCTCCAGCCGGGCGCGGGTGCTCCAGCCATGACCGGGCCGGTCAATCAGGATCACGCGATGCTTCCTGGCCAGCAGTTCCCCGACCGGTTGCCGCATCACTTCGAGGTTGGAACTCGCGCCATGCAACATCACGACCGGCAGACCGGCCGCGTCGCGCGGACCGATGTCGAGGATGTGGAGGGCTCCGCCCGTCACCTCGACCATCCTGCCCTGAGGCGGGTGGGCTCGCTGTGCGAGAAGGACGCCGATTTGCGTGACCAGCGCCAGCACAGCCAGCGCTGCCACTACAGTCACCACCACCATCTGATATTTCCGACTGATCTTTTGCACCTGCGAGCTACGGCCCGGGCCGGCGCAGGTTTCGGACGTTGTCCACAGTGGGCCGACCCTGTGGATAGCGGGGTCATACTGACGTCATGGACAGATTTGTACAGTGACGTTGCCACTTTCGCCATGTGTGCGCGTGCCTGATTGGGGGGTAGCCGGGCGCCTTACCCAACATCCACAGGAACAGGGCCGCTCACTACAAATTGTTCCAGCGTATATCGGAGGAATGCCCCATGATTTCCGACGCAAGCGAAGCCGCCATCGATCAGATCGTAGCGAGTTGCAATGGCGACATCCGCGGTGCCCTGAAGGCGCTGTTGCGGGTCAACGAGCAGCTTGAGACGGAATTGGCGCAAATCTATGCGGCAGTCGGCCTTGATGGTCTCGCCCGCGGCAGCAACGCCGTACACTAGAGCTTTGGGCCGCCGCGTTTCCTGACGCGAAGCGGTACGAAAATGGCTATTCGGATTCTTTCTCGTCGTCCTGCGTGTTCGCGGGCGGTTCTTGCACCGCCGGACATTGGGGGATGGTCGAACGGGCCAGCTTGGCATCGCTGCGCGACTGGTAGGGTCCGGTTCCGAACCAGATATTCCCGCCGACCTGGGCGTTGATCACGGGATTGCTCGTCACAATCTCGCATTTGCCGGTGGCCTGGTCGCCCACCACCCAATAGCCGCCTTGCGCCGAAGCGCAGGTTTCGGCCGCGACGATCATCGCGCCGGCCAGCAGCAATGATTTCATGGCTCGCTCCTGTGACGCAGTCAGCCCGATAAACCGCGCGCGAGCGGCGCACGTTCCAACCTGATGCCAATCGCCGGAAATCAGGGTTAACCGCAAGACTTCAAATATCGCGGCCTTCGACCTTTTCGGTCAGTGTCTTGACCAGTTCCGGCACCTTTTCGAGATGCGGATTGACGGCCAACGCCTTGCGGAAGGCTTCCAGCGCGCGCCTGTCGTCGCCGATCTCCTGCATGATCATGCCAAGCCCTGCCAGGGCACCGAAATGCCGGGGCTCGCGGATCAGCACCTGCCGGATGTCGTCAAGCGAACGGGTGTAGTCGTTCTTCAAATAATACAGCGTCGCGCGCCGGTTCCACGCCTCGGTATAGTCAGGACGGAGCTTGACGACGGAGTCGAGCAGCTTCAGCGCGACATCGATCTTCTGCGCATCCATGGCGGCCTTGGCGCGCAGCATCAGCAGCGCTGCGGTGTCGCTCGGGGTCTGCATCCACAGCGCCCAGATCCGCGCCTCGACGTGCTTGGCGCTGGCCTCATCCGGCGCCGCCTTCAGCGCGCCGAACAGGAAATCGAGGCCACGGGTGCGATCGGCGCCGACCTTGGGAAGCTTGCTCGGCGCTTCCGGCAACTTCTTCTGGGCTTTCGGCGGGGGAATGACCCTGGGGTCGTTCTGGGCAAAAGCGGCCGCGGGCACGGCCGCCATGACAGCGGCGAGGATGACGATCCGGCAGTTGCAGGCACCCGGGAATCTCAAAATCATGGCACAAGTCTAGACGCGTAAAATCGCGCCGCAAAGCAGCGTTTCGTCAAAGACCTGTGAAGCGAACGAAGATTTAGGCGGCTTAGCCCTTTTAGGGGGCTTAGCCTTGGCGGGCCTTGAAGCGGCGCTGCACCTTGTTGATCACATACACCCGGCCCTTGCGGCGGACCAGACGGTTGTTGCGGTGACGGCCGCGCAGCGATTTCAAGGAGTTACGGACTTTCATGGGACAATCCTGATGCTTTGAAAGGCCGTGCTGGAGGCCCGAACCTGAGCTACCCGAAAGTGGCAAAATGGGATTTATCCCGAAAAGCGGCCATCCGCCCGGGATGGGGCGGTTTCTAAGGAAGCCGGCACCGGATGTCAATTCCGAATGGGCCGGTTTCGGGTTCATCCGTCCCGTTCCGGACCTACCGGCCGACATCCTGGCCTCGGTGAGAACTCTCCGGAATCACTGGCAAAACAGGTCGCGCGGGAACTCGACCAGGGCCTCACCGGTCGCAACTTTTTCGCCCGCCTGGTTCTTCACCACGACGTCGATCAATACCCAGCGGGATTTTTCCGAGGTCTGCTTGGCCTTGATGATCCCAGAAGGCTGGATGGTGTCGCCGGGCCGGACCGGCTTGACCCAGCGCGTTTCCAGCCGCCGGTGGATAGCGCCCGCGGGATAGGCCCAGTCAGTCAGCATCCGCGAGATCAGGCCGAAATTGTTCATGCCGTGCATGATGATGCCGCCGAAATTGGTCTTGCCGAAACTGCCCTTCATGTAGTCGTCGTCGAGATGCAGCGGGTTGTAGTCGAGCGAGGCATCGCAGAACAGGCGGATGGATTCGCGTGAGACCGCGAATTTCGGGCCGTCGATGACGTCGCCGGCGGAGAGATTGTCGAACGTAGCGGTCATTGATCGCTCCCTCCCCTCACATCGGCCGAATCGTCCAGCCACGGCCGGAGCAGATTACCTCGCCGCGCTGGTTGAAGAAGACGTTGTCGTGCACCACGAACAGCCGTTCGCGCTTGATGAACTTATCGAGTGCGCGGGCCTGCAGCGTAATCACATCGTTGGGCCGCGCCGGAATGTTGTAGCTCCAGGACTGCCCGGCATTGACGGTTCCCGGCGAGCGCATCCAGTCGTCCGCCGGCGTGCAGGAGAACATCAGTAGGATATGGATCGAGGGCGGCGCGATCAGTCCGCCATAGCGGGTGGTCCTGGCATAGGCCTCGTCGAAATAGATCGGGTGATCCTCACCGACCGATTTGCAGTACAGTTCGATCGCCTCTTTCGTCAGCGTGTAGGGGATGGTCTTGCGCGGCTCGCCGGGAACGATGTCGTCCCAGACCTTGCGCAGATTGGCGTCTTTCCAGAAATCGGTCTCGAAGGCCTCGGTCTGCGCCATGCCGCACTCCCTATTTTCCGCGCTTTATTTTCTGCCGTCTTGCGGAATTCGTTATATAGTATAATCAATTTTCCAGACCCAAAAATCAAGCCGGCGGGAAACCCATATGCCCAAGCTCAAGCTGCCCGATATCGAGAAAGTCGTCGCGATCGACATCCACACCCATGCGGAAGAGCCGTGCGGCCTGCATGGCGACGACGGCTATGACGACTTCCAGGAGCGCATGGCCGAATATTTCAAATCGCCGCACAAGCATCCGCCGACCGTGCCGGAGACCGCGGCTTATTATCGCTCGAAGAATATCGCGGCCGTGATTTTCCCTGTCGATGCCGAGCGCGAGACCGGATTCCGCCGCTACAACAATTACGAGATGCTGGAAGTCGCCTCCGACCATCTCGACGTCCTGATCCCCTTCGTCTCGATCGATCCGCACAAGGGCAAGCTCGGCGTGCGCGAGGCGCGCAAGCTGATCGAGGAATACGGCGTCCGCGGTTTCAAATTCCATCCGACCATGCAGGGCTTTTACGCCAACGACCGCATGGCCTATCCGCTCTATGAAGCGATCAATGACGGCGGCGCGATCGCGCTGTTCCATACCGGCCAGACCGGCGTCGGAAGCGGCATGCCCGGCGGCATGGGCATGCGCCTGAAATATTCCAACCCGATGTACATGGACGATGTCGCGGCTGACTTCCCCGATCTGAAGATCATCCTCGCGCATCCCTCCTTCCCCTGGCAGGAAGAAGCGCTGTCGGTCGCGACCCACAAGCCGAACGTCTATATCGATCTCTCCGGCTGGTCGCCGAAATATTTCCCGCCGATCCTGGTGCGTTACATCAACTCGATTCTGCAGGACAAGATGCTGTTCGGCTCGGACTGGCCGGTGATTACGCCGGACCGCTGGCTGGCGGATTTTGCAAAACTCGAGATCCGCGAGGAGATCCGGCCGAAGGTGATGAAGGCCAACGCAAGGAAGATTTTGGGGATCTAAAGGAGTATCATCGGGGGCACACTTGCGAGGTGCTCACTGATGAACTTCGCCAGAATTGCCGCTCTCCTTGCCGCGTTCCTGTTCGGAAGCGCCAGCGCTGTGCTGGCGGCCGAGAGGCCACCGCGCCTCGTCGAATTTGAAAGTCCGCTGGCGGGCCCGCAGGCGCTGCAGGGTTACCTGCGATTGCCCGATGGCGCGGGCCCCTCGCCCGCAGTCGTACTGCTGCATGGCTGCGGCGGTGCCTGGCGGGGCATCGACGCACGCTGGGGCAAGCGGCTGGCGGATTGGGGCTATGTCACGCTGACCATCGACCGGTTCGGAGCGCGCGGCATCACGAGCGCCTGCACCGGTGGAATGCCGCCTGCGACGCTGCACGATGCCTATCGCGCGCTGAACTTCCTTGGCGGACAATCGTCGGTCGACATGAACCGCGTTGCCGTGGTGGGATTTTCCCAAGGAGCCATGCTGGCGCTGCTCTCGGTCGAGCGTGGCGAGATCGAACGAAGCGCAACCGAAAAATTCCGCGCAGCCGTCGGCTTCTATCCTCCTTGCTCAGGCCTCAAGGGCAACATGACGGTGCCGACACTGATCATGATCGGCGAACTCGACGACTGGGCGCCGGCTCAGGAGTGCCGTAATCTCGCCGAAGGCCGCGACGATTGGGGCATTTCGCGCGAGAAGGGCAAAGGGTTTCCGATCGAGATCATCGTCTATCCCGGTGCCTATCACGATTTCGACGTACCGAATTTCGCTACGCCCGTGAAGGTGCTCGGTCATCACCTCGAGTTCAACGAGGCGGCCCGGGATCAGTCCGTCGACGCCTTGCGGAAATTCCTGTATGCGACCATCGGCGGAAAAGAGAAACAACCGTGACCATCAAAGCCGTTGTCTTCGATGCCTATGGCACGCTCTACGACGTCCAGTCGGTGGCTGATGTCACCGAGGACGCGTTTCCGGGCTATGGCGAGATCATCACCCAGGTCTGGCGCATCAAGCAGCTCGAATACACCTGGCTGCGCTCGCTGATGGGACGCTATCAGGATTTCTCGGTCGCCACGCGGGACTCGCTGGCCTACACGCTGCGCAGCCTCGGGCTGGAATATGACGACGATACGTTCGCGCGCATCGTCGAGAAATATCTGCATCTCGATCTCTATCCGGATGCACTTTCAGCGCTGTCGGCGATGAAGGATCGCAAGCTCGCGATCCTGTCCAACGGCAGCCCCGATATGCTGGACGCGCTGGTGCGCAATAGCGGGCTCGACCGCGTGCTCGATGCAACCATCAGCGTCGATGCGAAGAAGATCTTCAAGCCCAGCCCGGAAGCCTACGCGCTGATCGAGGAGGTGCTGCATGTGAGGCCCTCCGAGGTGCTGTTCATCTCCTCCAACCCGTGGGATGTCTGCGGCGCCAAGACGTTCGGGCTCAACGTTGCCTGGATCGAGCGGGTAACGCCGGAAGCGATGGCGCTGGCCTGCCTCGAAAGCGAGACGCTGCCGCCATTGACAATGTTCAAGATCCTGCGCACCCAGATGGATGAGCTCGGCGTGATGCCCAACCATCGCATCCGCAGCCTCTCCGAACTGCCTGCCCTGGTGTCTGCCCAAAGGTCCTGAAATGAGTCTTGAATCCGTTCGCGCCTTCTTCGCCGAGAAGGCGCCCGATATTGCCGTGATTGAATCAGAGGTGAGTTCGGCGACCGTCACACTGGCCGCCGAGGCCTACGGCGTCGAGCCGGCGCGTATTGCGAAGACGCTGTCCTTGCGGATCGGCGAGCGCGTGATCCTGATCGTGGCGGCAGGCACGTCGCGGATGGACAACAAGAAGGTGAAGGCGCTGTTCGGCGGAAAGCCGAAGATGCTCGGCCTCGACGAGGTAGCCGAGATCACCGGGCATGAGGTCGGCGGCGTCTGTCCGTTCGGACTGAAGACGCCGCTGCCGATCTATTGCGATGTGTCGCTGAAGGCGTTCGACATCGTCGTGCCCGCCGCGGGCTCAACCCACAGCGCGGTGAAGATCACGCCCGAGCGCATGGCGGAACTGACGGCGGCCGAATGGGTCGACGTCTGCGAAATCAGGTCCGTCGAGACCACGTCGGCCTAATCGTATTCGTCGTAGTACGGCCTCGGCGGGGGCGGCGCTTCTCGCTGCATTTGCTGCGGCGCGCGGCCACGTGGCGCCTGCTGCGAACCGCGCTGCCCAGGCGCGCGATTGGCCTGCTGCTGCTCGGCGCTCGATTCGAATACGGCGCGGCAACCGCTGGAGAGCTGCGGCGTGTTCTGCCGCAAGCAGGCGACGATCCGGCTGACATCCGGAATCTGCTCGCCGCAGAGCCGCCACACATCGGGTGTGCAGGCCATCTGCTGTTCCCAGGTTCCGCGATATTCCTGCGAGAATGCTGGTGCGATGCCGCCGATCGCAATGGCAAGACCGAGGACGATCCGCTGCGTTCGCATGCGCGGGTCCTTTCTTTATATTTTCAGTTAGCGCGGAAGTTTCCGCGCGGCGATGGCATCAAGCCTGCTGGATGAATGCGGCCACGCGACGTTGGTGCGAACAAAAAAATGTGAAGCGGGTTCCCTACTCCACCTTGCCGATCTTCTTCACCGCCGCGACCAGTCGCGCGCTGTCTTCCGCGACGAATTTTGCAAACTCGGGCGCGTCGAGATAGGCAACCGGGCTGCCCGCGGTCTCATACGTCTTCACCACCTCGGGTGCCTTCACCGCTTCCGCCATCGCTTCGCGCAGCCGCGTCATGATCGGCGCCGGCAGCGCGCTTTGCGCGAACAATCCGGCCCAGATGTAGAACTCGACGTCCTTGTAGCCGAGTTCCTTGAAGGTCGGCAGATCGGGGAAACTCTTGATGCGCTCGGCGCCCCAATTGGCGAGCACGCGCATCTTGCCGTCATCGACCTGCTGCTTCAGCGTACCCGGCGCAGACGCCACCGCCTGAATGGTGTCGCTCAACAGCGCGGTCAGCGCCGGCCCGGCGCCGCGGAACGGCACATGCAGCAGCTTGATGCCGGCGCTCGCGGCAAACATCTCCATCGCCACATGCAGCGTGCCGTAGGGACCGGACGAGCCGTAGGGAATTTGCCCGGGACGCTTTTTGGCGTCGTCGACGAACTCCTGCAGCGTCTTCCATGGCGCGGAAGCCGGCACCGCGAGCAGCGTCGGGTCCGCGAGCACGCGCGCGATCGGCGCGAATTGCGAGACTTCATACGCTACCGGGCGATCGAACAGCCGGTCGGCCTCGGGGAGCACCGCGAGCGAGGACAGCGTCATCAACAGCGTATGCCCGTCTGGCTCGGCGCGCGCCGCCGCCGCATTGCCGACCGACCCGCCGCCGCCACCTGCGCGGTTGTCGACGATCACGGGCTTGCCGAGAATCCGCTCCAGCGCCTGCGCCACCGGCCGCGCCGCAAGATCGGCCTGCCCGCCGGGCGGGAATGGCACGATCATGGTGATGTTGCGCGAGGGGTATGGGGTTTGGGCGAAGGCGGTGTTGGCGAGCGCGGTTTGTGCCAGTGGCAGCGCGGCGGCGGCCTGCAGGAGTTCGCGGCGGTTCATGGTGAGTTTCTCCCGGTGATTTTGTTTTGGTTGAAGGCAGCCTAGCCGATCCCTGCCATATGGCGATAGCACCCGTCGTCTCACCCTCCCCTGGAGGGGTCCGAGACGAGCAAAGCTCGCTCGTGGGTCGGCTCGCATGAGCGAAGCGAAATGCGAGACGGGGTGGGGTGATCTCTCCACTCGGGCACTGTTGGATGTGGAGAGACCGTCACCCCGCCCCGCCGCGCGTAAACGCGCGTCGACCCCTGAGCGAGCTTCGCTCGTCCGGACCCCTCCAGGGGAGGGTGAAGAAGGCGCCGCCGAACTACTTCCGCTTCTTCGCTTTCGCAAAATGCTTCGCGAGAAAATCCGCGAGCACCTCCACCCGCGCAGGCCTCGGGCCGCCGGGGGGCGTCACCAGATGCACGGCGCCTTCGGGCTGGTGCCAGCCTTTGAGGATCACCTCGACTTCACCGGATGCGATGGCGTCGCCGATGATGAAGTCGGGAAGATCGGCAATACCGAGGCCGGCGATGACGGACGGCAACACCGCCTCGCCATTGTTGACGCGGAGCTGGCCTGCGGGGCGGACGCTGGCCTCTTCGCCTGAGGCGTTGGTGTAGTGCCAGACGTTTGCGGTCGAGAGGTAAGCGTAGCCGAAGCATTTGTGCTGGGCGAGGTGCATCGGATGCGTCGGCCTGCCGTGACGCTTGAGATAGGAAGGCGCCGCCACGGTGTAGCGCGGCATGGCGCAGAGCCGCCGCGCGATCAGCGAGGAGTCAGGCAGCCGCGCGATGCGCAGGCCGGCGTCAAAGCCTTCGCCGATCAGGTCGACGGTTGCATCGCTCAAGTGGAGGTCGATCGAGACTTCCGGGAAGGCTGCGAGAAATTCCGGCAGGATCGGCGCTACCGCCTTCACGCCGAACGTCATCGGCACCGCGAGCCGCACCAGCCCGCGCGGCGCCATCGATTGCGACAGCGCCTCATTCTCGGCGTCCTCGCCGTCCGCCAGGAGCCGCGCGGCGCGCTCGGCGAGCCGTTGCCCGGCATCGGTTAGCGCCAGCCGCCGCGAGGTGCGGTTGAACAGCCGGGCGCCGAGCCGCTGCTCCAGCCGGCTGACCGCCTTCGAAACCGTGGCCTTGGATAGCGCGAGCTCGGTCGCGGCGGACGCAAATGACCGCAATTCCACGACTTTGGCGAAAATCGCGAGCGCCTCGAAATCCGGGAGCTTTGACATGCGGTCGCCTCCTAGGTTTTTGGAAACAATGAGTTTCAATAGTTTCTATTTCTATACCACGGCAGACGGCATATCCAATGCCCATCGGAATTCAAGCAATGGAGAAATCCAAATGACCAAGAAGCTCTCAGGCAAGGTAGCCCTCGTCACCGGCGGTTCGCGCGGGATCGGTGCGGCGTCTGCCCGCGCCCTCGCGGAACAAGGCGCCAACGTCGCCATCAGCTATGTCGCCTCTCCCGACAAGGCCGAGGCCGTCGTCGCCGAGCTGAAGGCCAAGGGCGTCAACGCCCGCGCCTACAAGGCCGACCAGGCCTCCTCGGTCGACGTCGATCAACTCGTGAAGAACGTCGCCAAGGATTTCGGCCGGCTCGACATCCTCGTCAACAATGCCGGCGTTGCCGTCGGCGGGCCGATCGATGACGCCAATACCGATACCGTGGCACTGGCCCGTCAGGATGCCATCAACGTGCACGGCGTGATTACTGCGATCCGCACGGCGTCGAAGCTGATGGGTGAAGGCGGACGCATCGTCACCATCGGCTCCGGCATCGCCACCCGCTCCTCGTTCCCGGGCCTGGCCGACTACGCCGCCACCAAGGCTGCCGTCGTCGGCTACTCCAAGGGCGCGGCGCGCGACCTCGGGCCGCGCGGCATCACGGTCAACGTGTTGCAACCCGGCTCGATCGACACCGACATGAACCCAAAGGACGGCGGCGATTTTGCCGAAGCCCAGCGCACGCAGCACGCGCTGCAACGCTTCGGTACCGCTGAAGAGATCGCAGCTGGCGTGCTGTTCCTCGCAAGTCCCGAAGCTTCGTTCGTGACCGGCACGGTGCTCAACGTAGACGGCGGTTTCGGCGCGTAATTCAACTCCAGCAAGGCCGGGCGCATGCCGCCCGGCCGCCTCATTCAAAAAACTTTCAACGAAGGAATATCCCATGATCGAACTTAGACCTTTTGCAAATCTCGGCAGCGCCGATCACGGCTGGCTGAAGGCAAAACATCACTTCTCGTTCGGCAGCCACTACGATCCCGAGAATATGGGCCACGGGTCCTTGCGGGTGTGGAACGATGACGAGATCGCGCCGAACACCGGCTTTCCCGCCCATCCGCACGCCAACATGGAGATCATCACCTATGTTCGCGAAGGCGCGATCACGCATCAGGACTCGCTCGGCAACAAGGGTCGCACGGAAGCCGGCGACGTGCAGGTGATGAGCGCAGGTTCCGGCATTCGTCACTCCGAGTACAATCTGGAGCCGTCGAAGACCAAGATCTTCCAGATCTGGATCGAGCCAACGACGACGGGCGGCCAGCCTACCTGGGGCGCCAAACCGTTTCCGAAGTCGGATCGCTCCGGCAAGCTCGTGACCATCGCCAGCGGCATTGCCGGCGACGCCGACGCGCTGCCGATCCGCGCCGACGCGCGGGTGCTCGCCACCACACTGAAGGCCGGCGAGAGCGCGGAGTATTCCGCGGAGAAAGCGCGGCACCTCTATCTGGTGCCGGCGGCTGGCAGCGTCGAGGTCAACGGCGTGCGCGTCAACGCCCGCGATGGCGCCGCGATCCGCGACGAGGCGAAGCTGACGATTACCGCGCTGGAAGATTCCGAACTGGTGCTGGTCGACGCGGCGTAGCTGCGAACACCATCCCCCTCCTCGTCATGCCCGGGCTTG
>NZ_LLXZ01000156.1:53953-81747 GCF_001440395.1 Bradyrhizobium jicamae | reverse complement strand
CCCGGCCCATCCATACTCTTCGCGAGACTCTTGCAAAAGTGATGGATTGCCGGGTCAAGCCCGGCAATGACACCTCAACAATCCACAACACCTCATATCAAACTCAACAGGAGAGCCATCATGGCCAAAGTTCTCGTGCTCTATTACTCCGCCTACGGTCACATCGAGGCGATGGCGAATGCCGTCGCGGAGGGCGCGCGCAAGGCTGGCGCCACCGTCGATATCAAGCGCGTGCCGGAGCTGGTGCCCGAGGCCGTCGCCAAGGCCTCGTATTACAAGCTCGACCAGGCCGCGCCGATCGCAAAAATCGAAGACCTCACCAATTACGACGCGATCATCATCGGCACCGGCACGCGCTTCGGCCGAATGGCGTCGCAGATGGCGAACTTCCTCGATCAGGCCGGCGGGCTCTGGGCCAAGGGCGCACTGCACGGCAAGGTCGGCGGTGCCTTCACCTCAACGGCAACCCAGCATGGCGGGCAGGAAACCACGCTGTTCTCCATCATCACCAACCTGCTGCATTTCGGCATGACGGTGGTCGGCCTGAACTACGGCTTTGCCGGCCAGATGAAGCTCGACGAAGTCACGGGTGGTGCGCCCTATGGCGCGACCACGATCACCGGCGGCGACGGCAGCCGTCAGCCGAGCGAGAACGAGCTCGCCGGCGCGCGCTACCAGGGACGCGTGATCGCGGAGACCGCAAGCAAACTGCATGGCTGATGCGCCAAGGGCGGCATTCTCTCTTGCGAATGCCGCCCTATCTGATCCATCGGGGCGATGGATTCAGCATGATCGAAATTCTCTTTGTCGCTCAACTGGTGCGCCGGCCGTTGCAGGCGATCGTGCGGCGCTGGTGGTGCATGAGTCTCAACCGCGCCTCACGCGGACAGTGGCGCTGCCGGGAGTGCACGAAATCGTGACGCCTGGTTTTTTAAGCCCCTGATGAATTCGTGATAGGCGTTCTATCCTTGGTCGGAACGCAGAAGGTTCTGGCATGAGCAACAATTTGCAAGTTCCGTGGCCGGAATTGCCGACCGCGGCATGGCGTGACGCCTGTGCGACGCTGCAGCTCTGGACCCAGATCGTCGGCAAAATTCGCCTGACCAAGTCGCCGTGGCTCAATCATTCCTGGCACGTGACGCTGTATGTCACGCCACGTGGATTGTCGACGTCGCCAGTGCCCGACGGTCTGCGAACGTTCCAAATCGATTTCGATTTCATTGACCACACGCTGCGCATCTCGACCAGCGACGGCTCGCTGGAGCAATTTACGCTAGCAGGCCATTCGGTCGCCAGCTTCTACGCCGCCACGATGGCAGCGCTTGCCGAACTCGGCATTGCCGTTGCCATCGACGAGATGCCGAACGAATTGCCGGCGCCGGTGCGCTTTTCAGAGGACACCACGCACGCTTCCTACGATCCCGACGCTGTCGGGTGCTTCCTGCAAATTCTCGTCAACTGCGACCGCGTCTTCAAACAATTCCGAACTGGGTTCCTCGGCAAGGCGAGCCCGGTGCATTTTTTCTGGGGCAGTTTCGATCTCGCGGTGACGCGTTTCTCCGGCCGCCGCGCGCCGCGTCATCCCGGCGGCGTGCCGCATCTGCCCGACGCAGTTGCACATGAAGCCTATTCACACGAGGTCAGCAGCGCCGGCTTCTGGCCAGGCGGCGGCGCGATCGATTACCCTGCGTTCTATTCCTATGCCTATCCCGAGCCGCTGGGTTTCCGCGCAGCGAAGGTGCGACCGGATGCGGCCTTCTTCAGCGAAGCCCTTGGCGAATTCATCCTGCCTTACGATGCCGTACGTACAGCTGCTGACCCCGACAAGGCGCTGCTCGATTTCCTGCAAAGCACCTATGAGGCGGCAGCGATTTCAGCGAAGTGGGATCGCGCCGCACTTGAGTGCGATCCTGGCCAGCCCGGTGTGGTGCGTCAGCTTTGAAGTACTGCGCAGGGTGGGCAGCGCGTGCCCACCATCCCCGTCTATAGCATGATGGGAAGGTGGACACGGCGCGCCCGTTGCCCCCCCACGATCCCCCAAGCTAATGCCGCAATTCCGGCTTCACGATGGTCTGGCGAACCTCGGCGCCGCAATCGGCGCACTCATAGGTGAAATCGATCTTCGCCATGCTCCAGTGCGGTTCGACGTCGCGCACATACATTTCGAGCCCCACACAGCTCGGACAAATAACGAAGCCCGGCTCGAATTCGTCGTGATGATGGATATAGGCTGGCATGTCGGCTCTCCCCAAGAAAACGCCCAAGAAAGCATTTACCAGTGGTCCCTGACCCGCAGCGCAGCATACGCCTGTGACGTACAACCGGTCATGAACTCTCGCGAACACAGAGAGAACATCCCCACAATCCCGGCATGTGTGACAGATTTGCACCGCCATTGGAACTCCAGCCCGAGCGCGTCATCTCTCTTCGTGTGACAACGACATACCGAACGCGCGTCGCAGCCTCGCATCGAGCTGCGGACGGTTGCGCAGCGCGCCCACTGCGCGATCGCGCAACGCAAGAGGCCATCCGCGCCAGCTCAAGGCGGCGCTGATGTTGATCAGCGGCAGCCGCCTTACGCCGAAGCGGCGCTTGTAGGCGTAGTTGCCGACGGAGAAATCGAACTCGCGCACGCCGTCCTTGTGCAGGGCTGCCATGGTGCGCTCGATGATCAACCGTCCCGGCGAACAGTTCGACCATTTTTTTCCCGCATTGCTGATGCGAACCATCACATAGCGCGAGCCGGTCCTGATCCCGACCAGCGTCGCCACGATCTCATCGCCGACCGTGAGCGCCGAGACCACCACGTAACCGCTGCCGACGCCAGCGCGCACCAGGTTGCGGTAGAACGCTGCGCACGTCGCGTCATTGAGAAAGTAATTCACCCCGAGGCTCCGCATCCGCTCGTCCTGCTGAACCTCGGTGGCGGAGAGCATCCGCAACGCTTCATCGACATCGGTGACGATCGCAAAGGAGGCTGCCGGATCGCGGGTAAATACGCGCCAGCTCCGCTGCAGTTCCGTCCGCACGACCTTTGCCAACGTGTACCGCCAGGCGTCGTAATCCTCGCCTGTCGTGACGAGATTGCCGTTGAGCGCGCAGGCGCCGCCCTCGCCAAGCAAGGCGAGCGGGTTGGGCTTGCCATCGAGATCGACGGGCACCTTGCGAAGGCGGATGAGATCGGCCGGACCTTGCATTCGGCGCAGCGCCGATAACAGACTGCGCCACAACATGCGCATCGCCTTGGCATCGCGCGGCACGGCACTTCCGAGAATCGGCGCATTGTAGTCGGTCAGATTGAGGTCTGCGAATTCGATCGTTGCGATCTTGCCTTGCTGGCGGCGGATCAGCGGCAGCAGCATCGCTCGCTCGCCAGTCGACGCATCCGTGACAACAGCGATCAGCGGCGCCACGTCCTCGGCGCCGGCGAAAGCGCGGTACCAGGCGTCATACCATTGCGGATGCTGGAACGGCGTCGACGGGCTGATGTCTTGCCAGCGCGCGACGGCCTGCTGCCAGTCGCCCAGCAGTTCGACGCGGAATCCACCCGCGCGACCCGTTGAGCGCGCCGCCGGTTGCCCCGCACTGGTCGTCAGCACCGTCATCGGCGTTGCGATTATGCCGCCCTCGGCAGATCGACGATTTTGCCGGGCTCGTTCGCATCGAGGCGGAAGTCGATCGCGCGGCGAGCCTTGCGCTCGCGCTTGACCCACTTGCTGTCGCGCACGAGCTTCTGCAGCACCTTCTTGGCGAAGAAGGACGGCCCGCGTAGATTGCTGGTCTTCGGCATGTAGCCGAAGCGATGACGCAGCAGTCCGTTGGCGAGGTGGACGATCTGGGCGCGGCGGATGTCGTCATTGCCGTAGGACACCGTCATCGAGATGTTGACAGTGCCGAGGTTTTCGACTCGGTGCGGCGCGTTCAGCGGCCAGTTCAGCATCTGTCCGGGTTCGACGTCGAACACCTGCGCATGTGCGTCGTACCATGGCGCGTAGGGCAGGTCGACCTCGACATCGAACAGCGCGATGTCCTCGAGGTGTTTCGACTTGATGAACGGCGCAGTGTTTGGATAGACGTAGACCCGCTTGCGGCCGGCGATCTGGATCAGGCCCTGCCCCGGAAGATCCGCATGATAGTAAACCTGCGCGTCCGGCGAAGAGACGAGAATGCCGGCCTGATGGTTTGGCACCACGAAGCCAGGAACCTTGGCGGCAATCTCCTCGAACATCCGGTCGATCAGCTTGCGGAAACGGCTATCGACCGCGCCGACGTCGCGCATGTTGAGCCAGAGCCCGCCCTGCGAGATCGCTTCGATCACCTGCCGTCCGGAGAGGTTGCCGATATCGCCCTCGCGCCACACGCGGCTGGAGCCCTTGGCGCCGGTCTTCACCAGGCTGTAGTGCTCGCGCGGATAGCTCTCGATCAGTTGGGCGAGTTCGTCCATCGAGAACGCTGCCGATTTATGCATCTCGTGCTGGAGCCGGATCGGCTGATGGCTCCAAAGCTCGGAATGCGCCTCATCCCATGTGCTGAAGATCCTGCCCGTCATTGCCGCCGCTCCTGCTGACTTCCGTTGCCTCAATGGCCGCCCTATTCCGGTTGTCCCGAAATCGCTGCCTGCTGCCATTGCCGTAGCCGCCCGATGTCCCGTTATGAGACGGCCGGACGAATCTCATGGTCGGATTGGCAAGAACGGTGCCGGGAAGACGCTGGCGCTTACCTGAAGCTAATGTCTGGCAGGTATGGCTAACGCCGACCGTTTCTGGAAACCTCGCCGCCGCACGATGACTGGAGAAACCCGATATCGGGCGCTGTTTCTCGGCGCGGGACCGCAGATGCATTGCGGCGTCGGCCAGTTCACCCGGCTGCTGCAGGAGACGATCGAAAAGCTCGAGCCCGGAACCAGCGCGACGTTAACCCTGACGCGCAAGGAAGGCATCTTCGCCGAAATCTGGCGCGCGGTCGGTTCGGCGCAAAGCGTGGTCTGCAATTTTCCGATAGTGGCCTGGAAGCGCGTGATGTTCGCGCCGCTGGTGGCGATGGCGATCGCCCGGCTGCGCCGGCGCAAGGTCATCCTGATTCAGCATGAGTGGCGCGGGCTGCATTGGCTGCGCCGCATCACCTACATGCCGGCATTGGTCCTTGCCGATGTCATCGTCATGTTCTCGCCGCTGGTGCGGCAGGAACTGGCAGACGATCCCCTGCTCGGCTGGACCGCAAGGAAGAGCATGCTGGCGCCGCTGCCGCCGAACATCGAGGCGCCGATCGGAATACAGGATTCGAAGTTGCGGCATCGTCTCATCGCCGCGAAGGGTGACGGGCGGCTGTTGATCGGTCATTTCGGATCGATCTATCCGGGCAAGCAGCCTAATGCGCTGCTCGAGATCGGCGCCATCCTGAAACAACGCGGCCTGAAGCCGCTGATCGTCTATGTCGGCTCCTTCATCCGCGGCGTCGACAAGGTCGAGGAGGAGTTTCATGTCCGCGCCAGAGAACTCGACATCGCCGACGACGTGATCGTCTCGGGCTTCGTCGCCTCCGATCACGAGGTGTTCGGCGTTTTCAGCGAGATCGACGTCTTCTGCTACCCGCTCGACGAGGGGCTCACCGCGCGCCGCTCCAGTATTCTCACCTGCGTGCAGTCAGGCCGTCCGCTGATCGTCGCGGGTCCTGTGCTGCCGGAAGAATTCGACCATCATCCGCGCTTCAAGGAATTGATCAGCCGCGGCGCTATCGTTCTGGTCGCGCGTGGTTCGGACAACGAAGCGTTTGCCGACCGGATCGCCGCGGTGATCAAGCGGCCGCCGATACCACTGCCGTTCGATTTCGACGGCTGGTGGAAGGATGTGGCTGACGCCGTGCGGGCGCAGATTCCTATGCTTGCGCCCGAAACCGCGCGAGATAGTGCAGGCCGAACACCGCCAGCAGGAACGTGAACCAGAGCGGATCGGAACGGTCGAGGAAGAAGCTCTCCATCGCCGACAGATAGAGCCCGAACAGCCAGATCCGCAGCAGCACCATCGCCAGCGGACCATTGTTGCCGCCCTCGTCCGCCCGCTGAAAATTGCGCAAGGGCAGGATCACCAGCACCAGGATGAGCAGGAGAAGCCCAGGCACGCCCATGCCCAGCGCGGTGTCGAGATAGCCATTGTGGCTGTGGGCGGCGAAGCCGGCCCACTCCTTGCCTTCAGGGAGATTTTGGATGGCGCTGGAGCCCCAGAAGGACGCAAAGCCATAGCCGGTGAGCAGACGTGCATGCAGCGACTGCAGCGCAAATGCCCAGATGTCGGTGCGGCCCGTGAACGTCGAGTCGAACGGCAGCAGTTTTGAAATTCCGGCGAGGCTCTCCAGCATCACCGTGCCGACGCTCAAAAGATTCAGCAACAGCAGCGGCGTGAGCAGGATGATCGCGCGGATCCAGAACGAGCGGATGAAGGAGGTGACCGACGTCAGCAACAGCACCGCAAGGCACAGCGTCAGCGAGCTCTTGCCGGCCGAATACAACAGGAACAGCGAGGCGAGCGCGATGATGGCGGCGCCGGAAAGCCAGAGGCCGGAACGGACGCTGTAGACGCCGAGAAACAGCACCATCACCATGATGGCCGCGGCCTGGTTCTTGTGGCCGAACGCGCCGCGCCAGTTGCCGGCCAATCCCGGCTCCTGCGGATCGCTCGCCAGGTGGATCGAAAGATCCGGGGCCAGCAATATTCCGAGATAGCATACCGCGAGCAATGCGAGCGCCGCGATGGCGAACCAGTGCATCAATTCCTGCTGCGACTTCGGCAGCAGCATCAACGAGGCGGTCACCGCGACGACGCAGACCGTCAGCGACAGACGCCTGATCGACGTGCCCGGATCGAACGACAGCACCACCGTCAGCAGCAGCCAGGCGCCGAACAGCACGAATGCCGGCGTCAACAACGTCGCCAATCCACGCCCGTCGTTTCGTATGGCCAGCGCGACCGTCAGCACGCTCAGGGCGCCGAACGTTGCATAGGTCGCCAGCTCATTCCCCGTGCCGACGTCACCCAATTGCATATCGCCGAGGCTGACAAACGGATGCAGCGATATCCAGCCCAGCAGCAGCGTTCCGACAAAGGTCGCGCCGCGAACGATATCCATCACCCGCTGCCGCTCGACCCCGGCGGCCACGATGCGGATTCCGGATGCGTCGACGAGCTGGCTCATGGCACGATCTTCGACGCCTTGTAGGGCTGCGGCTCGAGGCCGAAGGCGGCCAGTGCGCTGCCGATCGCGACCGTGACGGGATGGATGGCAATGGTACCCTTGCGTTCGGTCAGGATGGCGTATGCGGCATAGACGAGCGACAACGGCAAGGCAGCCAGCAGTTTGATCGTCAACTTCGCCTGCAGCCAGACCGTCGGCGTCGCCTTGCGCTGGACGTGATAGTTGATCGCACCGATCCGCAGCCCCCGCGTCACCAGCCATTTCAGGGTGGTCCGGCTTTTCGGCACGGTCTCGCTGATCGCAGCTTCGGCCACCCAGTGGAATCGCATGCCGAGCCTTTTGCAGCGATAGAAGAAATCGGTATCTCCGCCGCCGAGAAAATTGAAACGGAGATCAAACGCCGGCATGCCCAGCCGATCGAACACCGAACGCCGGATCAGGCAATTGCCGCAGCCATAGATCACCGGTACCGGACCCGAAGCGTCGTATGCCGGCGCAAAAGCGGGATGACGCCGAAGCCCGCGCTTCCGTTCGTCATCGAATTCGGGAAATACCGGTCCACCGATAATCTCGGCGCCGGTCTCGTCTGCCGTTTTGAGCATCAGCTCCAGCCAATCGGGCGAGGCGATTTCATCGTCGTCGATCATCAGGAAGCTGCTGGCATTCGGGAACATCTGCAGCGCCGTCTCGAAGGCAGCGTTGATCGCATGGCAATTGCCCTGCCGCGGCTCGATTACGCACAGACCTGAGAACTTCCCCGACGCGAGATACTCGGTCGCAACCGGGACGCTCTCGCTTCTCAACGCATCATTCTCGACAAGGACGACGGCGAAGCGGCGGCGGGTGCGCTGGCCAGCAAGCGATTCCAGCGTGCGGCGCAGGTAATCCGGACGGCGGAAACAGGGAATGCAGACGATGGTCTCGATCGTGGGATCGAGGCCTGCCGAAAGCGCCACCAGCGCGCGCAGCGCCCTGACCGACGGATCGGGTCCGTCCATCCGGAGATCGCTGGTCGATATCGCTGTCATGGCACTCAGGTCGTTCACGAATATGTCTCATCGTCTCGAAACGGGATCGCCGGCTTGATCCGGGACACTTCCGTCTCGATAAGGCCGTTCGTTCCGGGATGACCCGGTGCTTGCGAACGTAACGCTGGCGATGTTGCAAATTTCGATCCGCCGGCACCGCGCGGTGTACCGAACTCCGACGAGGGTTAATGGACGGAGTTAATCCGCGCTGAACAGCGCCGGCGGCAGATCAGCGGCTGAACAGCTTTCGGAACAGAAGCTGCGATTTCGGAAACGCGCCGTTGTCGATCTGTGTCGGCCATGCCCCGTCGACATCGAAGTACGCGGCGTAGGCAATCATGTCCTCGTTCTTCATGAACCAGTCGTGCATCTGCTGAATGAAGAACGGGTTGTCGCCGGCATTGCCGACGCCCCACTCGGGATAGCTCATGCGCTTGCCGTGCAACCGTGCGAACTCGCGGTGCCATTCGAGACCGAATGGCGCCTTGACGTAGAAGTTGTTCCAGCGCTCCTCCGGCGTGCCTTCATGCTTGAAGTCGTAGACGTCGAGACCGATGTAATCGACGACGTCGTCGCCGGGATAGCTCGCATCCGCCGGCATCTCCTGCGGTCCCCATCCCGGACACCAGTCGAACTTGAAGCTTGCGGAGTGACGGCGGAATATTTCCACGACGCGGCGGAACGCCTTGATGTAGTCGGCTTCATGCCCCTTCGCGAACCACGCCATCTCAGCCAGGTTCATTTCCCAGCCGAGCCGGATGATCGCCTTCGGATGCGCTTCCGAAATCGCCCGGGCCGCAGCTTCGAATTCGGCATCGTAAAGCCCTTCTGCGACGTCGGCGAGCGGCGTGCCTTTCATGGTCAGCGGGATCGACCAGACCACGTCGCGCGCCGGGTTAAGCTTCTTCCAGACGCCGGGAACCCAATTCAATCTGGAGAAATCCTCCCAGGTCGTCTTGCCGTAGAAGTCGACGCCCAGCACCGAGGATGGCTTCTGCTTCAGCCATTTTTCCCACGCCTGCAGCGTATGCTCGCGTCCGACCGGCCCCCAGTTGACAAAGGCGCCGGCGAATTTCGCGGGACTGGAAACGCCGCGCGAGGCGGCATTGCTGTCGACACGCGCCAACAACAGCACGGTCAGAACGAAGACCGCCAGCAACACCAGCAGCCGCTTCAGACCATTCCCCTTGCGCCGCCTTCGATCGATTCTTGGATCAGCTCGAAACATCGGCTGCCCTCGCGTTGCGCTCGGTGTTAGCGCACCTTGCGCAATGAGCCATTCGCGCCGTCGCAAAAGGAGACAGGCCGGACAAGCCAGCTGTCCCAAAAAGGACAGCTGGCTTGCGACCCCTGCTTGCAGAAAGAGATTCTCGAAAAAAATCCAAACAAAAGCTCATCGGCAATCCATTTGCCGACAAGGCCGGCGATCTCAGCAACCGGCTTTGCAATATCCGGTCCAGCGCGGACCAGACGCACCAACAGCACCGCCGCCATGGTTACTGCGGAACTGCAGCGGTACCCACATGTCGCAAATGCGGACATCGTGGAAAGAGCGAATGTGCCGAAAGTTCCCGATCTCGTCGCCTATCCGCAGCAGACGGCGGAAAACTCATCGATTAACCACGCTGACGCGCCGCAGGGCGTTCAGCGCGGGTTCGGCATCGATCTTGCTCCAATGGGCAGCGCGGGAGGTTTGCGCCTGACAGAGGCGAGCCTCCCGCAGATTTGTCGAGATGTGACGTGCCGTTAACCTTGGACCCATTGCCGAAGTAATGCTCAGTCAGACGTTCCATTACTCGGTCGCAAGCGTCGTATCAGCCGCCATCGGCTTGCTGAGCGCGGTCGTATTCACGCGCCTGCTCTCGCCGGACGAATATGGCGTTTATGTCGTAGGCCTCAGCACCGCGGGCATCGTCTCGGCGCTGCTGTTTACCTGGGTTCGCGTCTCCGCACTTCGTTTCCAGTCGGAAGGCGGCGCGGTCGACGTCAGGAAAACCATCTTTCTCGCCTATCTCATCTCCGCCCTTGCCGCGCCGATCGCGCTCCTTGTTGCCACGTTGACGACGTCGGTATCGCTGGAACGAAACATCGCCGCCATCTTCTTCGCGCTGGGGCTCGGCCTATTCGAACTCGGGCAGGAACTCTTGAAAGCGCGGCTGCAATCGCTTGCATTCATGACCGCATCGATCATCCGCGCCTGCCTGGCGTTCACGCTGTGCCTGGCCGCGGCACTGCTCGGCGGCGGCGGACTGTGCCAGCTTGCGATGGTGGCCATCACCTATTTCGCCACAACGACGTTGTTCGCGAGCACGATCCTGCGCTCGCCCGTCGCCGGGCCGAAGATTTCCGACCTGCGGACGTTTGCGTCCTTTGGCATTCCGATCACGCTGTCCGGCATCGTCTTTGCGATCCATGCCGCGCTCGACCGGATGCTGGTGTTCCATTTCATGGGCGACCACGCCGCCGGCCAGTACGGCGCTTCCGCCGATCTCGTCCGGCAGATCATTCTGATTCCCGCGGTGAGCATCGCATCCGCCACGATCCCGCTGGCGGTGCGCGCCTACGCCAACGGCGGTGACCGCGAAGCGCGGCCGCATCTGGAATTCAGCCTCGAAATTCTGCTGGCCGCCGTGCTGCCGGCGGTCGTCGGCGTAGCGCTGACGAGCGGCTATATCGCCGGCGTGATCCTCGGCAGCGAGTTTCGGGAGACCGCGGCGCAGATCATGCCGATCCTGGCATTTGCCTGGCTGTTCCAGTCCTTCTCCCAGTCCTACATTCACGCGAGCTTTCACCTCGCCAAGACGCCGTTCATGATGACGACGCAGAGCATCGCGATGCTGATCGCGAACCTCGCCGTCATGCCGGTCCTGCTTGCCCGGTTTGGCCTGGTCGGCGCCGCGGCAAGCCTCGTCATCGTCGAAGCCTTCGGTGCAGCGTTCGGCTGGTATCTGACGCGGAAGGCATTTCCGCTTCCCTTCAACGCGCCCCACGTCATGCGCATCGTTGCGGCGACGGCGATCATGGCTTTGGTGCTGACGTTCCTGAAACCGCTGCTTCCGATCGGCGTGCTCTCGTTTGGCGTGCTGGCCTTCACGGGCTGCGCCGTCTACGCCCTTGCCGCCTTCGCGTTCGACATCGCGGGCCTGCGTAAGGCCATGATCGCCTATGGCACGCAGCGCAATCTCTGGCCGGCCGCGGGCCAATCAAACCACGAAGGACACGTCCTCCCGGCCGCGTCCGTCAGTGCCCCGTCCACGGGACTACCCAGCATGTCGGCAAGAGAACCATGATGCGGCTCGCCAACAAAAATGCGGCCGTTGCAGCCGACAATCGACATGTGATCTGTCGAACCAATTCGGTGTCGCTGTCGAACTTCACCGACAGGCGCCGCGAGGCGACGCGCCCACCCGCGTTCCGGGGCGAGAATTTCGACCGCGACTTCGACAGCAACACACTGTTCTACGATGCGGTGCAGGTGAGCAAATCGCAGATCGCGTTGTTCGCGCCGCCGTTCTTCAACCTGGCGCGCGACGTCGCGACGACGACTTTCATCAGCGGCGCCGGGACCCGCAAGGCGCGGGCGAGGCATCTCGACCGCCACGCCCAATTGTGGCTGGACATCCCAGAGAATACCGGTCCGGTCCAGGCATTGGGCGAACTCGGGAGCTTTGCGTTCTCGGTGTCGCCGAACTGTTCGGAGATGTTCAGGGATTGCCGCGTCATCTTCACGATGTCGAAGGACAATCCGATCGAATGGATCCTCGACTGGGTGAGGTTCAATCGGGATATTCACGGCGCCGATGCCGTTCTCATTTATGACAACGGCTCCAGCGCCTACGACAGCGCGACCCTGAGCGCCGCGCTCCGGTCGGTGCCGGGCATCCGCTGCTCGGTCGTGATGGAATGGCCGTTCAAATACGGGCCGCAGGGCGCCAACAGCTGGGATCACTGGGATTCCGATTTCTGCCAGCTGGGCGCCTGGGAACACGCCAGGTGGCGCTTCCTGCAGCATGCCCGAAGCGCCATGAACTCCGACATCGACGAGCTGGTGCTGTCGAAGACGGGACAATCCGTGTTCGAAGCCGCCGAGAAGTCGTGGACCGGCCTCGTCCGATACCGCGGACGATGGATCATCGGCATCGACGACGGCGTCCGCGATGAGGCGCGCGCGCCGCAGCGCCATACCGACTTCTCGATCTTCATGCCGCAACAATACGAACGTTCAAGGTTCGTGATCCGGCGCGACGCCAACGCGTGCCTGCCGAAGTGGACCGTCGTCCCCGCCCGATGCCCCACCCATGCGCAATGGCATGTGCACTCGATCTTCTCCTGGTGGGCTTCGTATTTCTGCGCGAGCGATTTTTCGTTCCGGCACTTTCGCGAGATCGGCAGCAACTGGAAATATCAGCGCACCAACCGCGTGCCATTCGATCCGTCGGTTCACAAGGCGGATCGGGCATTGATGGACGCTTTCAAGCGCGTCGATTGGGAAAACTGAAATGAACAAGGCAACCTCCACGTCGGAATGGACGAAGTCGATGAACGAAGCGGTCACGATCGGACACGCGCAGGCGACAGCCACCAATGCGGAAGCCGCGCAGCACCCGCAGGCCCTGCTCGAGCTGGCGCATGGCGAGGCCCGACAGAGTCTGCTCACCGTTCACCGCATTCTGGAAGCGACGCTGCCGGAAGGCGAACTCTCGATCTACGAGGCCGGCGGCGGCTCGACCAGTTTCCTGCCGCTGAAGGTGCTGCACCGGGCCCACGTCACCGTGGTCGATATCGATGAAGACCAGATCCGCAACAACGACTATGCCCACAAGGCGATCCTCGGCGACATCCAGACCTATCGATTCAAGCCCAACAGTTTCGACCTCGTGATCTGCTACAACGTGATCGAGCACGTGCCCGATGTCGAAGCGGCGCTGCTGAACTTCTGCGAAGCGCTGAAGCCGAGCGGCATGATCCTGATCGGCGCGCCCAATCCGCGCTCGCTGTCCGGCGTCGTCACCAAATACTCGCCGCACTGGTTCCACGTCTGGTTCTACCGCCATGTCCGCGGCGACAAGAAAGCCGGCCTGCCCGGCCACGCGCCTTTCCCGACCCTGTTCCATCCGCTGGTCACGCTTCCCAATCTGGAAGCGTTCGCCGAGCAGCACGGCCTGCAGATGATCTATCGCAAGCAGTATGAGAGCCCGCGCTACCCCGAGATGCGCCTGCGTATGCCAGCGTTCGCTGCACCGGTCGATGTCGCCGCACGCGTGATGAACTTCTTCCTGCCCGGCCGCACCGACGTGCGGCATGGCGACTACCATGTAATCCTGCGGAAGCGCTGAGACGATGAACGCGATGTTGTCAAAGGCAAGGGCAAAGGTCCGCCACCGGCTGGCGATGCATCTGCGCGTCGATCTGTTCCGCATGCGCAACAGCACGCCGATGGTCGGGAGCGACCGTGCGTTCGACGAAACGCAAAGCAATAACGGCTGGTTAATTTTCCACGGCCACGACGTCACGGAACGGCCGAGCTCTTACGGGTGCTCGCCCGCTTTGCCCGCGCATGCGCTTGACGCGGCATCCCGGCGGAACATTCCGGCCCTGCCCCCTGGCGGAGGCGATGCAATGCGCCCGCGCTTAAACCCTTTGTTTGCCCTTTCAGTGGATAGTCCCTTGGTGAGTATGGTTAATTTTCCCTGTTGCGTTTGTTCAGCGCTTTTTTCCAGCGCACCCGGCGTAGCCCGAAGAGTAACCCCTCAGCCGATGCGTGCGGCAGTTCGAATGAAAGCTGGGGTCGATGTTTATCTATGACCAGCCGATAAAGCCTGACGCCAGGCCGGCCGCGGCAACCGCGTCGGCCGGCTTCAGCGTGCTCGATCTGACCCGGCTCCTGTGGCAACGGAAGGTCGCGATCGCATCGGCGGCGCTGATCTCCGCCTGCGTCGCGATTGCCGTCGGCAAGAGCCTGACGCCGAAATACACCGCCTCCGCCCAGCTCTACGTCGATCCCCGCGAATTGCAGCTCGTCGATCGCGAGTTGACGCCCCGCGCCCAGGATATGTCCGGCCTTGCAATGGTGGTGGAGAGCCAGGCGCGCGTCATCACCTCGAACAACGTGCTGCTGCAGGTAATCCGCGATACCAACCTGGAAAAGGATCCCGAATTCGGCGGCGGCGACGCCAAGGGTCTTGTTGGATCGCTGCTCGGCCTGATCGGGGTCGAGCTGCGGCCGACCGCCGAACAGCAGAAGCAGATTCAGATGAGCGCGCTGGAAGCGCTCACTCGCCACATCAACGTCAAGAAGACCGACCGCACCTTCATCGTCGACATCGACGTCTGGTCGCATGAGCCGGCCAAGGCGGCGATGCTCGCCAACGCGATTTCGAAGGCCTATCTCGCCGAATCCAAGCAGTCGCAAGCTGCCGCCGCGCGGCGCGCCACCAGCGATCTTTCCGGCCGGCTGAAGGAGTTGCAGGAGCGGCTTCGCAACGCCGAAAACACGCTCGCGGTCTACAAGGCGCAGAACAACTTCGTCGGCACCCAGGACACGCTGATCAGCGACCAGCAGCTCTCCGCCAGCAACCAGCGGCTCGCCGCCGCGCGCGCGCTGACGCTCGATGCGCAGGCCAAGTTCGATCAGATCCAGGCAAGCCGCAAGGCATCCTCCGATGTCGGCGCCATTCCGGAGGCGCTGCAATCGCCCACGATCGCCAATCTGCGTGCGCAACAGGCCGAAGCGCGCAAGCGCCAGGCCGAATTGCAGGCCGAACTCGGACCGCGACACCCGGCGTTGCGCCAGGTGGAACAACAGGTCCAGGATCTGCGCCGAACCATCAACGAGGAAGTCGAACGCTTCGCCCAGGCCGCGAGGAACGACCTGGTCCGCGCCCGCGACTATGAAGCTTCACTCAACAAGGCGCTGGAAACCCAGAAGAGCCAAAGCGTCCAGATGAGCCAGGCCTCGGTTCGCCTGCGCGAACTCGAACGCGACGTCGAGGCCAGCCGCGACGTCTATCAGTCGTTCCTGAAGCGCTCGCGCGAGACCGAGGAGCAGGAGAGCCTCAACACCTCGAACGCCCGCATCATCGGCGAAGCCACCGTGCCGCAGCGGCGCACCTTCCCGCCGGCGATGAGCCTGCTGGCGATGATCGGCTTCGTCCTTGGCGGGCTCGCCGCCGCCGGCTGGATCGTCGCCGTCAACCAGCTGATGCCGGGCATGGGCACGGGCCCGCTTCCGCGGCCGGAAGAAACACCGCCGGAAGCTCTGAAAGAATTCGCGGCGGCGGTGGCGAAGGGCGGCGAACCCCGCCCGCACACCGCCGTCAGCCTGATCGAAAAGCCGATGATCCTGGAGCTGCAGGAAGCCGACATGATTCGCACGCTCGGCGGCATCCTCGCAACTGACAGCATCGCCGACGTCACGCGGCTGGGCTGGCCGACGCTGCGCGCGGGCTTCCCGCTGATGACTGTGCTCAGCGCCATGCGCGAGATGCGCGGGGCGCTGACCAGACGCGCCAGCGAGCAAACCCTGCCGGTGATGGCCGTGATCGGCGCAGATGCAGACCAGGATCGCAGCATCGCCGCGCTGAACATCGCGCTCGCCGCCGCGCGTGACGGCGCCAAGGTGCTGTTGATCGACGCCGACCTCAAACAACGCACGCTGTCGGGCAAGGTGAGCCACCTCGCCAAGAGCGAGCCGAGCCGCTTTGGCTGGCTCGGCATCGGCGCCAAGGCTCCCCACCCGATTCCGACCGCCAACGGAATTTCCATCCTGCCGGTGCTCGCTGCCAGCGACGCCAAAGCCGGCGATGCCATCCGCAGGGCCGTTGCGCAGGCCCGTTCCGATCGTGACCATGCCCTTGTGATTCTCGACGGGCCGGCTCTGCCGTGGGGCCCGGCCGACCGCAAGCTGCTCGATATCGCCGATGGCCTCGTTGGGATTCTGCCTACGCATCTCGACATCAACGAACACATGGAAGACATCATCGCTGCGCTCGGCGGAGACGAACGCAAGATCGTCGGCGTCGTCCTCAGCGAAGTCAACCCGACGGTCAGCCAGCAGCGAGACAAGCAATATGCTTGATCGTCGCACAAATCCCGTCGGGCGAGCGGCCACGGACAGCATACCGCGCATCACGCTGGGCGGGTTGCGGCTCGCCGTGCTGGATCTCGAGCAGACCGCGAACTTCATGATCGACATGGTGTTCCCGCAACGCCAGGCCGATCGTCCGCTCTATCTGACCTCGGCCAATGGCGAGGTGCTGGCGCGCTGCTCGACCGAACCGATGACCGACCGGCTGTTCCGGGCTGCCGATCTGATCAATGCCGACGGCCAGCCGCTGGTGACGGTATCGCGGTTCAAATCGAGGACACCGCTGCCGGAGCGCGTCGCGACCACCGACCTGTTCCACGTCGTCGCCCGCAAGGCGCAGGCGGCCGGCCTGACCTTCTACTTGCTCGGGGCGGATGAGGCGGAGAACGCCGCCGCGGTCGCCAGCGTCCGCGAGCAATATCCCGATCTCAAGGTCGTCGGCCGCTGCCACGGCTATCTTCGCGGTGAGGCGTTGCGGGCCAAGGTCGCCGAGATCAATGCGCTGGCGCCGGACTACCTCTGGGTTTCGCTCGGCGTTCCCTATGAACAGGCCTTCGTCGAGGATTTCACGCCGGCCCTCACCAATGTCGGCGTCATCAAGACGTCGGGCGGGCTGTTCAATTTCCTGTCGGGCAGCCGCGTCCGCGCGCCGCGATGGATGCAGCAAGCCAGCCTCGAATGGGTCTGGCGCATCTGGCTGGAGCCGCGACGGCTGTTCTGGCGTTACTTGACCACCAATCCGCGCGCGCTCTATCTGTTGCTGAACAGGAGCCGATCGGCGGACATCGACGGGACACACAACCGATGAGCGACCGTCCAGCCATTCTCGTCACCGGCGGCGCCGGCTATATCGGCTCGCACTGCTGCAGGGCATTGGATGCGGCGGGCTACCTGCCCGTCACCTACGACAATCTTTCGACCGGCCATCGCAGCTTCGCCTCGGGCCCGCTCGTCGTCGGCGACATCGCCGACAAGGCGACGCTGGCGCGGACCTTTGCCGAGCATGACATCGTGGCGGTCATGCATTTTGCCGCGTCGAGCCTGGTCGGCGAATCCGTTTCCGACCCGCAGAAATACTACGCCAACAATCTCGCCGGCACGCTGTCGCTGCTCGCGACCATGCGAGAAGCCGGCTGCGACCGCCTGGTGTTTTCATCGACCGGCGCGGTCTATGGCAATGCCGACAGCCAGGCGCTGCGCGAGGACTATCCCTGCGTGCCGATCAATCCCTATGGCGCCTCGAAATGGATGATCGAGCGCGTGCTGGCGGATTATCGCTCAGCCTATGGCCTCGGCTCGTTCGCGCTGCGCTACTTCAACGCCGCGGGCGCCGATTCTGCCGGCGGCATCGGCGAGTTGCGCGACGTGGAGACACATCTGATTCCCCGCGCCATGATGGCGTTGCAGGGGCATGTACCTGATTTCGCCGTGTTCGGCGACGATTACGACACACCGGACGGAACGGCGATCCGCGACTACATCCACGTGACCGATCTGGCGGCCGCCCACGTGCTGGCGCTGAAGCTGCTCTTGGAAGGCCATTCCGGCGGCGCCTTCAATCTCGGCACCGGCAACGGGTTCTCGGTGCGCCAGATTCTCGCGGCGATTGCGGCGGAGACTGGCCGCGAAGTCCCGCACGTCGTCAAACCGCGGCGATCAGGCGACCCGACCTATCTGGTCGCCGATCCCTCCGCGGCTCGCGCGACGCTGAAGTTCAATCCCGTCCATTCGGATCTTGCGACGATCATTCGCACCGCCTGGGCCTGGCACAAGAAGGCGCACCCGTTGAAGACGGGTGCGCCTGGTTGATCCACAAGCCCGGCCATGACGATGCGCTTCAGCGCCGGTGTTATGCAATCGCTACGACCTACAGCGACTTGATCTGCACCTTGCGGAACTTGATCACGCCAGCGCCGTATTGCAGGGCGAACGGGCCGCCGGCATGTTTTGAGTCCTGGACATCGACGGTCTTCTGGCCGTTGAGCACGACGACGAGCTGAGGGCCCTTGGCGGTGATTTCGAACGTGTTCCATTTGCCGCCCGCCTTCGGCATCGGATCGACCTTGGCCACATCGACGATGGCGCCGGTGCCGTAGGTCGGATCGGGCCGCTTGTCGAAGATGTTGACCTCGTAGCAGATCTTGGCGTCGATCTTTCCCGACTGGTCGCAGCGAATGAAGATTCCGCTGTTGGCGTCATCGTCGGCCCAGAACTCGACCTTCATCTCGAAGTCCTTGTACGAGTTCTTGCTGACGAGATAGGAGGGATCCTTGCCCTCGGTGATCTTGTCCGCGACCAGCGCGCCGTCCTTCATCGCCCAATTGGCTTTTCCGACTTCGGTCCAGTCACCCATCTTGGTGCCGTCGACGAGCGTCACCCAGCCATCGCTCTGGCCGGACGCCACGCTGGAAAATTGAACGGCGGCCGCGCCCATCAACAGGCCGGCCGCAAGTATCGACAAACGCTTCATGAACGTAGCCCTCCCATGGCTGCTTTTGGTTGGGCGGCAACCTAGCATCACAATGTCGGGCGTAAATCCGTTTTTCATGCTGCAGTTGCGTTGTACGCGCCGCATCTCGCAAGCCGCCGGCCACGCATGCAGATGCACGCCTTGTGTCCGAAGAACAGGACCAGTTAGCGTGGGCAGGCAGCTCTGATCGAGCCGATCGAGGGAGAAATCCATGAAGCTGGCAAGACGGCCCTGGCGATACCTCACGACGCTGCTGGCGCTGACCGCGATGACCGGCATCGGCGCCGCGGCGGAACTCAATCCGGCCGCCGTCATCTACAAGCTGCCGGACCAGATCCCCTGGGGCCCTGTCAATCCGGCCGGCGCGCAGAGCGCCGTCGTGGTCGGCGATCCCTCAAAGCCCGGCTTCTACATGGTGTACAACAGATGGACCAAGGGCAATCATTTCAGCCGCCCGCACTTTCACCCCAACGATCGCTACATCGTCGTGCTGCAAGGCACGTGGTGGGTCGGCTCGGGGCCGAAATTCGACCCGGCCAACTCGACGCCGATGCCGGCCGGCAGTTTCGTCACGCATTTCGGCAAGCAGGTGCACTGGGACGGCGCCAAGGATGAGGACGCCGTGCTGCTGATCATGGGCGAGGATCCGGCGACCTCGACGGCGGCGGAAGAGAAATAGCCGCAGCAACCATTTCGACGACGGCGCGTTTCATGTTCCCAACAATCTTACGGATATGAAACATGGCTGTTACCGAACAGATCAAGGAACACATGGACGTCATCTCGTCGGACAAGAAGACGGTCGGCAAGGTCGACCACATGGAAGGAACCGACAAGATCAAGCTGACCAAGCAGAGTTCGCCCGATGGGCAGCACCACCACTTCATTCCGGTGTCATGGGTCGACCATGTCGATCAGCATGTCCACCTCAACAAGTCGGGCGCGGACGTGACCTCGCACTGGCAGCATGGCCGACAGTGACCGGCTGACACGCATTTGCGCGGCGTAAGGATACGGCTATCATCCGGCGTCAGGAGACAGGATGCATCCGGCGGCGCGACTACAATTCGAACGCATGATCGGCGAATACGCGCGGTGGCGGGCCGTTCCGGAAAAGGAACGGTCGCCCGCCCCGGCGTGGTGGTGGGGACCGGCAATGGCGTTGCGCAACGCGCCGCACCCCTTGCCGGCGGAATGGTGTGCCGAGCTCGGCCTGCGCGATGACGCGACGTATGCCGCCGGGGCCGAAGTCTTCCTCAAGGCGTTCGCGGGACAAAGCTCCCTGCCCTGGCCATACGACTTCCCCCGCAAGACTTGAAATTGCCGACGCAAAGGTCGTGCGCGAACTGCACCCGCAGCCGTCAGACGACAGTGCTTTCCAGCCCTGAGCCTGCTTCCGGCTGCAGCGGCGGCGAGGCGAGCCGCGGTTCGGCACGAAGCAGATCCGCCATCTGCTGTGCGGGCAGCGGCTTGGAGAACAGAAAACCCTGCATTTCGTCGCAGGCGTGATTGCGCAGGAAAGTCTCCTGCTCCACGGTCTCGACACCCTCGGCAATGACCGTCATGCCGAGTGCCTTGCCCATGCTGATGATCGCCTGCGTAATGGCCTGGTCTTCGGAATCGACCGGCAGGTCGCGCACGAAGGAGCGATCGATCTTGATCGTGTCGATCGGAAATTGCTTCATCAGCGACATCGACGAATAGCCGGTGCCGAAATCGTCGATTGCCAGGCGAATGCCGCGGCTCTGGATCGCGTCGAGTATCTTGATGGCGCGCGAGACGTTCCGCATCACCATGCTTTCGGTGACTTCGAGCTGCAGCAGCACCGGCGACATGCCGCTTGCCAGCAGCGCCTCGTCGACGTCGTGCAGCAGATTCGAATCGGCGAATTGCCGCGGCGACAGGTTGACGGCCATCGTCACCGGCCGCAGGCCGCGGCGCTGCCAGGCCATGTTCTGCGCGCAGGCTTCCGCGAGCACCCAGCGGCCGATCGGGACGATCAGCCCGGTTTCCTCGGCCAGCGGGATGAACTGCCCCGGCGAGACGGCGCCGAGTTCAGGATGAACCCAGCGCAACAGCGCCTCGACGCCGGTGATCTGGCCACTCGCCATGTCGATCTTCGGCTGATAATGCAGCGAGAACTGGTCACGCTCCAGCGCGCGGCGCAGGGCGCTCTCCAGCGTCAGGCGCTCGATCGACTGGGTCTTGATCTCCTTGGTGAAGAAGCGGAAGCCGTTCTTGCCGTCCTCCTTGGCGAGGTACATCGCCATGTCGGCATTCTTGGTCAGCGTCTGAATGTCGATGCCGTCGAACGGATACATCGCGATCCCGATCGAGGCGGTGGTGTGGCATTCGTGGCCGCTGAGCTGCAGCGGTTGGCTGAGCACGGAAAGCAGTTCGCTGCTGATCCGCTCCACCTCCTTACGCTCGGCCGCCTGCTCCAGAATGACCACGAACTCGTCGCCGCCGAGCCGCGCCACCACATCGCTCGAACGCAGCGCGCGGCGCAGCCTGCCGCCGATTTCCACCAGCAGCATGTCGCCGGCGTCGTGGCCCAGCGAATCGTTGATGACCTTGAACCTGTCGAGGTCGATGAACAGCAGCGCAAACTGCCGCTGGTAACGTGCAGCCGCATCGATCGCGCGGCGAAGCATGCCGTTGAACATTTCGCGGTTCGGCAGGTTGGTCAGGCTGTCGTGCGAGGCCAGATACTCGATCCGCTCGTCCGCGCGGGTCTTTTCATCCGCGCGATCGAAGTTCTCCAGCGCGAATGACACGTTGTCGACGAGCCGCTGTAGCAGCTCCGCGAACTCGGGCGTGAACGTATCCTTGTCCATCGACATGAAAGACATCACGCCGACGACCTGTCCTCGCACCAGCAGGGGAAATGAGGCGCCGGAGTTCGTGCCGTCATTGCGCGCGGTGCCGTGAAACGCCGTGGCGCGCGAATCAGCAAGGTAGTCGTTGATGATGCAGGCCTGGCGTGAACGTATCGCCGAACCACAGAGCCCACGCCCCTCCGGGCGCGCCTCGCTGGTCGATATCGTAGCCTGGCGCGCGCTTGAGGCGGTCGGACCGGCGGCAGCCACCACGTCGAGAAATTCGCTGTGGGGTTTTGTCAGCGCGATGGAGGTCAAGGTAAACTTGCCTCCTTTCGCCGCCGCTTCGCATACCAGTTCGAACAGTTCCGGCCGCGACGAGGCGCGAACGATCGCCTCGTTGGTCGCGCTCAGCGCCGCCAGCATGCGCGTCAGGCGCTCTTTCTGGATCTCGGTCCGCGCCTTGTCGTCGGCACGGTCGAAATTCTCCAGAGCGAACGATACATTGTCGGCCAGTCGCTGCAGCAACTCGGAAAATTCCGGGGTAAAAGTGTCCCTGTCCAGGGACATGTAAATCATGACGCCGACCGGCGCGCCGCGAACCAGCAGCGGAAAGGCGGCGCCTGACTGGGCGCCATAGGTGCCGACGACGGCCTGGAAAGCGGCGACGCGCTGATCGGTCACATAATCATTGGTGATGCAGGGACGCCTGGTTCGAAACGCCGTTCCGCTGAGTCCACGGCCCTCGGGGCGGTTTTCATCCACCGACAACCTGACATGCCGTGTCGTCTCGGCCGCCGGGCCCGAGGCAGCGACGATTCTGAGAAGGTCGCTGCCGGGTTCGGCCAGTGCAATGGTGGTGGAAGTAAACCTGCCGCCGCCCGCGGCGGCTTCGCAGACCAGATCGAACAGCTCGTCGCGGGATTTGGCCCGCATGATGGCTTCGTTGGTTGCGCTCAGCGAGGCGAACATCCGCGTCAGGCGCTCTTTCTGGCTTTCGGTCTTCGCCTTCTCGTCGGCCCTGTCGAAATTCTCCAGCGCGAACGACACATTCTCCGTGAGCCGTTGCAGCAGTTCGGCGAATTCGGGCGTGAACGTATTCTTCTCGGAGGAAATGAAGAACATAACGCCGGCCGGCTGGCCGGAAACCATCAGCGGGAACGCCGCGCCCGACATGGCGCCGTCGCTGTGAATGAACTGGTGAAAGGCCGACCCGCGCGGATCGGCACGCAGGTCGTTGGCGATGCAGGCCTGGCGGGAACGGAAGGCGTTGCCGCACAGCCCGCGCCCTTCCGGATGATCCGCGTTGGTCGAAACCCTCACCCGCCGCATGTTGGCGGCGGTCGGTCCCGCCACGGCGACCATGTCGGTATAGTCGCTGTCCGAACGGGCGAGAAGAATGCTGGTCGAATTGAACCGGCCGCCCTTTGCGGCAGCTTCGCATACCAGCTCGAATAGTTCCGTCCGCGACGTCGCGCGAACGATCGCTTCGTTGGTCGCGCTGAGCGCCGCCAGCATGCGCGCCAGCCGTTCCTTTTGTGCGTCGGCCCACGCCTTTGCGCTGGTCCGGTCGAAATTGTCCAGCGCAAACGAAACGTTCTCCGCGATCCGCGCCATCAGCGCGACGATCTCTTCGTCCTCCGCCCACAGCTTTCCGACAAAGAACAGCAGCACGCCGATGCTCTCGTCGGCCTTGATCAGGGGAACGGCGACGCAGGCGGTGACGCCGGTTTCGCGCGCGGCCTGGTGCCAGGGCTGTCCCTGCGTCGACTTGAGGATATTGTTGTTGACCGACGGCTGCTGGGTCCGGAAGGCCTTGCCGCAGACACCCGTTCCATACGGATTGCTCGCGTCGATCGAGAACGGCGCGCGCATGATCTGTTCGACAATGGCGCCGGTGCCTGCGACCGGCTTCAGCCAGATCGAGTCGGGCTGCGCCAGCAGGACCACCGTCGCGGCGGACTTTCCGCTGTGAACCGCGGCGTCGCAAACACGCTGGTAGAGTTCCTGTTCGGTCTTGGCGCGAAGAATGGCTTCGTTGGTCGCGCTGATGGCACCGAACATCCGGTTCAGACGCCGCATGGTGCGCTCGCCGTTCTTGCGCGCGTCCTCATGGTCGAAATTGTCGAGCGCGAACGAAATGTTCGCCGACACCCGCTCCAGCATCGCGACGAGCTGGCCGTCGATCGAGTGCGCCTCGCGCCGCGAAACCAGCAGCACACCGACGCTCTTGCCGTTGGAGAGCAGCGGCAGCGCAGCCGCCGCGCCCACCTGGTTGGCCTTGGCGCCGTCGCGCCAGGGGAGCGAGCGTGCGTCGTTCAGGAAATCATTGCTGACGCATACGCGCTGGTTGCGGAACGCGTCCCCGGAAACCCCGGATCCCTCGGGCGTACCGGCCACGACGGAAATGTCGATGCTGCGCAGGCGGGGAACGTCATCGCCGCAGCCGGCGGCGAAACGCAGAAGATTGGTTTCCTCTTCCAGCAAGAAAACTGCTACGGCCAGAAAGTCGCCGACCGAGAACGCGGCTTCGCAGACCTTCGCGTACAGTTCTTCGGGCGATTTGGCGTACAGAATCGCTTCGTTGGTCGCATTCAACGCCGCGAGCGTACGCGCGATATCGGTATTCACCGTCCCCAAGCTCCTGCCGGCAGCGCCGGGCTGCCCCCGCGGATTTTATGCGTGCAAGGGGCCTAAATGCTCGTTATTGGCGGTAGCCGTTGCTAATCACAGTAAATGTCAAACCAACGGCAATTGACGCCGCTCAGGATAACTACGGTACTTTCACGATTTGTAAGCCATACCGCCGGCGGGCATGGGGCCGAATTTCCTGGAATGGAAATCCCCGGCACGCCAGAGCCGTGTCCGCAGCATGGCTAACAGGATATTTCCACGCTTGCCCTGCCGCCCCCGCTTTGAGAGCATGCCGGCGTCAAGCAAGACCCGCCATTCGCGCGGGCGTCAAAGGGCGAGGAAATTGCCATGCCGATGGTCCAGGCCGACCGTCTCACGCGCATCGGCGCGGCGCTGCTCAAGGCTGCCGGGGCTTCGAATGAGGAAGCCGATGCGGTAGCGGTCGGCTGCGTCAACGCCAACCTCGCCGGCCATGACTCGCACGGCGTGATCGCGATCCCGACCTATATCGACCGCATCAAGGCGGGCCATATCGTGCCCGGCGCAAAATGGACCATCGTCCAGGAATCGCCGACCACGACCGTGATCGACGGCCATTGGGGGTTCGGCTTTCATGTCAACGCCAAGGCGATGGCGCTGACGATCGAGAAGGCGAAGACCGCCAACGTCGCCGCCTGCACGGTGTTCCGCCAGAGCCATGTCGGGCGGCTCGCCGCCTATCCCTTGATGGCGATGCGGGCGGGCATGATCGGCATTGCCGCCGCCGATTCCGGACGCTCACCGAAACATGTCGCGCCGTTCGGCGGACGTGAGGCAAGGCTCGGCACCAACCCGATCTCGATCGCGGTGCCGTCCGATCTCGACGCGCCGTTCTACCTGGACATGGCGACCTCGGCGGTCGCGGCCGGCAAGATTGCGCTGTCGGTCGCGCGCGGCGAACAGATCCCGCAGGGGTGGATCATCGACGCCGAGGGGCGGCACACCACCGATCCCACGCAATATCGCAAGGGCGGCGCGCTGCTGCCGCTCGGCGGCAGCGAGGGTTACAAGGGAAGCGGGCTCGCCGCGATGGTGGAAGTGCTGTGCGGCCTGCTCACCGGCCTGGGTTTTGGCGTCGAGCCGACCGGCCGGCACAATGACGGATGTTTCATGGCGGTGTTCAACGTCGCGGCCTTCCGCCCACTGAAGGATTTCGAGAAGGAAGTCGGCGAGTTCGCGCGCTACCTCAAATCGACGCCGCCATCGGAAGGCTCGCCCGGCGTGTTCTATCCCGGCGAGATCGAACATATCCGCGAGCAGCAGCGCAGGCGCGACGGCATCGAGGTCGAGGACACTACCTGGGACAGGCTGAAGGCGCTCGCCACCGATTACAAGCTCGCCGCCGAACTCGACCTGAAATGAAAACCAATCCCGCGCGCACCAGGAGAACGGCATGACACGGCAAATGGCGCTGGTGGGATTTTTGCAGGCGCAGAACTGCACCAACCTGCCGAGCTCGTGGCGCCACCCGGAATCGCGCGACGATTCGATGTCAGCCGATTACTACCAGGAGATCGCCCGGATTCTCGAAGCCGGCAAGTTCCACATGGCGTTCTTCGACGACCGCCTGGCGATGCCGGACCGCTACGGCAACGACCACGCCCACACCGTCGAATACGGCATCCGCTGCGTGAAGATGGACCCGTTGATCGTGCTGACCACGATGGGCATGGTCACCGAAAAGCTCGGGCTGGGATCGACCTGTTCGACCACCTATTACGAGCCGTTCGACGTCGCGCGCCGCTTCGCCACGCTCGATTTGATGTCGGGCGGACGCGCGGGCTGGAATGTCGTCACCTCGCTCAATGACGGCGAGGCGCAGAACATGGGCAAGGACGCGCACCTCGAACATGACTTCCGCTACGATCGCGCCGACGAATTCATGGAAGTCGTGCTCGGACATTGGGACACCTGGGAAGATGGCTCCTTGGTCATGGACAAGAAGAGCGGCCGCTTCGCCGATCCCGCCAAGGTGAAACGGCTCGACCACAAGGGGCAATTCTTCAAGTCGCGCGGTCCGTTCACCGTCCCCCGTTCGGCGCAGGGCCACCCCGTTATCATCCAGGCCGGCGCATCCGGCCGCGGCCAGCGCTTTGCCGGGCGATGGGGCGAGGTGATCTTCACGGCCGCGCGCAACGTCACCGCCGCCAAGGAAGGCTATGCGGCGGTGCGCAACGAAGCGGCAAAGGCCGGCCGCGACCCCGACCAGATGTTCCTCTGCAACCTCACCACGCCCGTCTGCGGCGCAACCAAGGCTGAGGCCGAGGACAAGATGGCTGTTATCAACAAGCTGCCGCTGGAAATCGATGCGCTGTCGCTGCTGGCGGAAGCGCTCAACTACGATTTCGCGTCAAAACCGCTCGACGAGCCGCTGACATCAGAAGAGCTCAAGAGCATGCAAGGTATCCTCGGCATTCGCGACGGCGTGCTCAAGGCATCGGGGAAGAGCAATCCCAGTGCGCGCGACTTCGTCACCTTCTCCGGCCGCGGCCAGGTCCATGACGCGATCGTCGGCGGCCCGAAGGAGATCGCGGACAAACTCGAAGAGATGTTCGTCGAGCGTGGCTGCGACGGCTTTGTCATCGCCGCCACCATCGTGCCCGGCTCCTATGCCGATTTCGTCAGGCACGTGGTGCCGGAATTGCAGCGCCGCGGGCTGTTTCACAGGGATTACGCCGGCAAGACGCTGCGCGAGAATCTCGGCCTGAAGCTTCCTGCCGCGGGCGCCTGGAAAGCCAGTCCGCGGGTTGCCGCCGAATAAGAAAAGGAAGAACCATGCGTTGGCTGAAATTCACCGCCGCCGGCAAGACATCCTGGGGAATCGTCGAGGGCGACAAGGTGATCGCCATCAATGGCGATCCGTTCGTCGAATGGCAGCGCGGAACACAGTCGCATGCGCTGAAGGACGTGAAGATCGAGCTGCCGCTGATTCCGCGCACCTTCTATTGCGTCGGCTTGAACTACCTCAAGCATCTCAAGGAAGCCGCCGACAAGGCCGGCACGGTGCCGAACGTGCCCGACAGGCCCGAGATCGGCTATCGCGCGCAGAACGCGTTGATCGCCCATGACGAGGACGTGGTGATCCCGGCGAGCGCGACCGAAAAGATCCACTATGAGGGCGAATTGGTGGTCGTCATCGGCAAGAAGGCAAAGCACCTCACCGAAGCCAACGCGATGGATTGCGTGTTCGGCTACACCATCGGCAACGACGTCAGCGAACGCACCTGGCAGAAGGCCGACCGCAGCCTGTGGCGCTCCAAGAACGCCGACACTTTCAAGCCGATGGGGCCGTGGATCGAGACCGATGTCGATCTCGACAAGATGGAAACCGTGATCCGCGTCAACGGCAAGGAGACCGGCCGCTTCCGCACCAACGACATGATTTTTGGGGTCGTGCCGTTCTTGGTCGAGCTCTCCAAATATTTCACGCTGTCGCCGGGCGACGTGATCTGGATGGGAACCGACGGCACCTCGCCTGACCTGAAAGCCGGCGACGTGGTCGAGATCGACCTCACCGGGATCGGAACGTT
>NZ_LLXZ01000156.1:0-53842 GCF_001440395.1 Bradyrhizobium jicamae | reverse complement strand
CTCCCCCCCCCCATCCACGTCTTTATCGCCGACGAAGAAGACGTGGATGCCCGGGACAAGCCCGGGCATGACGAGCAGCGCGGTCCCGACGTCCTCAGAAATGAGGACAGGCGCGGGGACGAGTAGCAGGTAAAATTCATCCGGACGGGACTCATTCGCACGGAGGATCATCATGGCTCGCAGTTCCACTCTGCTCGGCTCGGCGCTTGCCGGCCTCGCCCTTGCCGCGGCATCTCCAGCGGCATCCCAGGCGATCGACCTGGACCAACTGACGGCAACCCAAGCCGCCGCCGATCTCTGCGCCGGCAAGATCACCAGCAAGGCGCTGACCGCAGCAGTGATCGCGCGGGCCAAGGCGAAGACCGATCTCAACGCCTTCATCACGCTGGACGAGGCCGGTGCGATGAAGGCCGCCGAGGCGTTCGACGCCGGCCGCAAGAAGGGCTCCTGTAAGCCGCTCGGCGGCGTCCCCATCGTCATCAAGGACAATATCGAGGTGGCCGGCCTCCCCAGCACGGCTGGAACGCCGGCGTTGAAGAATTTCGTGCCGAAGAAGGATGCGCCGGTGGCGGCAAAGCTGCGTGCGGCGGGCGCCATCATCGTCGGCAAGACCAACATGCATGAGCTTGCCTTCGGCATCTCCGGTTACAACGCCGCATTCAAGACCGGCTCGGAGTCCGGGGTACGCAGCGCCTATGACACGACAAGGATTGCCGGTGGTTCGTCATCGGGCACGGGCGCCGCGGTCGGCGCGCGGATCGTTACCGCGGGCCTCGGCACCGACACCGGCGGATCGGTCAGGGTCCCCTGCGCGCTGAACGGCTGCGCCGCGCTGCGTCCGACTGTCGGTCGCTATCCGCAAGCCGGCATCGCGCCGATTTCTCACACCCGCGATACTGCCGGCCCGATGGCATCGACAATCGCCGATGTCGCGATACTCGATCGCGTCATCGCTGGCGGCGGCGCGATCACGCCCGCAGAGCTGAAGCAAATGCGCATCGGCGTCGACAAATCGATGCTGGCCAATCTCGACGCCGATACCGAGGCCGCATTCAAGGCGGCACTGGAAAAACTCAAGGCGAGCGGCGTGACGGTGGTCGATATCGAGATGCCGAAGCTTGCCGAACTCAACGGCCAGGTCGGATTTCCGCTCGCGCTGTACGAGGCCTATGACGACATGGTCGCCTATCTCAAGAAGAGCGGCTCTGGCGTCAGCATCGAGAATCTCGCCAAAGAGATCGCGAGCCCCGACGTGAAAGGCACTTATGACGGGCTGGTGATTCCGCGCAAGCTGCCGGGACCGAACAACACGGTCACGGACGCCAAGCCGGCCTATGAGGCCGCCATGAAGACCGCGCGGCCTGCGCTGCAGGCGCTCTATCGTGATACGTTCGCCAGGAACAAGCTCGACGCCATCGCCTTCCCGACGGTGCCGAAGGTCGCGATCGCCTCCAATCCCGACTCGTCGAGCCTCGCGAATTTCCTGCTGTTCATCCAGAACACCGATCCCGGCAGCAATGCCGGCGTTCCCGGCATCCAGCTGCCGATCGCACTGGGCGCATCGAGCAAGCTGCCCGTCGGTCTCGAGCTCGATGGACCCGCGGGGAGCGATCGCAAGTTGCTCGCGATCGGTATGGCGATGGAAAAGCTGTTCGGTCGGCTGCCGCCGCCGTCGCGCTAGCCGGCGCTCGCCGCGGCGCCCGACACAAAATATCGAAAACAACCCCATGCAAAGTACAATGGGTCTGCCCTAATGCCGTGCAAACAGGCTGGCGACGCCGCTGCGGCGGCGGACGCCGAGCTTGGCGAAGATGCGCTCGATATGGGTGCGAACGGTCGAGACCTCGACCTGCAGCCGGTGCGCGATCTCCTTGTCGCTGAGATCGTCCGATATCATCCGCGCGATCTCGAACTCGCGCACCGAAAGTTTGAGGATCGGTGAGCCGTCCACCACAACGGCCGCTGCCCCGCCGGCCGCGCGGACCAGCGCACCGGTGAAAGCCGGCTCGATCAGCCGCAACAGCTCCAGGGTACGGCCGTCGAAATTCTCGCGCCGCCGACCACGCCAGATCCTGATGTCGCCGATGTTGCGGCCGCCGGCGAAGCTATAGGCATTGACGCCCCAATGCAGTCCGTCGCGGGCGAGAAAATCGTTGAAGAACTCGGTCCGCATCAGATCGCGCTGCGGCATCACCTGCGTTACCAGCGTCGCCTCGCGACGGGCCTGCAGCTTCAACGTGATCGGATCGCACTGCTGAAAATAGCGATCGTAGGCCGCGATGTTGGCCGGGTCCATGTTCAGGTACACGGCCTTTTCGAAACGGCCGGTCGCATCCTACCAGACGAAGGAGGCGTAGTGGTCGGCTTCCAGCAATTCGAGCAAATGATGGCCGACCGCCTCGCGCACGTCGTGCTCGCTGAGGTCCTCGGACAACAGCCCGAAGATGCGCGCCAGCACCCGGCTCTCGGAAGCGCTCACATACATGCGGGGTATCCTAGCGGGGAACCGCGGCCGGGGGGAACCGGCTTCGGGCCGCCCTACTCGGCCTTGATACCGGCCTGCTCGATCACCTTGCGCCAGCGCTCCACCTCGCTGCGGTAGTAGCGGCCGAACTCCTCCGGCGGCGTCGCGATCAGGACGAGACCCTCGTTGACGCTGAGTTTCTTGAAAGCGTCGGCCTGCACCGCTTTCGCCGCCGATCGGTTGAGGCGATCAATGATCTCAGGCGGCGTTTTCGCCGGCGCAAACAGGCCGTACCAGGTTTCCGCCTCAAAGCCGGCAAGACCGGTCTCGGCGACCGTCGGCAATTGCGGAAACGCAGGCGAGCGTTCTGCAGTCGTCACCGCCAGCGCGCGCAACTGGCCGCCCTCGATCAGGGATGCGGCGCTTGCCACCGTCGTGAACATCACCTGGGTCTGCCCGCCGATCAGATCGGTGATCGCAGGCGCGGATCCCTTGTAGGGCACCATCGTCATATTGACGCCGGCCATGCGCTTGAACATTTCGCCGGCCAGATGCGCCGAGGTACCGGTGCCGAACGTGCCGTAGGAGATCTTGTCGGGCTCAGCTTTCGCCGCCGCGATCAGATCGGCGACGGAACGAAACGACGACTTCGGATTGACGACGACGATATTGGGGGAACGCGCGATGAACGCGACCGGCGCAAAGTCCTTGTTCGGATCGAAGGGCAGTTTGGCGTACAGGCTCGGGTTGACCGCATGGGCAAATGATCCCATCAGCAGCGTGTAGCCGTCGGCTTCGGCGGACGCGACCGCCTGCGCGCCGATGATGGTGCCAGCGCCCGGCTTGTTCTCGATGATGATGCTGGCGCCGAGATCCTTTGCCATCTCCTGCGCCAGCACGCGCGCGATGGCGTCGGTGCCGCCGCCCGGCGCAAAGGGCACGATGATCTTGATGACGCGCTCTGGATAGGCGGCGAATGCCGTATGGCTCAGCAGCGGCAGCAATAGCGCGGCGAGCGCGAACAGGAAGGCAATGCGGCATCGATCGACCGCAGACAGTGGCATCGCACGGCTTCCCGCCGACACCCGCTCGCGCGCAAACATCCGTCGTCTCCCCTGCTTTTCTTCGGATCACTTTATTGTATCCGACAGCACCGATCCAGACCGTGACTATCGTCCCGATCGGGATAGACTTGGGCAATCGTTCAAATTGAAAGCGTCCAGAGAGGAGAACGAACATGAAGCCCCGGATGAATTATTACCAGGCCGCGCCCGAAACCATCAAAGCGCTCGTCGCAGTGGAAGCCCAGATCGTCGCCTCAGGGCTCGAAAAGTCGCTGATCGAACTGGTCATGACGCGCGCCTCCCAGATCAACGGCTGCGCCTATTGCATCAACATGCACACCCAGGATGCTCGCAAGCTCGGCGAGACTGAACAGCGCCTTTACCTCCTGAGCGCCTGGCATGAATCGCCGCTCTATACCGACCGCGAACGCGCCGCGCTGGCGTGGACCGACGCGGTGACGCTGATCGCCGAGACGCACGCCCCTGACGACCTCTACGAAGAACTCCGCGCGCATTTCTCTGAGACGGAGATGGTCAACCTCACCGTGCTGATCGGGGCCATCAATGCCTGGAACAGGATCGCGATTTCGTTCCGCGCGGTTCACCCGGTGAAGGCGAAAGCGGCGGTGGCATGAAACAGGGGAGACTGACATGACACGTTCGATTTGCGGCATGATGGCAATCACCCTGCTCGCGCTGGTCACGGGCACCATGCCGGCCGCGCAGGCCGAAGACGCCAAGGTGACGCCCGTGCGTTCGGAAAAACTGCCGAACGCTCCCGGCAAGAGCCTGACCACCGTATTGGTGAACTACGCGCCCGGCGGCAAGTCGGCCAGTCATCATCACGCCGGCAGCGTGATGGCCTATGTGCTGACGGGCAGCATCCGCTCGGAGAATTCGGCGACCGGACCGGCCAGGGTCTACAAGGCCGGCGAGGCCTTCTTCGAGCCGCCCGGCAGCGAGCATCTCGTCAGCGAGAATGCCAGCACGACGGAGCCGGCAAGCCTGCTCGCGATTTTCGTCGCCGATGACGGCGCGCAACTGACGACGTTCGGGAAGAAGTGAGGGGTGGTGTGGTGGCGAACCACGCGCACCACACACTCCGCTGTCATGCCCCGCTTCAGGCGGGGCATCCAGTACGCCGCGGCTTCTCGGCCCAAGCGCACCTGCTCTGGGATACTGGGTCGCCCGCCCCCGTGCGCAATTGCGCACAAGGCGGGCGACGACACTTCGCTAAACCGCCGTTGCCTTGGCGAATTCGACATAGATCTCGCGCAGCCGGTTGGTCATCGGGCCGGGCTTGCCGTCAGCGACCTTCTTGCCGTCGATCGACACCACCGCCTGCACGAACAGGCTGGCGCTGGTGATGAAGGCTTCTTTAGCGGCCAGCGCCTCCTCGACCGAAAACGCCCGCTCCTCGACGCGGAGCTGGCGCTCTTCGGCGAGCGCAACCACGGCCTTGCGGGTGCAGCCGGGCAGGATTTCGCTGCCATTCTGCCGCGTCACGATCACGTCGTCCTGCGTGAGGATGAAGCAGGAGGACGAGCCGCCCTCGGTCACCTTGCCGTCCTCGATCATCCAGGCCTCGCCGGCGCCGGCCGCAGCCGCCGTCTGCTTGGCCAGCACCTGCGCCAGCAGCGCCACGCTCTTGATGTCGCGGCGGGTCCAACGCAGGTCTGGCACCGTGATCACGTTGATGCCGGTCTTGGCCGAGGGCGCGTTGACGATGTCCTTGGTTGAGGTGAACATGATCAGCGTCGGCTTGACGCCCTTGGGAAACGCAAAATCGCGCCCGGTGTCGGCGCCGCGCGTCACCTCCAGATAGACCATGCCGTTGACGAGATTGTTGCGCTTGACCAGCTCCTGCTGGATCTCCTGGATGCGCGCGGTCGTTTCCGGCAGCGCCAGCTCGATCTCGCCGACCGAGCGCTCCAGCCGCGCCAGATGCGAGGCATTGTCGATCAGCTTGCCGTCGAGCACGGCGGCGACCTCATAGATGCCGTCGGCAAACAGGAATCCGCGGTCGAGGATCGAGACCTTCGCCTCTGAGAGAGGGACGAAAGAGCCGTTGACGTAAGCGATCTGTTCCAAAGTAGAATCTCCTCGTAGCGATGCCGCCGTGGCGGAAGTTATAGCTAATCGTCATTGCGAGGAGCGAAGCGACGAAGCAATCCATGCTTCCCGTGTGGCGCTATGGATTGCTTCGCTGCGCTCGCAATGACGCGGATGGGCCTCCGCCCCTCAATGCGACAGAATCTTCGACAAGAACTTCTGCGCGCGTTCGCTGCGTGGACTGCCGAAGAAATCGGTCTTCTGCGCGTCCTCGACGATCTCGCCCTTGTCCATGAAGATCACGCGATTGGCGACCTTGCTGGCAAAGCCCATTTCGTGGGTGACGACCATCATGGTCATGCCCTCATGGGCGAGATCGACCATCACGTCGAGCACTTCGCTGATCATTTCCGGGTCGAGCGCCGAGGTCGGCTCGTCGAACAGCATCGCGATCGGGTCCATGGCGAGCGCGCGGGCAATCGCCACGCGCTGCTGCTGGCCGCCGGAGAGTTCAGCCGGGTATTTGTTTGCATGCGCCTTCATGCCGACGCGCTCGAGCAGCTTGTCGCCCTTGGCGACGGCCTCGTCATGCGAACGGCCCAGCACCTTCTCCTGCGCCAGGCACAGGTTCTCGATGATGCGCAGATGCGGAAACAATTCAAAGTGCTGGAACACCATGCCGACACGCGCGCGCAGTTTTGGCAGGTCGGTCTTGGGATCGTTGACCTTGATGCCGTCGAGGATGATCTGGCCCTCCTGGAACGGCTCCAGCGCGTTGACGCATTTGATCAGCGTCGACTTGCCCGAGCCCGACGGGCCGCAGACCACCACCACCTCGCCCTTGGCGACGCTGGTGGTGCAATCCTTCAGCACCTGGAAGCTCGGCCCGTACCATTTATTGACGTGGCTGATTTCGATCATGAAGCTATCCTTTTGAGCATGATCTTTTCGGAAAACCGGTTTCCACTTTTCCGGATCATGCTCGTCACCGAACAATAGCAATGCGTGCCTGCAGGCGCCGGACGCCATAGGACGCGAGACAGGAAATCACGAAATAGACCAGCGCCGCGAACAGGTACATCTCGACCAGGCGCCCGTCGCGCTGCGCCACCTTGCTGGCGGCACCGAGGAAGTCCGGGATCGACAGCACGTAGACCAGCGAAGTGTCCTGAAACAGCACGATGGTTTGCGTCAGCAGCACCGGCAGCATGTTCCTGAACGCCTGCGGCAGCACGATGTAGCGCATGGACTGGCTGTAGGTCAGGCCGAGCGCGCTTGCCGCCGCCGGCTGTCCTTTGGAAATGGACTGGATACCGGCGCGCATGATCTCGGAGAAATACGCTGCCTCGAACATGATGAAGGTGACGAGCGACGAGGTGAACGCGCCGACGCGAATGGGACGTGACGCCCCGGTCAGCCATTGCCCGATATAGGGCACCAGGAAGTAGAACCAGAAGATGACAAGCACCAGCGGCAGCGAGCGCATGAAGTCGACATAAAGCCCGGCGATGCGGCCGAGCAGCTTGTAGCTCGACAGCCGCATCAGCGCGATCAGCGTGCCGAAGATCAGGCCGCCCAGCGCCGACAGCCCGGTCAGCATCAGCGTAAAGCTCATGCCGTCGAGGAACAGGTAGGGCAGCGAGCGGCGGATGACGTCGAAATCGAGATTGCCGAACATCGTCATTTCCCCGTGATGTAGCCGGGGATCGCCAGGCTGCGTTCGAGGAAGCGCATGCCGGTGACGACGATGATGTTGATCGCGAGATACATCACGGTTGCGGCGGTGAAGGCTTCGAACACCTGGAACGAGAATTCCTGCATCGCCCGCGCCTGGCCAGTCAGTTCGATCAGGCCGATGGTGATGGCGACGGAGGTGTTCTTGACGGTGTTGAGAAATTCGGAAGTGAGCGGCGGCATGATGATGCGAAACGCCATCGGCAATAGCACGTAGCGGTAGCCCTGCGCGGTCGTCAGCCCGAGCGCGGTCGCGGCCTGCTTCTGCCCGCGCGGCAATGAGGCAATGCCGGCGGCAAGCTGCACCGCGACGCGCGCCGACATGAACAGGCCGACGCCGATCGCTGCCGTCCAGAATGGCGCATTCGGAAGCTGCTTCAGCCACAGCCCGGCGGCGCGCGGTAGCAGTTCGGGCAGCACGAAGAACCAGAGGAATAGCTGCACCAGCAGCGGCATGTTGCGGAAGAATTCGACATAGCAAAAGCCGACCCAGGACGCGGCCTTTGACGGCAACGAACGCAGGATGCCGACGATCGTGCCGAAGATCAGTGCGATGACCCAGGCCAGCAGCGCCGTCTTGATGGTCAGCCACAGCCCCGACACCAGCAGGTCGAGATAGGTGCCGGCCCCGGTCGGGTTCGGCTCGAAGAAGATGTGCCAGTTCCAATTGTAGTTCACGAAGCACCCTACGGAAAACGCCGGCAAAGCCCTTGGTCACTAACGCGGATAGTCACTAACGCGTATGCAAAAGTCCGGCCATTCGTCACTGCAAAATGGCCGGACTTTTCTAATTGGAAGCTCAACTGTGGCATCCCGGTTCGAGACGGCGCTAACGCGCCGCCTCGCCCCATGAGGATTGCTTCTTACTTATACGAATCCGGATCCGGCGAGTCCGACGGCTTGGCGAATTCATTCTTGAGTTCAGCGCTGATCGGCGTGTTGAGGTTCAGCCCCTTCGGCGGGATCTTCTGCGTGAACCACTTGTCGTAGATCTTCTGGCCCTCGCCGCCGGTATAGAGCGCCGCGGTTGCAGCATCGACCACCTTCTTGAAGGCCGGATCGTCCTTGCGCAGCATGATGCCGTAAGGCTCCGGCTTGGAGAATGCATCCTTGGAGATCACGTAATCATCCGGCGCTTTCGAGCCGGCAACCAGGCTCGCCAGCAGGATGTCGTCCATCACGAAGGCCACCGCGCGGTCGGTCTCGACCATCAGGAACGCCTCGGCGTGATCCTTGGCCGGGATGATGTTGATGTTGAGGCTGCGCGCCGCGTTGGCTTCGGTGAGCTGCTTTATGTTGGTGGTGCCGGCGGTGGAGACCACCGACTTGCCCTTGAGATCATCGATCGCGTTAATCTTGCTCGCCTTCTTGGTGACGTAGCGGCTCGCGGTCAGGAAGTGGGTGTTGGTGTAGGAAATCTGCTTCTGACGCTCGGCATTGTTGGTGGTCGAGCCGCATTCGAGATCGATGGTGCCGTTGGCGAGCAGCGGGATACGGGTCGACGACGTCACCGGATTGAGCTTGACCTCGAGCTTGTCGAGCTTGAGCTCCTTCTTCACGGCATCGACGATCTTGTGGCAGATGTCCATGGCGTAGCCGATCGGCTTCTGGTTGTCGTCGAGGTAGGAGAACGGAATCGACGAGTCGCGGAAGCCGAGCGTGATGGCGCCGGTGTCCTTGATGTTCTTCAGCGTCCCGGTGAGTTCCTGGGCCATAGCCGGGGTGGCGCACAGCGCACCCGCGAGCAGACAGCCGATAATCTGACGGTGTTTCACGTAACTTCTCCTCTACAAGGTTTCGGATGATGGCTCATCCACCCTAACTCAACAACTTGCCGGGCCGTTTGGCCGGCGGTCTCGAACCTGCCTTGGCAAGACCTTTGGCAAGACCGCCCCCGGCGTGCCCGGCACTATACCTGCACAATTCGGACCAAAACAGATTTAGCGGCCGCTGGCTATTCATCCGATCGCGGAATGCGACTAAGGATAAAGGCAAAGCCCATTTGTCGCCGCCGATCGGCACCAGCCGCTTCCGCCCTGAAGCCGCCGCGGTGCCCTCCGTTAACCAAGCCACGCCGCGTCCGCCGAGCGCCATCCCGCACAATACGTCCGACATGTCGCTTTCGATGACCCGGACGCCGGTAATCGGGGCGTTTTCCAGGATCAGATCGACCAGCCGGGCGAAATAGACGCCGGGCGAATACATCAGAAGCGGCACCGGATGTGATGCCCGCCCCGGCAGCGACGCGCCGCCCTTCGCCACCAGTGCCTCGCTCGCATAGGGCCGCAGGAACTCCGTGCCGAGGATCACACGCTCGTAGCGGTCCGGGTCGAGATGGATCGGCTGTTGCGCGTGGTGGTAGCAGATCATCAGGTCCACATTGCTGGAGACCAGTGACGTGACGAGGTCGTGGATGTTGCCCACGACCACCGAACAGCTCAAGCGCCGCTCCTGTGACCAGGCCTGCCACCATTGCGGCAGACGCGCGGTGGCCATCGCAAACGGCAGCGCGATGCGAATATGCTCGTTGCGGTGAAGCGGCTTGCCGCCAAGCTCGAGACGGCTGTCGAGCATCTGCCGCAGCAGCTCGCCGGCATGCTCGCGAAAGCGCTCGCCCTGCGGGGTGAGTTGCGTCGGGTAGACACTGCGATCGATCAGGTCGAAACCGAGCCAGGCTTCAAGTGACTTGATGCGACGGCTGAAGGCGGCCTGCGACGTATTCCGCCTTTCCGCCGCGCGGGTGAAATTGCCGGTCTCGGCCACCATCAGAAAATCCTGCAGCCAGCGAAGCTCCATCACGCTCCCCGCTTTGCGGGCGATCGCCGCGCGGACGCCACGATGGCCGCCCTCCGGCAGTCCATGGAAGCGGACGCCAACCGGCACTGGTTCAGAACAGGAAATGTGAAGCCCCATGCCGGCAAACGTAGCGGATCGGGATGCAGCATGACCAATGCAAGCTTTGCATCGCCCCGCCGCGCCGCCGTCGCTGCGGCAATTTCCTTGCTTCCTTGCCCGCTCATGTCAGCCGTTCCGCATCCGCCGCCGATGTCCTCGCCATCATTAGCCTGCCACGCCGCCGGCAGGTTATGCAAATTTTGCATCATGCAGACTTGGCATCAATAGTAGCGTTCGGACGCCTTAGATCTGGTGAATGACAACCCTTCGCCCGATCGGCCTCGCGCGTTTCGATCGGGCGATCATCAGCATGAGACCAGAGATGAAAATCTGTGTACTGGGTGCCGGCGTCATCGGACTGACGACCGCATGGTGCCTTGCCGAGGCCGGACACGACGTCGTCATCGTCGACCGGCATGCTTCCACCGCCAAAGATGCCAGCGCCGCCAATGGCGCCCAGCTCTCTTACGCGTTCGTGGCGCCGCTGGCGTCGCCGGCAACCCTGAGGAAGCTGCCGTCGCTGCTGCTGTCGTCGGAATCGCCGATGCGCATCCGCGCCGGTCTCGATCCCGCGTTGGTTTCCTGGGGCCTGCGCTTCCTGCTCGCCTGCCGGCCGGCAGCAATGCGCGAGACCATTGCAGCGCAACTCGCGCTCGCCGCCTTGAGCCGGAGCGAACTGACGCGACTGACGCAAAGCCTGATGCTCTCATTCGGATTGCGAACCGCCGGCAAGCTGGTGGTGTTCCGAAGCCGGAGGGAATTCGACGTTGCGCGGCGCGCCATCGTCGCGACCGGTGAGCAGCAAATCTTGACGCCGGCCGAATGCCTGGCGCTCGAACCTGCGCTCCGGCTTGATGCGGATGAGCTCGCGGGCGGCATCTTCACGGCCTCCGAACAAGTCGGGGATTGCGCGGCATTTTGCGCAGGCCTCACAACCCGACTGAAACGACAACACAACGTCGAATGGGTGCTCGGTACAGAAGTTCGCGGGCCGGTTCGATCCGGCGGCCGGCTGGTGGCCATCGACACGGACAAGGGCCATGTGCAGGCGGATCATTTCGTTTTGTGCATGGGCGCGGCCTCGGCCGCTTTTGCAAAGGCGTGCGGATTCCATCTGCCGATCTATCCGCTCAAAGGCTACAGCATCACCCTTTTACCGGCACCGGAGGCGCGCGTGCTTCGGCACAGCGTCACGGATATGGAACGCAAGCTGGTATTTGCGCCGCTCGCGCGCGATGGCCGCACCGCCATACGGGTTGCCGGCATCGCCGATCTCGAACGCGGCACCACGATCGATGCAGGGCGCGTCGAAATCCTGCGCCGCGCCTCGGCCGAGTTGCTCGGGATCGACGCAGCCGGCGACATCGAGCCCTGGTGCGGGCTTCGTCCGATGACACCTGACAGCCGCCCGATCATCGGCTGGTCGCCGCTCCAAGGCCTCTTCATCAATTCGGGCCACGGCATGCTCGGCTGGACGCTGGCATGCGGCAGCGCGCGGCTGACGGCTGATATGATCGAATGCAGGCGCTCGGTCACCGCGGCGAGCGCGTTCGCCCTGCGCCGCGCCGCCTGACCTAGCGGAACCGACCGTCCGGGGGGCGGTCCGCTTGCGCGAAATTCCGCAATCCGGGATGCCGCGGCAGACCAATTGTCGCATGCATCATTTCCAGCTTGTTGCAGTGCGGATGGCGCGAGCCGCCGCGGCCAACAAGCTTTTCTTCCGGGACGAATTCAGGGAAGATCGCCCCCGGGAAAGAAAACAAGCGGCTCCGGTATCAAGGGAAAGCCGCAGGGGAGTGTTGCATATGTTTCGATTTGCGTTTCGACCTGATCGTCTGACGATCGCCGTCGCCGCCCTCGGCATGCTGATTTCAGCCGCCGGCGCGCAGGAATATCCCACCAAACCGATCACGCTGATCGTCCCGTGGCCGGCGGGCGGCTCGACCGATATCTCGATGCGGGCGATTGCCGAAAGCGCATCCAAGGTGCTCGGACAGCCGATCGCCATCGACAACAAGGCCGGTGGCGGCGGCACCGTCGGCCCGGCCACCATGGCGGCGGCGGGCAAGCCGGACGGCTACACCATCGCGCAGATTCCGATCACCGTGTTCCGCCTGCCCTTGATGCAGGAGGTCTCCTGGAATCCTGACAAGGACTTCACCTACATCGTTCATCTCACCGGCTACACGTTCGGTGTCACGACCAGCGCCGAGTCGCCATTCAAGACCTGGCAGGACGTGATCGACTACGCCAAGCAGAATCCCGGCAAGGTGACCTATGCGACGCCGGGCGCCGGCACCTCGCTGCATATCGGCATGGAGCAGATCGCCGGCATGGCCGGCATCAAGCTGACGCAGGTGCCGTTCAAGGGCGGCGCGGAAACCAACGCCGCAGTGCTCGGACAGCACACCATGCTGCAGGCGGATTCGACCGGATGGCGACCGCTGGTCGACGCCGGCAAGCTGCGGCTTCTGATGGTGTGGACCTCGGCGCGTTCGCCGAACTACCCTGAGGTGCCGACGCTGAAGGAGCTCGGCTATCCCATGGTCTACGATTCTCCGTTCGGCATCGCCGGGCCGAAGGGCATGGACCCGAAGATCGTCGCCAAGCTGCACGATGCCTTCAAGAAGGCGCTCGATGATCCCGCGGTGATCGCCACGCTCGCCAAATTCGACATGGTGCCGAACTACAAGAATACGGAAGACTACAAGAAGTTCGTCGTCGAAGTGACCGAGTCTGAGCGCAAGGTGATCGACAAGCTCGGACTGACAAAGAAGACGAACTGAACTCCCGCCATGTCCTGGACGCGGCGCAGCGTGCAACGCTGCTCCGCAGAGCCGGGACCCACCAGCATCCGCGTACACATTGGACCCCGGCTCTGCAGCGCTCCGCTTCGCGCTGCGCTGCCTCCGGGGAACGACTGACAGAGTTTGTCAATGAGTGATCAATCCAACGTCAAATTCCGCCTCAACAACTCCGAACTGTGGGGCGGGCTGATCGGGCTTGCACTCGGCGGCTTCGTGATCTGGTCCGGGCTCAAGCTCAGGCTCGGCACCATCAACGACCCGGGATCGGGCTACGTCCTGTTCTATACGGGCATCCTGATGTGCCTGTTCGCCGCGACGATCATCATCGCTGCGCTCACGGAGGGCGGACCGACCTTCGGCTCGCGCTGGCAAAACACCCGCTGGACCAAGCCCGTCATCGTCATCGCCTGCCTCACCGCATTTTCGTTTGCACTCAATCCGCTCGGCTTCCTGCTGTCGTCGATCCCGCTGATGCTGCTGCTGTTGCGGCTGATCGACCCGGTGCGCTGGCAGCTCGCGATTCCGATCGCAGTGCTGGTCCCGCTCGGCATGTGGTGGATCCTCAAACGCCTGCTGCTAATCCAACTGCCTTCCGGCATCTTCGAAATCGGCTGACCGCACCATGGAAACGCTCCTCAACGTCGCGCACGGTTTTGGCGTCGCGCTTCTGCCGATCAACCTGCTCTATTGCTTCATCGGCGTCTTCATCGGCACGCTGGTCGGCGTGCTGCCCGGCATCGGTCCGATCTCGGCGATGTCGCTGTTGCTGCCGATCACGCTGTCGGGCACGCCGGAATCCGGCATCATCATGATGGCCGGCATCTATTACGGCTCGATGTATGGCGGCTCGACGACCTCGATCCTGGTCAATATTCCCGGCGAAGCCGCTTCCGTCGTTACCTGCATCGACGGGCACCAGATGGCGAAACAGGGCCGCGCCGGTCCGGCACTCGGGATCGCCGCATTCGGCTCGTTCATCGCCGGCACCTTCGCGCTGATCGCGCTGATGCTGGTGGCGCCCAAGCTCGCCAGCGTCGCGATCGCTTTCGGTCCGGCCGAATATTTCAGCCTGATGGTGCTCGGCCTCGTGGTGCTCACGTTCCTGACGCAGGGCTCGATGGCGAAAGCGCTGCTGATGGCCTGCATCGGCATCGTGCTCGGCCTGATCGGGCTCGACAGCATCACGGCGCAGCCGCGCCTGACCTTCGGCCGGGTCGAACTGATCGACGGCATCGGCCTGGTGCCGGTCGTCATGGGCCTGTTCGGCGTCGCAGAGGTCTTGCTCAACACCGAACAGCTCATCAAACGCGACGTCATCAACGCCAGGATCACACATCTGTTGCCGAGCCGAGCCGACTGGAAGGCCAGCGCCGGCCCGCTGTCGCGCGGCACGATCATGGGATTCTTTCTCGGCATCTTGCCGGGCGGCGGCGCGGTGGTCGCCTCCTTCGGGTCCTATGCGCTGGAGAAGCGGCTCTCCAAGACGCCAGAGCGCTTCGGCAACGGCGCCATCGAAGGCGTGGCGGGACCCGAGGCCGCCAACAATGCTGCGGCAGGCGGCGCCTTCATTCCACTGATGACGCTCGGCATTCCGCCGAACGTGGTGATGGCGCTATTGCTCGGCGCCTTCGTCATTCACGGGCTGCAGCCCGGTCCACTGATGATCACGCAGAACCCCGGCCTGTTCTGGGGCATCGTCGCCAGCATGTATATCGGCAACCTGATGCTGCTGGTGCTGAACCTGCCGATGATCGGCATGTGGGTGCAGCTCCTGAAACTGCCCTACAACATCCTGTTCCCGCTGATCATCCTGTTCACCATCATCGGCGTCTATTGCAGTGGCAATAACGTGTTCGACGTCTATGTGATGATCGCGTTCGGCGTGATCGGCTATTTCATGCGCAAGCTCGGCTACGAGCCGGCGCCATTGGTGCTGGCCTTCGTGCTGGGGCCGATGCTGGAGAACAATCTGCGCAAGTCGCTGATCCTCTCGCAGGGCAATCTGATGACCTTCATCGAGCGGCCGATCTCGGCCGCCTGCCTCGCGCTGGCGGTCGTGCTGCTGATCGGCCCGCTGCTGCCGGCGCTGCGCAGGAAGCGCGAGATGGTCGCGCTGGACGAGGGGGTGTGAGTTCTCTCTCGAATTGTAGCCCGCATGAGCGCAGCGATATGCGGGAAAACTGTTCCCGGGTATCGCTACGCTCACCCGGGCTACGCCTTGTTACCTACAGCGCCTTCTTCTCGCCGAGGTCCCAGAATATCCCCGCCATGATGGCGAGCGCCTCTTCCGTCACCGGCAGCAGAATGTGCTCGTCCGGCGCATGCTGCGAGCAGCCGGGATAGGAATGCGGCACCCAGATCGTCGGCAACCCAAGCCCTTCGGCGAAAACATCATTGGGCAGCGAGCCGCCGAAATTCGGCAGGATCGCCGGCGCCTTGCCTGTCGTCTTCAGGATCGAGTTCGCGGTCCAGTTCACCCAGGGGCTGTCGACATCGGTGCGGGAAGCCGCGAAGCGCTGCGTGCCGCTGACCTGCACCATCGGAAAGCCGTTGGCATGCAGATGCGCGCGCACGGCGTCGACGACCTCTTCGTATCTGGTGCCGACGACAAAGCGAAGCTGCAGCACGGCATTGGCGCGACCGGGAATGGCGTTGGCCGGCTTGTCGATGCTGCCTGACGACATCGCCAGCACCTCCAGCGTATTCCACGCGAACAGCCGCTCGGCCGGCGTCAGCCCCTCCTCGCCCCAGTCGGGTGCCAGCGCCGGCTCGTCCGCGGTCGGCTCGATCTTCACGTCAGCGAGCGCCGCGCGAACGGCGTTCGAGATCCGCGGCGGCTTCAGCGCATCGAGCTTCATCCGCCCCTTGCCGTCGACGAGGCTGGCGATGGCATTGCAAAGGATCGTCGCGGGATTGGCGAGCACGCCGCCCCAATTGCCGGAATGGTTGCCGCCCTCACGCAGATTGACATCGAGATGAATGCGGTTGCCGCCACGGCAGCCGAGGAAAATGGTCGGGCGTTCTATCGACAGCCGCGGCCCGTCAGACGCCAGGAACAGATCGGCCTTCAGCTCCTCGCGATGGGCCTCGCAGACCTGCCGCAGATCGGGCGAGCCGATCTCCTCGCCCGTCTCGATGATGAACTTGGCATTGAAGCCGAGCTTGCCGCCGCGGGTCTCGCGCACAGCGCGCAAAGCCGCCAGATTGATGCTGTGCTGCCCCTTGTTGTCGGCGGTGCCGCGGCCATAGACGCGCTCGCCTTTGATCGTGGTCTTCCAGGGATCAAGATTGTCGCGCCACTCGCCTTCCATGCCGTCGACGACATCGCCATGGCCATAGGTAAGCACCGTCGGCAGCGAGGCATCCTCGCGGTAATCCGCCAGCAGATACGGACCCCTGCCGGAAGGCGATTCGATCAGGCGGGTGGAGAAGTCGAGCGCAGCGAAAGCAGGCTGAAGGTCCTCGACGAGATAGGAGCGCAACGCGTCCTCGCGGCCGGGGTTCTGGCTTTCGGTCTTATACCCAACCCGGCGGCCGAGTTCGGCGAGAAACGCGCCGGAATGGAGATACTCGCGTGCCCGCGCCACCGCGTCGGCTCTGTCAGCCATATTTTCTTCCTTTGTTCGTTGCCGTGTTGGGCCGCAACCTATCGGGATAAGCCGCCCGCTGGAAGCGCCGAATGGGCCTTGCCAAACGCAGCGAGGATGCAACAATTTCGTGCAACAGCCCGGCGTTTAACCGGGCGAATGCGCGAGGAACTCTCGCGCATACTCGAGGTTCGCGTCATGACAAAACAAATCCGGCTCAACGCCTTCGCCATGAACTGCGTGGCGCATCAATCGCCGGGGCTCTGGACCCACCCGCGCGACCGCACCCTCGGCTACAACCGCCTGCCCTATTGGCTCGATCTGGCGAAAACGCTGGAGCGCGGCCGGTTCGACGGGCTGTTTCTCGCCGACGTGCTCGGCGTCTATGACGTGTTCGGCAGCAGCCCGGACGCCGCGCTGCGCAATGCTGCGCAGACCCCGGCCAACGAACCCCTGATGCTGATCCCGGCGATGGCCGCGGTGACGCAGAATCTCGGCTTCGGCGTCACCAGCAATCTCTCATTCGAGCCGCCCTACCCGTTTGCGCGGCGCATGTCGACGCTCGATCATCTGACCGAGGGCCGCGTCGGCTGGAATGTGGTGACCGGCTATCTCGACAGCGCCGCCCGCGGCGCCGGCAAGGACAAGCAGACCGCGCATGACGACCGCTACGAGATCGCGGATGAATATATGGAGCTGGTCTACAAGCTCTGGGAGGGAAGCTGGGAGGACGGCGCCGTGCTGCGTGACCGTGCGCGCGGCATCTTTGCCGATCCTTCCAAGGTGCATCGCATCCAGCATGAGGGGACCAACTACCGTCTCAACGCCATTCATCTCAGCGAGCCGTCGCCGCAGCGGACGCCGGTGCTGTACCAGGCCGGCACCTCGCCGCGCGGGCGGCAGTTCGCGGCCCAGCACGCCGAATGCGTGTTCATGTCCGGCCCGTCGGCCAAGATCATCGGGCCGCGCGTGGCGGCGATCCGCGCGCTCGCCAAGGAGATCGGGCGCAACCCGGCCGAGATCCTGATGTTCTCGATGATGACGATCATTCTCGGCCGCACCGAAGCCGAGGCGAAAGCGAAATACGCCGACTACCGCAGGCACATCGCGCCCGAAGGTGCGCTGGCTCTCATGTCGGGCTGGATGGGTGTCGACTTCTCGAATTACGATCTCGAGCAGCAGGTGCGCCACGTCCAGAACGATGCAGGCCGCACCGCGCTTGATAATGTCACGCGTGCCGATCCTGACAGGGTCTGGACCGTGCGCGAGGTCGTCGAGCATGTCGGCATCGGCGGCGCCGGCCCCGTGGTGGTCGGCACGCCCGAGAAGGTCGCCGACGATATCGAGGCGTGGTTCGAGCAGACCGACGTCGATGGCCTCAACGTCGCCTTCGCTACCTCGCCCGGCGATTTCGAGGACATCGCCGACATGTTGGTGCCGGAGCTGACCCGGCGCGGGCGGTACAAGAGCGAGTATGCGGAGGGGACGTTGCGGGAGAAGTTGTTCGGCAAGGGACGCGCGCGGCTGACGGAGCAGCATCCGGCGGCGAGGTATCGTGTTGGGCCGAAGGCAGCGGCGGCGGAATGAGGCGCGTAGCCCGGATGAGCGCAGCGACATCCGGGACCCCTCTAGCACCGGCCCCCGGATATCGCTTCGCTCATCCGGGCTACAAGTTATCGAAATCAATTCACCGAATTGCTCACCACCACCTCGATCAGCTTCGCGCCGGGGCGGCTGAACGCTGAAGACAATACCGACTTCAACTGACCGGGGTCGGTCACCTTCGTCGCTTCCAATCCCAGCGACTTCGCAACGCCGGTAAAATCCACCGGCGGATCGACAAAGTCCATGCCGACGTAATGATCGTCGCCATGGAAGGCGAGCAGCCGCTGCTTGATGATGCGGTAGCCGCCATTGTTGACGATCACAAACGTCAGCGGCAGCTTGTGGTTCGCCGCAGTCCACAGCGACTGGATCGAATACATCGAGCTGCCGTCGCCGGAGTAACAGACGACAGGCCGCTGCGGGTTGGCGAGGCTGACGCCGACGGCCGCCGGCAATCCCCAGCCGATGCCGCCCGAGGCCAGCGCGTGATAGCCATAGCGATCGCGATGCGGCCGCAGCGCGATCATCTGCCGCGAGGACGTCAGCCCTTCGTCGACCAGGATCGCGTTGTCAGGCATCGCCTCGACCACCTGCAGCGCCAGCCAGTCCGGATCGATCGGCGAGGTGGTGGCATGCTTTGAAATCTGTTCGACGAGCGGCTTGCGCCGCGCCGCCCAGTTCTTCGATGCGAGCGCGTCAAGTCCCCGGCTTGCACGCGCCTGAAGCGCACTGCCGCCGGCAGTCTTCAATGCCGGCACCAGCGCGCGCAGCGTCTCCTTCACGTCGGCCTTCAACGCGATGTCCGCGCCGTAATTCCTGGCGAGATCGTGGTCGACCAGTCCGACCTGAACGATCGACAGCCCGTCCGGCAGCGGATCGGTCTCGCTGTAGACCGACATCCGCAGCGGATCGCCGCCGAGCGCGATGATGAGGTCGTAGGGCGCGAGCGTCTCGCGGGCGATCTTCTGGATGCGCGCGATCGCACCCATGAAGCACGGGCTTTCGGAGAGGAAATGCGCGCCGTAGGGCGTCGGAGACTGATATGCCGGGCAGCCCAGCGTTTCCGCCAACTCGGCGGCCTCCCGCAATGCATCGCTCTTGACGATCTCGTCGCCGACGATGATCACCGGCCGCTCCGCCTTAAGGACGCGCGCGGTCAGCGCCTGCAGCGACTCCTCCGACGGCTTGACGCTTGTATCGATGCGGGTCGAGCGGCCGAGCTCGATGCCGGCCTCGGAATTGAGGATATCGCCCGGCAGCGAGATGAATACCGGCCCCGTCGGCGGCGTGGTCGCGATCTTGGCGGCGCGGCGCACGATCCGCGGCAGGTCCTCCAGCCGCGTCACTTCCACCGCCCATTTCACCAAAGGCTGCGCCATCTGCACCAGCGGGCCATAGAGCACCGGCTCGGTCAGGCCGTGGCCCTGCTCCTGCTGGCCGGCGGTGAGGATCAGGGGCGTGCCGGTGAAGCTGGCGTTGTAGAGCGAGCCCATGGCGTTGCCGAGGCCGGGCGCGACATGGACGTTGCAGGCGACGAGCTTGCCTGAGGCGCGGCTGAAACCGTCGGCCATCGCGACGACAAGGCTTTCCTGCATCGCCATCACATAGGTGAGGTCGGGGTGGTCCTTCAGCGCATGCATGATCGGCAATTCGGTGGTGCCGGGATTGCCGAACAGATGCGTGACGCCCTCATCCTTCAGCAGTGCAAGGAATGCGGAACGGCCGGTGATCTTGTTCTTCATTTTTCCTCCCGCCCGCCGCTTCGTGGACGTGCGGGGTGGAGGCAGATGATCAAACTTGAGGGTTGTGTGCAATGGAGCGAGGTCATGGCTGCTCTGCACCCGCATTTTCCGTGTCCCGGCGCCGTGACCGGAGGACCCGGACACAAAATCGCGAAAACAACCCCATGCAAAGTAGAATGGGCCGCGGCTCGCAGCCCTCGGGCCGCTTGCGTCGGAGGCACGAGATGGTCAGGTCGTCACGGCCCGACCTGATCTCATGCTGTCCTAGACCATCCCTTCACGTTCGGCGCGCTTCTTCTTTTTCGAGCGCTGCCAGACCACGCCGGGATATCCTTTCAGCGGCACCAGCGGCTCGCCGGTGTAGGCCCATTCCTGCAGCTCCTCGATGGCGATGTGATAGAGCGGCTGGCGGCCGGTGCGCCCCGAGAACAGCGCACGTGGAATGTTGACCATGTGCGGCGAGCGCGGGCGTTCATAGGCTATCGGCGTGCCGCAGTTCGAGCAAAAGCTGCGTACGGTCTTGGTGGCCTCGTCTTCGAACCGCGCGAGGCTGGTCTTGCCCCTGGTGATGCGGAAGCGTTTCCGCCAGCTCCCGACATAGGTCGCATACGCTGCGCCATGCGCGCGGCGGCTCGACGGCGAATGATCGTGCCAGGCCCAGCGCGCCGGCACGTCGATCTCGAAGCCGACCTTGCCGCACAGGCATTGGCCCGCGGCGGGCTTGCCGAGCGCGACGGCCTTGGTTTTCTTTTTTTCCAGCTCTTCCGGTTCAGGAAACATTTTCGGTCCTGCTCCTACACCCCGTCATTGCGATGAGCAAAGCGACGAAGCAATCCATCTATCCGCGTGTTGAGAGATGGATTGCTTCGCTGCGCTCGCAATGACGATTCCCTGACTTGTAGCCCGGATGAGCGAAGCGATATCCGGGAACGCTGCTGATACCGGCCCCGGATATCGCTGCGCTCATCCGGGCTACGATCTCGTCACGCCTGCTCCAGTTCGTCGTGTTCCGGATAATCCGTGTAGCCCGCTACGTCGCCGCCATAGAACGTCGCGCGGTTGTAGGGGGTCAGCGGGAAGCCGCGCTGCAAACGCCGCGGCAGGTCCGGATTCGAAATGAAGATGCGGCCGAACGCGACGGCATCGGCATGACCATCCCGGATCGCCGCATCGGCGGTCTCGCCCGTAAATCCGCCGGCGGTGATCAGTACGCCCTTCCAGATCGGGCGGAACAGCACCATTGCGGACGGCACGTTCTGGTGGTTGACCTCGGCGCGGCCGGCGCCTGAGGAGCGCGGTTCGATGAAATGCAGATAGGCCAGCCCAAGCGGATTGAGCTGCTCGACCGCATAGGTGTAAAGCGGCATCGGATCCGGTTCGCCGCTGCCGTTGGCAACGCCATACGGCGACAGCCGCACGCCGACGCGATCGGCGCCCCAGACCTCGACCACGGCCTGCGTCACCTCCATCAGGAACCGCACGCGGTTCGGTATGGAGCCGCCATATTGATCCGTGCGCAGATTGGTGTGCGACTGCAGAAACTGCTCGATCAGATAGCCGTTTGCACCATGCACCTCGACGCCGTCGAAGCCGGCCGCAAGCGCATTCTTTGCGGCCTGGCGATAGGCGTCGATGATATCAGGAATCTCCGACGTCTCGAGCGCACGCGGCGTCTCGTAGGGCACCGCCTTGCCATCGGCTGTTCCGGTCTTCAGGTCGGCGATCGGCACCGCCGATGGCGCGACCGGCAGCACGCCATCAGGCTGGAACGAGGAATGGGAGACCCGCCCGACATGCCAAAGCTGCAGGAAAACAATTCCGCCCTTCGCGTGAACCGCATCGACCACCTCGCGCCAACCTGCGATCTGCGCTTGCGTATAGATGCCGGGCACGCCGGGGCTACCAAAACCCGTCGCCGTCACGGGCGAGGCTTCGGCGATCAGCAATCCGCCCGGCGTCGCGCGCTGCGCGTAATACTCTGCATTCAGCGGCCGCGGCGCCAGCGAGGGTTTTGCCGCCCGCATCCGCGTCAGCGGCGCCAGCGCGAGGCGATGCTGGAGCTGATAGGGACCGACCTTGAGCGGCGAAAACAGCGATGGATATTTCATGTCTATTCCAGAACCCCGTGTTGATACGGATATGTAACCGCTTCAGCTTGTTCGTAAAAGGCTCCGGTGGCAATCTCGCCACGCGATGCAAGAGAGCAAGTCGCCCATGCCGAAAACGAACGCCAGATCGCTACCTTCGCTGAGCGTCCGGATCGACCTGGCCGACGAGGCACGCATCGGACCCGGCAAAATTCAGCTGTTGGAGAATATCGAGGCCTGCGGCTCGATCTCGGCCGCCGGCCGCGCGATGGATATGTCCTACAAGCGCGCCTGGGATCTGGTCGACGAGATCAACCGGATCTGCCGGCAGGCCGCGGTCGAGCGGCAAACCGGCGGCAAGAACGGCGGCGGCGCGGTCCTGACGCCGTTCGGCACGTCGTTGATCGCGCGCTACCGCAAGATCGAACGGAATGCCGCCAGCGCCGCGCGCAAGGAATTGGAAGCGCTGTGCAAGGAGATCGGGCGGCCGAAGAAGGCCGCCCGCTAGGGTATCGTCATTGCCAGCGACAAACGCGAAGCGTTTGCGCAAGGGAGCGAAACGACGAAGCAATCCATGCTTCCGCAAGCGGAGAGATGGATTGCTTCGCTACGCTCGCAATGACGAATTCGATATCCACCGCCTTAACCGGTCTTGATCCAGACCGCTTTGACGTTGAGATATTCCTCGACGTGCTGCTTGCCGGACTCGCGGCCGTAACCGCTCATCTTGTAGCCGCCGAACGGCACGGCCGGGTCCATCGCCTGATAGCAGTTCACCCAGACCGAGCCGGCGCGCAGCGCCTTCGCGACCTGATGCGCCTTGCTGACATTGGTGGTCCAGACGCCGCTGCCGAGGCCGAAGGTGGTGGCATTGGCGCGCTTGACCAGTTCGTCGGTATCCTTGAAGGAGATCGCCGAGATCACGGGCCCGAAGATTTCCTCCTGCGCGATCCGCATATTGTCCTGCACGTTGGCGAACACGGTCGGCTGCACGAAGAACCCCTTCGAGAGCGCGCCTTCGGTCAGGCGGCCGCCGCCGACCATCGCCTTGGCGCCCTCCTTCTGGCCGATGTCGAGATAGCCGGTGACGCGCTCAAGCTGATCCTTCGACACCAGCGGCCCGATCTGGGTATTCGGATCGATGCCGTTGCCGACCTGCAGCTTCTTGCCGAATTCGGCGACGCGGCCGACGAACTCGTCATAGACCTTCTGTTCGACGAACAGCCGCGTCCCGGCGCTGCAGATCTGCCCCGAATTAGCGAACACCGCCATCGCCGCGCCCGGCACCGCGGCGTCGAGATCGGCATCGGCGAACACGATGTCCGGTGACTTGCCGCCGAGTTCGAGCGAGACCCTCTTCAGATTGCCGGCGGAGGCGCGGATGATCGACTGTCCGGTGACGTGCGAGCCAGTGAACGCGACCTTGTCGACATCCGGATGCGAGGCGAGCGTCGCGCCCGCGGTCTCGCCATAGCCGGGCACGACATTGACGACGCCGGGCGGAACGCCGGCTTCCATGCAGAGCTCGGCCAGCCGCAGCGAGGTCAGCGGCGCTTCCTCGGCCGGCTTCAGCACCACGGTGCATCCGGTCGCGATCGCGGGACCGATCTTCCAGACGGTCGCGCCGAGCGGCCCGTTCCAGGGAATGATTGCGCCGACGACGCCGATCGGCTCCTTCAGCGTATAGGAGAAGATTTCGCCGGGCAGCGAGTTCTCGATGGTTTCACCGTGCAGCGCCGTTGCCTGCCCCGCGTAATAACGCAGCATGCCGAGCACGCGCAGCTTGTTGCCGCGGGTGCGGCTGATCGGCGCGCCCATGTCCAGCGTGTCGAGCTGCGACAGTTCCTCGAAGTTCTTCTCGACGAGATCGGCGAGCTTCAACAACAGGCCCTGCCGCTCATACGGCTTGACCTTGCTCCACGGCCCCTCGAAGGCGCGGCGCGCCGCCGCCACGGCCCGGTTGATATCCTCCGCGTCACCCTCGGCGACGGTTGCGAGCAACTCGCCGGTCGCAGGGTTGTGCGTCTCGAACCGCTTGCCGGAGGCGGCATCGACCCATTGGCCGTCGATCAGCATCTTCTTGTAGGAGCCGTCCGCATAGGGATGGCGCGTGATCGGAATTGCCTGGGTGACAGCCATGTCTACATTCCCTTGAAGTTAGTTGAAATCCGGAACGTTATATTCGTTCGTCTATAACGTTGGCAAGAAACTGTAGCGCGGCCGAACGATCGGAGAAAGCGGCCGGCGCGAAGACCTCCCATGCCCGTTCGTCCATGGTAGTCTACGATATCCGCCCAGCGAAACCATACCTCAGATATATCAGGAGAATGACGATGCCCCATCCCGCAATGTCGCCAAACCATGTTGCCGTGATCACCGGGGGCGCCTCCGGCATCGGGCTCGCTGCCGCGATGCAGTTCGCCGGCTTCGGGATGAAGGTGTGTATCGCCGATATCGGCGCCGAGCGCCTCGCCGAGGCTGCGGCAAAACTGGCGTCTGTCGCCAAGGGCGGCGCGGCGGACATCATGACGGCATCGGTCGACGTCAGCCGCTTCGATGACGTCGCAGGACTTGAAACCGCCGTGCAAAAGCGGTTCGGCGGTACCGACATCCTGATGAACAATGCCGGCATCGGCCCCGACAGCAACAGTTTTGGACCGCTGGAGAACTGGCAACGAATTCTCGCCGTCAACCTCTGGGGCGTCATTCACGGCACCCAGGCCTTCGTGCCCCACATGGTCGAACGCGGGCGCCCCGGCCTCGTGATCAATACCGGCTCCAAGCAGGGCATCACGACGCCGCCAGGTAATCCCGCCTACAACGTCTCGAAGGCCGGCGTGAAGGCGCAGACGGAAGCGCTGCAGCACGAATTGCGCAACCTGCCGGGCTGCCAGATCAGCGCGCATTTGATGATCCCCGGTCACGTCTTCACGGCCTTGACCGCGCGCGGCCGCACCGAGAAGCCGCCGGGAGCGTGGACGCCGGAGCAGACGATCGACTTCATGATCGCGCGCATCGACGCCGGCGACTTCTACATCCTGTGCCCGGACAACGACGTGCCGCGACAACTCGACGAGCGGCGCATGCTGTGGGCCGCCGGCGACATCATCGAAAATCGCCCCGCGCTGTCGCGCTGGCACCCGGATCATGCGGAAGCGTTCGCGAAGTTCGTGAAGGGGGAATGATTGTCCCCTCCCCCCTTGTGGGAGAGGGTGGATCAGTTCGTAGGGTGGGCAAAGGCGCGCTTGCGCCGTGCCCACCATCACGCACTCCGCAAGCAATGGTGGGCACGCTTCGCTTTGCCCACCCTACAAGATCACCTACAACGTCACCTGCTTGTCGCCACACTGCTTGCAGGTGTATTTGACGCGGGTTTCGCCCTTTTCCGCCTGAACGCGGTTCGGCGCGCCGCATTTGCCACAGACCGCCTCGATCCTGGTGTTGCCTTGCTTAACGACGATAGCCTTCTTGGCCATCGTCTCGCGGATCAGGCGCTCCGCCTCCTCGCGCATCGCTTGCTTCGACATCGGCCTGCCCCGTCATGAACGCTACGGCCGCGGTCTTATCACAATCACGATGCATTTCGTAAGTAGCGCGTGAAAAATCTCGTGACCGAATGTCACGTCGTCTCCGGCGTCAGCGCCAGCAGGCGCCGCACCAGCGCCAGCGCGGTTTCGGTGGCCGGATCGGCCGAAATCACGGGAACCGCCAGCGCGATGACGTCAACTGGATCGGGCGAGAGGACGATGAGATGCGTCGCGCTGTTGGCTGCCAGCAGCGACACCACGCGCTCGACGGCGGGATCGGACGACGTCAGGCCCCATGGCGCGTCGGGACGGCGCAGCACCCGCCGGGTCGACAGGAAATTACGCAGCAACGGCGGATCGTAGGCCAGGAGTTCGCTTTCCCGATAACGTCGGGCGGTCTCGAAAATCGGATGCCGCGCAAGTTCCGCGATCAGCGCGTCGCGCGTTTGGGCCGGCGATGCCGCAACGGAATTCAGAACGCCGGGCACCTGCGCTTCGAAGTAGGCGCGCAACGCGTCCACCATCAGCCCGATGGTGAGAACGCCTGCGATGGCAATGGCGCAAAATCGCATGATCTGCGCCGCATCGGTATCCGGCGCGACAAACGCCGCGGCAATCCCGAGAAGCGCCGAACTCGACAGCCGCAGTGCCGTCATCGCCAGCGCCTGACGCTGCGTTTCCGCGCCGCGTTCCGCGATCAGGATCGCGGTCACGACGAGCAGCGCCCCCAGCGCCCCGAGCCTGACCGGGATATCCGGCAGCAGCACCCTGAAATCGGTGATGATGAAGGGAATGACGAGCACAGCGCCGACGGCGAGACGAGCGATGCTGCTATTCTCTGATACCATCAGCGTGGTCCGGTCGCGCGTCGCAAGCAGCCAGGCGCAGATGGCAAAGCCACCGAGCTGGAACAACGCGAGCATCATCGCGGCGGGCATCGCGAGGCTCTCCAGTCCGGCCGCACCGGCAAGACCGAGCACGATGCCGCCGGTCAGAATCGCGATCTTGACCGGCCGCGGGGCATGACGCCGCAAAATGCCTTCGGTGACGATCAACCCGCCGAGCGGGATCAGCGCGGCCGGAATCGCCGACAGATTATTGAGCAGCACGCTGCCGCTCCACCACGCCGTGCCGCGCACCAGGAACAGCGACGCGATAATGCCCAGCGCAATCAAAAGCCGCCGCGTCAGCGGGCCCTTGGGGTCGCGCCGGTGGAGCGTGACCATGGCGACGCCGAGCCCGATCGCGCCGCAGAGATTGACGATGGAATCGGCGATCATGCCCGGCGTCATCGGCCGTTCCCCAGCCATGGGCGCAAGCTGCCGAACGGGCGCGTATCGTCGAACCAGTAGACCACCGGCAATATCAGCCGCTGCAACGCCAGCACCGCGGAAGCCGCGAGCAGCGCCGGCAGCGAACCGGCCGGCACATCCTGCTGGATGTAGCGGCGGGCGCCGGCAAGATCGATGCGGCCAATCTGAAGGACATCGTCGCCCCTTCCGTAATCGAGCTCGCGCGCACACCAGACGTTATATTGCTCGTCGCGATGCTTCGGCGCGACTTCGAAGGTTTTCTTCAGCGCGTCCGATCCACCGGTATAGGCATTGGTGATGACAAACCGGGCCTCGTCGAATCCGGCTTCCTCGCCCACGCCGAACACGGCGCGATGACGGGACATGATGCCACGCGCCAGTTGCAGATGCGCAAAGCTCTGGCGTGCGTCCGGATGCGGCGACGGAAAGACATCGGAAAAGGTCTGGCTGACCATGCCGACCACCGACGGCACCTGGGTGACGTTCGAGATCCATTTCGGACGCAGGCCGTCGCGGACAAAGAGAACCAGCGCCGTCAGGCCGTAGAGCACCCAGGAGAGCCCCTGCCCCCGTTCGTCGGGATCGACCATGACGAGGCCGAGATGCGTGACCTCCACCGGCTCGCCGTCGAGCCCGACCTCCATGACCGACAGCGCGTTGAAGGCGATCGGTCGCCCGGTCGCTTCCTCGGAGATCAGCGTCACGATGGCGCGTGACAACCGTTCGCGGTCGCCGGAGAATATGCCGTAAGTGAGGCTCTCCTTCGGCAGCGTCTTGGCGGCGACGACGCGCAGTTGCGATACCAGCGCGTCGAGCTCGACTTCGGAAAGTGACAGGCCGGGGGCTTCGACAATCCGCGTGACCAGCCCGGAATGGGTGCGCAGGGCAAGATCGATGTTGGGCTGACGCAGTGCCTTCAGCCAGAAGGCGGCGTAGCCGCGCAGGCGCCCGGCGGTGGACCCGACCTGCGCCAGACCGCGACGTATCGCCGAATTATCGCTCCAGAAAAACGCCATGCGACTCGCCTGCACCGGGGCCGGACTTGTCTGCCCTTCCCGTTAAGGACCCATGATTGCGGCGAGTTGCGGCTGCAGCAAGGTAAACGATGTGTTGAACGTCGACCGCCGCACAAGATACGCAAACGGCGGATGCGCAAACATCCGCCGTCTGCCTTCGCCAGGACCACGCCACAGGAAACGCGGCCTGGATTTACGAAGCCTTGATTTATGACGCTTTGGAAACTTCCATCAGCAGCCGCTCGGCCTTGGCGTCTCGATGCGGTTGACCATCCGGCTGCTTTCATGCACGTCGCGCACCGTCTTGGTCAGGGTGACGCAGGACTGAATGAGCATCACGATGCCCATCGCGAGGTAGCCCTTGATCCAGAGGTCGACGGGGAGAAAGTAGACGCCGATCGCGACCAGGAAGGCGGAAGCGCCGAACGAAGCGTAGGTGAAAGTAACCCAGGCGTTGCTGTGATGCGGGGCATTCTGATTCATGGTGCCATCCTGCAAATGAGATTATGCGATGAAATATCGGTCCCGGTCGGGTTGCACGCGTTTCACAATACCACGCCGCAACCTTATCCGCCCGGCATTTCTGCGCCCGCGTCAGTTAATGAGCCATGAGCGGAGCACCTTCAGGTTGTGAAAGGGTAAACGATGCATTTAGCGGCGATGCAAACTTGCGGACGACCTGCGGAACCAGGTCAACCGCCCCTAAGCGCTGATCGGTTCGGCGAAATATCGTTGCCGGCCGCTATAGTCGTTTGACAGCAACGAGCATGCGCCCGCAACGACGGCACTGCCGAGCGCCAACATCGCCACTATCGTTGGCGAAAGGAGAGTACTGAACACAGCGGTCTCGGCCGTGGCAACCGTCGCTCCGGCGATCGCGGTCAGGCATGCCCGCGAAGGAAACGGACAGGCGCGAACAAAAAATCCATCGATAGCCCCGGTGATCGCCGACGTCGGTAAAGTGAGAATAGCCAGCACCGCCCCGCAAAGGCAGGCGAAGTCGAGAGATCTGGTGTCCACGACGGCTATCCACGTTAGCACGACCGTCGAGAACACCGACGCCGGAGCCAGCACCAGGAATACGAACGCTCTTTTCATCGAAGTCATCCTTTGCCTTGCCTGTCACCACGATTGGCGAATTGCAGGGGTTGGAGCGGAAGCCGGCGAACGGACGGCGGGTGCGAAAGACACCTGCCGTCCGCCCTCGCCAGCACCGCGTCACAGGTTACGCGGGCTTGCAGATCAGGCGGCCGATCAAGCGGCCTTGAAGACTTCCATCAGCAGCCGCTCGGCCTTGGCGTCTTCGATGCGGTTCACCAGCTTGCCGCTCTCGTGCATGTCGCGCACGGTCTTGGTCAGGGTGACGCAGGTCTGCACCAACATCACGATGCCCATCGCGAGATAGCCCTTGATCCAGAGATCGAGCGGCAGGAAGAACACGCCGACGGCGACCATGAAGGCCGAGGCAGAGAACGAAGCGTAGGTGAAGGTAACCCAGGCACCGCTGTGGGGTTGGACATTCTGGTTCATGATAATCTCCTGTTGATATGGGTTTTAATCGATCGGGTTCAGTGTCAGGCAGCCTGCGTGCGTTTGGCGTTCAGCCGCGCCAGCACATCGTCCGCGGTTGATTTCAGCCGGGGGCCAAAGCCCTGTTCGGCGAGCTTTTCGGCGGTCGCCAGCGGACCGCTGGCGGCGTCGAGTTCGATAAAAGCGTCGGCGGCAGCCTGGGCCTCGATCTGCCGCTCGCGCAGGCGCTTCAGCGTGTTCTCCGCTTCCGGCAGCGTGGATTCATAAGGACGTGCCGCTTCGATGCCGCCCCTGCGAAGATTGCGAACCGCTTCGGCCGCACGGGCGATGCGACGGCCGCGCTCGAGCTCGGTGATCCGCGCTTCGGCAGTGCTGACCTGGCGCTTCATGCGCGCGATTTCGGTCGCGAACAGCGTGCGCGCGGTCATCGCGGCATCGCGGTCGGCTTCGAGGTTGGCGATCGCCTGCGCCGCCTCGCGGGCGAGATCTTCCCGGCCGCCATCGAGCGCGGCAGTGGCGCGAACCTCGAGATCGGCGATCCGGGCATTGGTGGCGTCGAGGCGGCGGCCTTCCTGCTGGTCGCCGGCGATTGCCAGCGCCAGCGAGCGCTTGGAACGTTCGACGGCGGCCGCCGCATCGCGCATCTGCTGATCGAGAATGAGCAGCGCCGCGCGGTCTTCCAGTTCTTCCCCCGCAACAGCCACGCTGCCCCGGAAAAGCGTCAAAACAGTTTTGAACATCGGTAGCTCCCTGTGTTATGAGCACTGCTCATGAGTCACTTGTAGCATATCGTGAGCATTGCTCAAGAATTATTTTGAGCGTTGCTCAAGTTAGGTGAAAGATGTCTAAAGCATTGGAAAGACGAGCCATTCATCGGGAATCCCTGATTCTGGCGGGGGAGCGACGGATTGCCGCAGGCGGATTGGCCGGTCTAAAAACCCGCGATCTGGCCCGGGACATCGGCGTCGCCAACGGCGCGGTCTACAATCTCGTCGAGGACGTGGACGAACTGATCCTGCGGGTGGGATCGCGCACGCTGGCGCGGCTCGACGCCGCGCTCACATCAGCCGAAGGCGACGGCCCCGCCTCGCCTCGCGAAACGCTGGTGCGCATCGCCGTCGCCTATTGCGATTTCGCCGCCGAAAATCTCGAACTCTGGCGTGCGCTGTTCGAGCATCGGATGGCGCCGGGCAAGCCGGTGCCGGAATGGGCGATCAGCGAGCAGATGAATCTGTTCCGCCACATCTATCACCCGCTCGCCGAGCTGTTTCCGAAGCGAACGCCGGCCGAGTTGGGCGTCACGGCACGTAGCCTGTTCTCCGCAGTGCACGGCATGGTGCTGCTCGGGCTCGAACAGAAGCTGATCGCGGTGCCGGTCGAGGCGCTACGCGAAGAGATCGCAGCCATCGTGCGCGCGATGGTCGACGGGCTGACGGGGAAGTCTGATTAGTCGTAGGGTGGGCAAAGCGCCAGCGTGCCCACCATTCAAGCTGATAATGCGGAAAGATGGTGGGCACAAGTGCGCCTTTGCCCACCGGTCAGTCTCGAGTATCGCGGTCGTGCTCCGGCAGGCGCTTCCATGGATCCTCGGCTCTCGGCGGCTCGCCCGGGCCGTAATTCTCCACGATCAAATCTTCCAGCCAGACCTCGCCGTGCGGGCCGGCGACACGCTTCGAGCGCAATGCGCTGGTCAGATTGCACACCTCGGGTTGATAGAACACGTAGCGGCTGCTCTTCGCCACGATCGCGAAGAAGAGGTAGTCGCGGCCCGGCTCGAAGTAGAACTCGCAATCCATGTCCTTGTAGACGTCCAGCAGCCTGACGCGGGCGGCGAGTTTGTCGGCCCCCTTCCAGACGCGATCGACGTCGACGGTCCAGGTATGGTCCTTCACTTCCGTCACCTTGCCGATGAAGACGTATTGCGTGCGTGCAAAGCCTTGGGCAGGCGAGATTGAATCGCAGGTGCAGGCATGCGCGACGTCAGTTCCCGCCGCCGCCAGACACAGCAAGCCGACGAGCCAGGCGAGAACCTTCAGGGGGGCCGGCACAACATGCGATGGGTCATAATTCGCCTCCCAGAATCGTAGGGTGGGCAGAGCGACTTGTCCGCCGTAGCTCAACGAGCGAAGGCGGAAGCGTGCCCACCATCACGAGCGGAGTGTTCGACGGTGGGCACGGCGCAAATGCGCCTTTGCCCACCCTACGGACCATCACGTCTCGATGATGACGTAGCTGTCCTCGACATGCACCGGGAACGTCTCGGCCACGTACGGTCCCTTCTGCAATTCCTCGCCGCTTTCGACCGCCACCGGATACGAGCGCACCTTCACGCGCTTCGGATCGAAATACGACTGCCCGTTGCGCATGTCGAATTCCCAGCCGTGCCAAGGGCAGCGCAACAACTCGCCGACGCGCGAGCGCTGGTAGACGCCGGGCTCCGGCGAGGTCAGCCGTGCGACGCAGGCGGCCTTCTCCAGCGGCGCACCCTCATGCGGGCAGCGATTGAGCAGCGCGAAGAACTCGCCATTGACGTGGAACACGACGATGTCGCGGCCCTCGACACCGAACACCTTGTTGCCGCCGGGCGGAATCTCTGACGTTCGGGCGACGATGTGGCGGGCCATGTGATCCTGTCGTTTGATCCTGTCGTTACTCAGAGCCTGTAGAGCGCACGCGCATTGCCGTTGAAGATCTTTCGGCGCTCGGTCTCGGTCAGCGGCGTCTTGAAGGCATAGCGCGGATCGTCGAAATCCCAATGCGGGTAATCCGACGAGAACAGCAGGCGATCGACGCCGACCCATTCGATCAGCGAGCGCAGATGTTTCGCCTCGTCGGGCTCGTCGATCGGCTGCGTCGTGAACCAGAAATGCTCCTTCACATATTCGGAGGGCCGCCGCTTGAGATGCGGCACCTCGCTGCGGAACGCCTCGAAGTGCCGGTCCATCCGCCAGGTGGCCGACGGGATCCAGCCGAAGCTGCCCTCGATGAAGACGATCTTCAGATTCGGGAAGCGCTCGGGCACGCCTTCGAGCACGAGGCTGGTAAGCTGCGCCGCCATGGTGTGCGCGTTCGACTGGTGCTCCTCGACATAATAGGACGGCCAGCCGCCGCCGGTCGGCGCATGGCCGCCATAGCCGCCGACGTGGATGCCAAGCGGCAGGCCAAGCTCCTGCGCGCGGGCATAGATCGGCCAATAGCGGCGGCGGCCGAGCGGCTCGTTGGCGCGCGGGCAGACATTGATCTGCACATAGCGGCCGATTTTGGCGCAGCGCTCGATCTCGGCGATCGCGAACGCCGTGTCGTCCTGCCCGGCGAGGATCGAGGCTTTCAGCCGCGGGTCGCGGTCGGACCAGAACGCAAGCTGCCAGTCGTTGATGGCGCGCTGGATCGCAGCGCCGAATTCGAGATTCTGCTGCGAGAAGATGAAGAGATCGAGCACCTGCAAGATGCCGTACTCGATATCGAGGGGATCGAGATGCTGCTTGCGCATGAAATCGAGATCGGAGCCCGGAGGCCCGCCGGTCGGCGGCCAGGCGTCGCGCCGCGCGATCAGCGGCGAGGAACGCGGATAGGGCGTGGTGCCGATGTAAGGCGTGCGCAGATGGCTGCCATAGGTGCGCAAATGCTCCTGCCAGCGCTTTGGAAGGAACTGCTCGATGTCGGCATGCGCGTGAATGCTCGGATGCACATCGCAATCGATGATGCGCAGCCGGCTCTGGGCGGCGACTTCCTCGGCGAGGATGGGGCGGTCGATGACGTCACTCATGCGATCCTCCTTGCAAAACTACGCAGCGAGCTTCAGCCGCGGAAAGGTCTCAAGCGGATTATCCGCACACATGCGCGAGGCAATGCTTTCAGGCAGATGCGGCGGCATCGGGTCATCGCCGTCGAACTGCCAGTGCGGATAGTCGGATGCGAACAGGAACATCTTGTCGGAGCCGATCTGTTCGATGACGTCGGCAACGCCTGCGGCATCCGGCGGGCCATCGAACGGCTGCATGGTGACGCGGACATGGTCGCGAATGATCGCGGCCGGCTCGCGCTCGACCCAGGGCACCTCGACGCGCACGCCGCGCCAGGTCTTGTTGGCGCGCCACATGAAGGCCGGCAGCCAGCTCACGCCCGACTCCATCAGCACGACCTTGAGATCGGGGAATTTGCCGAACACGCCCTCGTAGATCAGGCTCAGGAGCTGGGCCTGAAACGCCTGCGCTTCGGCGAGATAATATTCGTAGCGATAGGACGGCCAGCCGATCGAGCTCGGCGCGGTGCGATAGGCGCTGCCGGCATGGATCGCGACCGGCAGCCTGTGCTTTGCGGCCGCCTGCCACACCGGCCAGTAATGCCGGCGTCCGAGCAGCGTCTCGCCCTGCGCCAGCACCAGCACGGAGACGAAGCGGTTGTCGCCGGCCCTGCGCTCGATTTCCTCCACCGCCAGATCCGGCGCCTGCATCGGCACGACGATCGATGCGCTCAGCCGCTTATCCTTCGACAGCCATTCGGCCGCGATCCAGTCGTTGATCGCCTTGCAGAAGCCCGCCGCCATGTAGGAATCGAACACCGCCTGCGCGCCATAGACGACGTTGCAGATGGCGTGGCTCGACCCGAGCTGGTCGAACGCGCCGCGCTGCACCATCTTGAGGTCGCTGCCCGGCTTGCCATTGGCCGAGCGCCAATCGGCGCGGCCGCTGAACGGCATGTTGGGCGGATAGGAATTGAGATCGAGGCCGTCGATGGCGCGACTGACCACCTGCTCTTTCCAGTGATCGTCCAGATAGGGCAGCAGCGTGGTGCGGGTGCCGCCCACCGCGGGATGGATATCGCAGTCGATCCGCGTGGCCGCCATGGAGGTTCCTCGGATGCTGTTTCTTGCCGGTTTCTTGGCGGTCTTCGTGCCGCGCCCGCAACTGTGCCGCCGATGGCAGAGCCGCGCAAGCGCTTTACGGGAGGGCCGCCCTGCCCTGGATGCACGGCGCGCTTTCCCTTCTCCCCCTTGTGGGAGAAGGGAACGGCGCGCGATTGACAGACAAAGCCATCCCTATCCAAATGTCCGCGCAATGGGCGCGGCGATTGGGGGAAGAAGAAAATGAAGATCAAATTCGGCAGGCTGGCGGCTCTCGCCGTCTCGCTTCTCGCATGCGGCACGTCGACCGCATCGGCCGCCCCCGCGACAGCCAATGGACAGGCCGCACTGGCGCTCGCCGGCGTGGTGGCGCTCTATTCACCGCTGTTGACCTCGGATGAACGGGAAGCTGTCTCGGCGCTCTTCGTCGGACAGTCGGGCGGGCGCTACGCCAAGAAGATTTCGGTCACCGCGGACAAGATCGTCTGCCGCGTCAGCAATGTCGACATCACCGCGCGCTCCTGCGAACTGACCTTCAAGGGCGCCAAGCAGACCATCACCGGACGGCGCGCGAGCGAGATCTTCGCCACCGAAGCCATGGCCGGCGTGCCGCCCGACGGCGCCGCCGGATCGGTGTTCGAAAGCATTTCGAAACTGAACTGCACGCTGGATCCAGCCGAGATCAGGAAAAAGGCGGGCGGCGGCGCCGATTGTACGTTCGAAACGGGGAATTAGCGGCCGGTTCTTCTTCGGCGGCGCTCTGCCAGAGCCGATGCGTCAGGACCGCGTCTGTTGCCATGTCCAATCAAAGCATAATGCTTTGTTCGTGGGCTAGAGGCCAAATTTCCTCTACGACATCCAAAGGATCGCCCGCTTCCCCGATCCCTGCTGCTCCGTATGATGCGCTGCCCTGGGGTCCGCGACCGTAGTCGTACGGGCTACCTCAACCCAACGAACCGACTGTAGTGTTGTCTACCCAGCGCGGGTTTTCACCCCGAGCAATTTGGGGCTGGCGGAGGGCCGCGCTGATGCGCGGCCCTTTTGCCGTTGGGCGGCTCACCCGGTCGCAGGCCGGGCGAAGACGGTCACATCCTCAAGGCGAAACGAAGAAAGCCGCCGCTTGGATTCACAAGCGACGGCTAACTCTCAAAGCTGGTGTTACTTCAGCTTATACTTGCCGGTCTGATGATTGCAGCCCTGAAACATTCCCTCCTTGATGACCGGAAACGGCCCGAGGAGCTCGACGGTGCCTTCTGTGATCATGCCATCGTATTTTCCAGTTCCTGCAATATTCGTCCTAGTAACCTTTCCATCCGCAGTCGAAAAAGATGTAAGTCGCTTTTCGCCGTCTACATCGATTGACTCACATACGTTGGACCCTGTGATCTTCCCATCAAGCGAGGCATTCATCCCTACGCAGCGAAAAGTGCTCTTATCAAATATGCCTCCGGGAGGATTGCTGCGGGTAGTGCCCGTCATTTCATAACTGTTTGCCGTGTGGGTCTTGGAGAACGTGATCACGTTACTAACGCCGGACCAGCAGGAATTGAAATCGAAGCTGCCTTCCTTTGGCAATTCGGCCGCGAATGCAGAAAACGGAGAAGCAACGATGAGCAAGGCTAATGCATACCTGTGCATGGCATTCCCCTCCTGAATTCGTTTTAAATGTCTGCCCCCGTTTGCCAGCCTATTTCGCATCCGAGCCACCACTTTGATCTAGATCATCCGGATCCCGTGTGAGAAGGGAGTAGCCGCGCGATTGACAGGCCGCTCGATCCCCACCCAAATGCCTGCGTTGAAACGAGAATGAGGCGTATCGCGTGGCAGGCAACGAACAGGAAACTTACGAATGCGACGCGCTGGTGGTCGGTTCGGGATGCGGCGGCCTGTCGGCGGCGGTCACTGCCGGGCATCACGGCCTCAACGTTCTCGTCGTCGAGAAGGAGCCGCGCTTTGGCGGCACCACCGCGCGCTCCGGCGGCTGGCTGTGGATTCCCGGTACCTCGCTGGCGAAAGCGTGGGGCATCGAGGAGGGTCCAGACCAGGCAAAAACCTATCTGCGGCATGAGGCCGGCAACAGTTTCGATGCCGCGCGGGTTGACGCGTTCCTGAGCGAAGGGCCGAAGGCCGTCGATTTCTTCACCAGCAAGACGGCGGTGCGGTTCGACATGCCGCTGACCTTTCCGGACTATCACGCTGAAGCGCCCGGCGGCGCACAGGGCGGCCGCTCGATGGTGGCGCGGCCGTTCAATGGCCGCGAACTCGGCGAGCACATCAAGGATATCGGCGGCCCCCTGCCCGAACTCACGGTGTTCGGCATGATGCTGGGCTCCGGCAAGGACATCGTCCATTTCATGCGCGCGACCAAATCGCTGACCTCGGCGATTTACGTAGCAAAGCGCCTGTCGAAGCATGCGATGGACGTGATGCGCCACGGCCGCGGCATGACGCTGACCAACGGCAATGCGCTCGCGGGGCGGCTCGCGAAATCCGCGTTCGACCTGAAGATACCACTGTGGCTGTCGTCGCCGGTGCACGAACTGATCGTCGAGGATGGCGCGGTGCGCGGCGCGGTCGTCGAACGTCACGGCAAGCTGATCCGCGTCAATGCGAGACGCGGCGTCGTGCTGGCGTGCGGCGGCTTCCCGCACGACGTCGCACGGCGCAAGACGATGTTTCCGCACGCGGGCGACGGCACCGCGCATTTCTCGCCCGGCCCCGTCGGCAACACCGGCGACGGATTGCGATTGGCAGAGACGGCGGGCGGCCGCATCGAGGACACGCTGCCGAATGCTGCGGCCTGGGTGCCGGTGTCGATCACCGAACGCAAGGACGGCTCCAAGGGCGTGATGCCGCATTTCATCGACCGCGCCAAACCCGGCGTCATCGCCGTGATGCGCAACGGCAAGCGCTTTGCCAATGAGGGCAACTCCTATCACGATTTCGTGCAGGCGATGGTGAAGGCGGCAAAACCCGGCGACGAGATCACGGCGTTTCTCCTGTGCGATCACCACGCCTTGCGAAAATACGGCCTCGGATGCGTGCCGCCGTTTCCGATGCCGCTGCGCCATCATCTCGCCACCGGCTATCTCAAGCGCGGCACCACGCTTGCCGAACTCGCCGACCGTACCGGCATCGACCGCCACGGGCTGGAGGCAACCATCGCCGAGTTCAACACGTCAGCCGCGGAAGGCCGCGATCCTTCATTCGGCAAGGGCTCGCGCGCGTATAACCGCTACCAGGGCGATGCACTGCACGGCCCGAACCCGTGCGTCGCGCCGATCAAGGACGGTCCGTTCTATGCCATCAAGCTGGTGATCGGCGATCTCGGCACCTATGCCGGCATCAAAACCGACGCGCATGCCCGCGCGCTCGATGCCGACGGCCAGCCCATCGCCGGCCTCTATGCCGCCGGCAACGACATGGCGAGCATCATGGGCGGCAACTATCCCGGCGCCGGGATCACGCTGGGGCCCGCGCTGACGTTCGGATATATCGCGGGGAAACATATCGCAGACGCGGCTGCGCCCTAGAAATGTCCGCAAGCTGGAACGATCGTCGATGGATTCGATTGTCTCGAATCGAGCCGGAGATCGTTCCATGCCTGCGCCGCACTTTTACGCTGCCCTCGTTGCTTTGAGTTTCGTTCCAACGCTCGCCGTCGCCGCGAACACGGAATGGCGGCCATATGTGATCGCGAGCACCGGGACCAGCGTCGACATGCCGGTCTCGATCTTCACCAGCGACGCCGGACCGCCTGAGGGCGGAACCGGGCGGCGATTTTTCACCGAAGACCGCCGCGCGGATTTGACGGTGCAGTCCGTTCCCAATCCCGACAACGACTCCCCAGCCATGTTCCTCGCCAAGCAAAACCCACCGGCCGGCATCATCTACAAGCGGATCACGGCGGACTTCTTTGTCGTCTCCAGCATTCGCAAGGACCGCGTCTGGTACAACCGCTGCAACCGCGGCAACGGCGCCATGAACTGCGTCATGATCAATTATCCCGCCGCCGAGAAGCGCCAGTGGGACGACGTGGTGACCCGGATAAGCCACACGCTGAGGAACTAGCATCCACGCTCCCTTCGCGTCCGCGTAGACCACCCTCACCTTTAAGACCTCATCATTGCAATTTGGAATGGGTACTCCTGATGCTTGCAGCCGGCGCCAGGGGCCCAACCTTGGCCGGCGCGGCAAATCTGCTAGAGTGCCTGCCAGCGAGGAAAAAATGAACGCGCCCGGACCCGAGCGAAGGCTCGCTGCAGTCCTTGCCGCCGACATGGTCGGCTACAGCCGGCTGATGGAGGTCGACGAGGCGGGTACGCTCGCGCGCCTCAAGACCCATCGGCTCGAGCTGATCGATCCGTCGATCGCCAAGAACCGGGGCCGCATCATCAAGACCACCGGCGACGGCATGCTGGTGGAGTTTCACAGCGTCGTCGACGCGGTATCGTGCGCCGCAGAAATTCAGCGCCGGATGGCGCGACGCAATGCCGACGTGTTGCCGGCGCGATGGATCCAGTTTCGCATCGGCATCAATCTCGGCGACGTGCTGATCGAGGAGAACGATATCTTCGGCGACGGCGTCAACGTCGCGGCGCGTCTCGAAGTGCTCGCCGATCCCGGCGGAATTTGCGTCTCGGCTGCCGTGCGCGATCAGCTCGGCGACCGACTGGACGATATCGTCTTTGTGGATATCGGCAACCAGACCGTCAAGAACATCAGCCGTCCGATTCACGTCTTTCGGGTCCGGCTGAAGCCGGATGCCGCCGAGGCGCCCGTGAGCGGCAAGGACGGCGCGGCGGCGACGACCACGACCCGAAAACCGTCCATCGTCGTGCTGCCGCTGGTCAACATGAGCGGCGATCCGGAACAGGAATTCTTCGCGGATGGCCTCACCGAGGACATCATCACCGAGCTGTCGCGCTTCCACGACCTGCTCATCATCTCGCGCAATTCGGCCTTCGTGCACAAGGGCAAGGCGGTGAAGGTGCAGGAGGTCGCGCGCGAGCTCGACGTCGAATACGTCCTCGAAGGCAGCGTACGCAAGGTCGGCGATCGCGTCCGCGTCACGGTGCAGCTGATCGACGCGCAGACCGACCGGCACGTCTGGGCCGAACGCTACGACCGCAAGCTCGAGGATATCTTTGCGATTCAGGACGAGGTCACCGGCGCCATCGTCAGTACGCTTCCTGGCCGGGTCGAGGCCGCCACGCAGGAGCGCGCGAAGCGTCAACGACCGGACAACATGGCGGCCTATGAGTGCGTGCTCGCCGCCAAGGTGCTGCATCACCGCTCGCAGCGCGAGGCCAATGCCGAGGCGCAGGCGTTGCTCGACCGCGCCATCGCGCTCGATCTGAATTATGCGCACGCGCATGCCTGGAAGGCGTGCGTGCTGGGCCAGACCTGGACCTATGGATGGTGCGAAAATCGCGACGCCACCTTCCAGCAGGTGGCCGCCGAGCTGCAGCTCGCGCTCGCACTCGATGACAATGACAGCGACGTTCACCGCATCCTGGCCGCGGTGAACCTGACGCGCGACGATCACGACAGGGCGGCCTACCATCAGGAGCGGGCACTCACGCTCAATCCCAACTATGATCTCGTCGTGGTGCAGCAGGGTGAGTTTCTGACCTGGGTGGGGCGGCCCGAGGAAGGGATCGACTGGATCAGGAAGGCGATGCGCCTCAATCCCTTCCACCCCGAACGCTTCTGGAACCACCTCGGCCGCGCATATTATTGCGCGGAGAAATTTGCCGAGGCCGCCGAGGCGTTCGCGCGGATCACGCGGCCCGACTTCACCCATCACGCCTTCCTCGCCGCCATCTTCGCGCAGATGGGCGACGGCGTTGCGGCTGCCGCCCATGCCGCCGAGGTCGTCAAGCTCGAGCCGGGCTTCTCGGTGGCCGCCTATCTCGCCACCCAGCACTACAAGCAGGCGGCCGACCGTGCGCGCCATGAGGCGGGGCTGCTCAAGGCGGGGCTACCGGCGTGAGTTTGGCCGCGATCGAAATGATAATTTTGAACGTAGCTTGCGGCACGAGCCCGCCTTCGCCGAATGGCTTCGGCGAGGCAGCCTTCGCTTGCTTCGCTATGATGGAACAGAGTCTGGCTTGCCGAGCCGTAGCTTGCGAAGCAAGTGAAGGCTGGTGGGCACGACAGGGATCGAACCTGTGACCCCTACCATGTCAAGGTAGTACGGAGCGCAAATTCTCGCGCAAAATCAAAGCGAAAAGGCCCGTAGATGAGCAGACAGAGTAAGAACAAGATCGGAACGAAACGCTATTTGCTGTTGACGTGCTGTTGACGGGCAGCGGCTGTCGAAGTTGGCTTCTACGCTAATTTCCCCGGCGGCGCAGATCCTTATCAGCCTTCACACGGGAGCACCGCATTTTGGGATCGCGCCCGGTGATGCAACTGGCCTGTTTCCGCCCTCAGTGGGTGGATTTGGAACCGAGAGAGGCCTAAGTTCACTTTTGCACACTTCTAGCAAGGACAGGTTGTTCATGCTGTACGCCTGACAGACAGGACATGGAATGTGCGACAAGTGCCAAGGGCTAGAAAAGAAGATTGAGCGCTATCGCAGAGTCGTGTCATCGATCAACGACCGGCCAACGATTGATCGGCTCAACGAGCTAATCAAGGATATGGAAGACGAAAAGGCTAAGCTTCACCTAGACCAACAACGGTAAGGCCGTCTCGTTGGCGGCTTATGCCCGTTCGCGCCGGACGAATGTCTTCCCTCGTGTTTGTTCCCTAGCCCCTTTCCTGCGGGAGAAGGATAAGCACACGCCTGAACGCTACCAAGCTTGGAAGCAGAACTCATGAAAGGGGCCGGCTCGGATTAAGCGTTCCTGGACTTAATTTGGAAGGGCCGCGGAGAATTCCGCGTCCCTCGAGTCCGCGCTCGCCGCGATCGACGATTCGCGAGCGTTGCTCGAGCGGATCGAAAGGGACGGAAGGTAGAAGTAAGCAGCAAGACGGCCATGCCCCGCTACTATTTTGACATTCGAGACGAGAACGATCTTGCAGTTGATGAAGAGGGAATGTGGCTGAGAGATATGCAAGCCGTACAGGAAGAGGCCGCGCGATCCTTGGCGGGCGTGGCCTGGGATGAAGTCCGCAGGACCAGCGATCGCAACAGACACCACCGGATGGCGATCGAGGTGCGGGACGATTACTGCCCTGTACTTGAGGTGAAGTTCACGTTTGCAATCGCAAGAAGAATTAGGCCCTCAGGCGGCGTAAGCCCATACCACTTTAGGAACGAGTCCAAGCTCCTCGAATTACCTAGGCGCCACACCCGCCGCCTGGCGCATTGGGCCCAGCGTTCTGCCTCACAAGCTGGGGCCGTTCCTTATTAGGATACCGGCGGCCCTCTTCAACCGAAGCCGATTCGGGGAAAAGTGGCAAGCGACTAGGAACATCCGCCTGCTGGGGGAGTCTTCAAAGCTTCCGATTTTTGCTCCCGAAGAACCTTGCCGGAAGAAAAATCGGGATTGGCGGCCCCAGCTGTCCAATTGGGGCCTTTTCGGCGGGCTTGATTTTGTGGGCAATCAAACGGCCACAGCGGGGCTTGCTGTGGCCGTAAGACGCTCAGCGCCGATCGACACCCACTGAAATCCCTCCACCCAGCGCTTCGAGCTTGATCTACATCAATGGCTCGCCATGAGGCTTGCTAACGTCGGTTCCATGGCGCGGGACAAGGTCTTCTTCGTGATGTCGCTCGTCTGGCTGATCTTCCTGATCTCGGCCGTGCTGTTCGTGATCCTCCGTTAAACGGAGCGAAATGGTCCGGAAGCGTGAAATCGGCGGACCCTTCCTTTTGGGAACGGCAAGGACGCTGATACAGGCGCCGGTCATCGGCACCCCCTGACTTGGTGCATTGGAGCGACAGCCCCAGTTATTGAGAGGGCGGGAGAAGACCGGCATCAACTCAACCCCTTGGGATTAGTCCGGCAACGGAAGATTTGGTGCAGCAGGCCGCCATCAGTGACATGTTCGAAATCCAATCCAGCAAGCTTGCCGAGGAGCGAGGCAACGCCGCCGAAAAGTCGCTATGTAAGGATCACGAGACGACGACAAACGATTTGAAGTCCATGGTCTCGGACGCGGAACTAAAGGTGACGCTGCCGACCGAGCTCGATGGCTCGCTACAGAGCAAAATCGACAAGTTGAAATCGCTCAAGGGTGCGGACTTAGCTCGCGCTATGACAGCGATCAGCTCAGCGGGCACAAGGACGCAGTGTCGACGGCCCCAGCTTTTCTGCCCCACAGGCTGGGGCCGTTTCACGTTCGGATACTCGCGAGCGATCTTTGAGGAAGCACCAGGAGAACGAGCACTGCTGAGGAACAAGCGCCGCCAGCGGAGTCTGTTTATGGCTTCCGGTTTTTGGTCCGAAGCGCCCGGTGGAAGAAAGATTTGGGGCTGGCAGCCCCAGCTATCCGACTTAATAGCTGGGGCCTTTTCAGCTTTGTTGCCGTACCAGTTGGTCGTGCATCACCAACTCCGGCCGCCGAGTACGCGCCCCTTGGTCGGACCAGCCTGCTCGGCCTTCAGCCGGTCACACTCTGCGCACAGCCCCCTCGATCTACGCTAACGTCCTCATTAGCAGCAGCTCGGCCGAATATGGCGCCCGGCATGAAGCTCGCTATCGAGCGTGGCTGCTGGTAATGCACGGGTCTGGTACCTTCGTAACCTTCACGCCAGCCGGTGCCAAGCTTGGAGAGGATTGATCGGCCCTTACTCAGCTCTCAGAATGCTCATCACTTGATGAGAAACTCGTTCCTCATGCGCCAAGTACTCGTCCTGCATGGCCTGGATTCTCTCAAGGAGCTCGAGCGCGATAAGAGAGTTGCGGCCTCGCTGCTCTAACCTTTCGACCAGCTTGCGTTGATAGCGCAGATCCTTTTCGCCCTGCGCAACGAACCGGCGGGCCGTATGCAGTCGCTCCAGGGCCTCAGCCAATCGCATGCTCCGGGCTCCTCACATACGAGTATAGAAGTCGAATCTGTGTTGAGTGTTCCTAAGAATCGATCTTAGGACTGGCCGCTTGATTTGCGTCGGTTGTAACGCCTCGCGCTGAACCGAAGCAGTTGGTGTCCATTGTCCCTTGGTACAACCATTTGGGAAACAGCCGGAACTAAACTCACAACGAAGTTGGTACCCTAATATCAGGATTCCGTCTTAGGGGTGCGGGAGACACACCGACCAGGACCACTTCGGCCTCCTCCAGGCCTTCGACATGCTGTCCGTCATCATGCATCATGATGTAGTTCAACGCATCGATGCGCTTGAAATATTCCGCGTTCAGAACGTGCTGGGCCCCTACCCTGTTGCCCGTCGTTGCCGCGCCGAGATAAGCCCCGAACAATTGCATCACCGGCCAATGATAGAGAGGCTCGTGATGTTGATGTCCCTGCACTTGGCACGACGCCGATGCCGCCGTTCACAAAATCTATGAAAGCGAAGCGGCGCCGGCGATCGAAGCGGCATTTGGGCGGCAAGGTCGACCGCGCTAAATTGTCCGCCAAGGTGGTGCACGATCCCGCCGCCATCAAGCAGCTCGAGGGAATCGTTCACCTTCGGCTTTGCTTTCGCGCATAAACACAGGCCAATCTCTCGCCCCAGCACCCTCGGTGACTTCTCGGCTAGACGATCGAAACTGTGTCTAGAGCACTATCTCGAATGCAGCGAGAGCGAACTGCTTACCTTCGCTGATAATACGCATCGCGAAATCCCACGACGCAATGATGAATGTCTATGAGAACCGGTTACGTCAGCAGGTGAAATGCGTCTCGACGGAAACGATTCTCGAAGCCTGGCGCTTCAAATAACATGACCGCCGCGCGGACGTCATACCTTGTGAGGGAAACGGGATGGAAGACCTCACGATTTTGAGAACATTTTCGGCGGCGACGACGGTACTCGCCGCAGCGCTCGTGGCCGCTAACTGGAATGCTCGCGTTACCGTCACCGGCTTTGTTATTTTCATCGTAGGCTCATCGCCTGGTTGATTGACGGCTAGTGGAAAACAATGCATCGCTCATTATCCAGAATGTCATTCTCCTTCTGATTAACGTGCTCGGCATCTGGCGCTAACTTCCGAAGGATGAGGTTAAGTCGTAAGAGAGATACGCCCGGGACGCTGGTTTCCTCGGTCTCGGGGTCTGTAATGACTCCGCCTTTTGCATCCCGCGTGCAACCAAGGCGTTGAGACAGGCCCTCTGACGACAACCGGTTGAGAAGAACTGACCTGCCCGATTCAGATTGGGCCCGTTCTTAAACTTGATCCTCTTAAGCGTTCCATTTGCCCCTTCAAGAGCTAGGACAGGTTCGCTCCGCAGCGGTATCCCGTGTTGCTTCAGCTTCCGCGCTGCATTCACGCTGACCTCGGCGCCCTCGGCGCAGGCCACAACATCTGCTATCCAGTGCTTCATCATGACCGGCGCCGCCTAGCACCCTCTCCGCGACCACGCTTTGACGGCGTGCCCGGACCGTAGACGACTCACAGCCAGAACACCTTCCAGTCCTCCATCACCGCCCGGCCCTTGGCTTCTATCGGTGATGAGGTCGCTCGGTCGCGCTCCCGCCTTCCTCTGGGGACTTAATCGCTGCGACCACTGCCGTTCCAGGCTTCGAAGCGGGCATCGATCGTTTCGCTGTCTCACCCCTTCGGCTCAACGACGTGCATTGGGTAAGCCGGGCCGCGGTCGCGGGCCATAAGAGCCATGCGCCCGGTGGCGCCGATACCGCCATGGCAGCCGAACTTGCGCTTCGCCTAAGCCGAAAATTTTTGTGGGCCCCCTTGAAACCAGAAACGACTTTGCTAATTTTTTTGTCGTCACCGGACGGTGGCGTTCGGGCGCCTGATGGGCCCGGACCTAGGAGACGGGCACCGGTCGCGTCCGGTGCCGCTCGTAACCATCTTGCTCTTTGGAGGATTTGGCTATGCGCACTTATGACTTCTCTCCCCTGTGGCGCTCGACCATCGGTTTCGACCGCCTCTTTGACCTAGCAGAACTGGCCAAGCGAGAGGGTGAAGATAATTACCCGCCCTACAACATCGAACGGCTGGCCGAAGATCGCTACCAGATCTCGTTGGCGGTCGCGGGTTTCGCGCCCGACGATATTTCGATCACAGCCGAACAGAACGTGGTCACCATCGAAGGCAGCAAATCCGACAACGCCGAGGGCGACTTCCTTTACCGGGGTATCTCTACCCGACACTTCAAGCGCCAGTTCAGCCTCGCAGATTACGTGCAGGTCAAGGGCGCCGGGTTCGATAACGGCCTTCTCAAGATTGAGCTGGTACGGGAAATCCCGGAAGCCATGAAGCCGCGCCGCATCGCGATCAACGGTGTGTCGGCGGACAGCGTACAGAAGCAGCTGGAAGCCAAAGCCGCCTAGGCTTAGCTTCGTCGGCGCCGCGCGATTCGTCGCGCGGCTGCCTGCTTTTATCGTCAATCAAAGGAGGGAAAAATGCGGCCGACGACCGCCGACGACAACGTCTTTGACTTCAACGCGATTCTTCACCCCGGCACTGTCTTCGAGCATCCGAAGGATGTTCTGCGCCATTCCGGCCTTACGGCGGGCGAGAAGCGAGCGATTCTCGCCTCATGGGCTTCGGACGCGTCTGCGATGGCGTCCTGCCCGTCGATGCGCTCGCCTGCCGGACTGAAGCGGCCCGTCTCAATCGACGAGATCATGGAGGCCCTTTGCGAACTGGATGGTGGTCCTCGTAACCCTCCCGGCGGAAAGCCTAATCGGTTGCGATCGATCGAACGTGCCATCGCCGCCTGAAGCTTGGATTGATTATCAGGAGAAACCGATGATGATCGACGAAAATTTGGCTCGCTTGCGGGCTCATCGCAACAATGTGCATCGGTACCGCAGGCTGCTCGCAACTCGGCTTTCGGATCTTGAGCGTGCCTACATTGAGCGCCGGCTAGGTGAGGAGCAGGCTTCCATAGATGCCCTTTCCCAAGAGACGTTTTCGTTTAGCCTGCCTGCGGGACGTCGCGAAGCTGCGGAGACCGACCAAGAGAGCCGCCATGTTTGAGTTGGATGCTTTCGTTATCCGCGGACGTGAGAATGTTATGAACCAATATGGCTAGTTGCGGCACTAGGCGAGCTCTGAGATGGAACGCCAGCGCTTCCAAAACCGCATGGACGAGGAGAGCGAGGCGCGATACCTATCTAAAGGGGCAGTCACGCGGTGCGCAACGAGCTGCGTAAACCGGCTGCAAAGAGAACCTGCTTTCTCCGTCGAACGTATGCACAGAGTTTGCGAAAGCGGCGTTCGACCTCCTTGAAATTGGGCTAAGCTCTATGCGCCTAGCAACCAATCACCCCCCTCTTGTTTCCAAACGGCATGCCTTACGGGCATGCACCCTATTGAGATGGATCTCGGCCGCTTACTGCCGTTTGCGGTCGGGGCTCATCTCACGTTGCATCAAGGATGTCCGGCGCGAGCGTCTATGCGCAGGGAAATCCGTCAGGCCGTGGCTCGGTTACTGGAGATCCGGCTGCCAGCTCCGCTCATCCAAATGCAGACCCGGCGGCGCGAGGCAGGTCCACAAATAACGCCAGCGGCAGCGGCAACGCTACTTCGGGCGGCCGGGACGATAATGGCGATCAAGGCCGGGATACGATGCCGGAAATCGCCAGGCAACCTACGCCTCAAAGCCAGCAGAAGGGATTGCCGAAATAGTTACGCGGACCAACAGGCGCGATTCCGCCAACGTCAGCTAGTCAGCCAACGCCAGCTAGTCAAAAAGAGCCGACGCGTTTCGCCTCCGACAACTGCGGTCATTGGCCCGCGAACACGTGGTCCGCCCCGCGAGCTTCGTCGTGTATAGGGCATATCCACGTGCCCTAGCCCCGTAAGAGGGACTTAGCTGTCGTGAGGTCAGGGTGCACACATTGCGCATAGGATCCCATAGCAACGCTCTCGAGCGTTTTGCTCCAATACATCAAAGCGGCCAGCACTCGTTCAGTCCCGTAGACAGAACGAGTGCAGCAGCTTCCTATTCCGCTTGCTCGACAGCAGCCGGCATCTTCGCCACCGACATTAGCGATCGCGCCACCTGATTCAGGAGCTGATCCGAATTCTCTTCTTCGGCCAGTGACTTTGACAACAAGGCGACGACTGCGCTGTGGCGCAGTTGCTGGGCGAGGTTTTTTGCCGTCGTGTAGGCCGACATCTCATAATGTTCTACGCGCTGCGCCGCCCCGATCAGCGCGAGGTCCGCCGCGGCGTCTTCCTTTTCCTCGCCTTCGGCCATGACCTCCTCACCTTCCTCGACCAGCCCCATCATCCCCTTGCACGGTTTCGGGCGGGCCGTCTTGCCGAGCAATTCGAAGCATTCATTGATACGCTCGACCTGGTTTTCAGTCTCGACCAAATGCTGCTCGAACAGCTCGCGCAGCTGATCGAACCGCGCCGCTTCAGCCATTTTTGGCAGGGCCTTGGTCAGTTGCTTTTCGGCATGAAGTATGTCGCGTAGTTCATCGATCAGCAGATCGTTCAAGCCCGCCTCATCGGTCGGCGGCGAGCTCTCCGTCACAATTACGCCAGCGGCGCCGAGATCGGCCTGAATAGCCGGGGAATCGGTGAATACCCAGCCGTTACCCTCGTTCCAGGGACCGCGGGTATCGATCTCGCCATGTTCGCCAGTCCCGGTTGAATCATTGAAGAACTGATCTACCAGACCCGGGGTTGGAGCGATGCGACCGATGCTGAAGGCGGGCTTGCTCATGCTTTGGAGCGCCAGCGAGAACGCCTTCATGTGGGTGATTTCCCGGGTCATGAGGAATTGCAAGGCATCCTTGCTGCCGGCGTCGTCGCAGAAATTAATCAACCGTTCGTATACTATCTTCGCACGCGCCTCGGCGGCGATGTTGCTGCGCAAGTCGACGTCTAACTCGCCGGTTATCTTGAGGTAGTCGGCCGTCCATGCATTACCCTGCGAATTGAATAAATTCACCCCGCCCCCTCCAGCGATTGCAATCAGCGGATCGGCTTCAGCTGCCTGGCGGTCGAACTTCGCAGGCTTGAGGTGCATGCGCGCAAGCGTGCCTACCACCTCGAGGTGGCTCAGTTCTTCGGTGCCGATGTCCATCAGCAGGTCCTTGCGGTCCGGATCCTCACAATTGAGCCCCTGTATCGAATACTGCATCGCGGCAGCAAGCTCCCCATTGGCGCCGCCGAACTGCTCAAGGAGCATATTGCCAAAACGCGGGTCCGGCTCGTCGACACGAACCGTGAACATTAGTTTCTTGACGTGATGATACATGACGGGACCTCGGGGGTTGGGCGTGATGACTCCCGAACTGCAGGCTGCGAGCTTGGTTCCTAACTTAGGCTGAGCACTTTGCCGGGTCTCTCAATCAGACGCGGACTAAAGTTACGACGCCGGATACTTAAGCTGGGGCCGCTATGGAGGGAAAATTTTCGAGAGCAATCGGTACACCAGACCTGCAGACGAATCCTCCGCGACACGAGCGCTCCTGCAGCAAGACCCAGCGCAAGGCCTGCAAAAGCCCCGACCATCGATTTCTTGGACAACGTCAGCCAGGAGTCAGTCGTTTTGGGGTTATGCCATAATCGACGATCGCTGCGATCGCCGACATGACAGCAGCGTCTCGTACCAGTTCGATCGATGACCGAGGCTGATGAGACGCTAGCCAAGTCTCAAACGGCAGTGCCCAGAACAGGGCTGATGCGTGATGGGTGGCGAGTCCTACCCCGGTATGTGCAGCATCGACCCCGCTAACGTCAGCGGCATTCTCGCCGTGAAGCCAATGGCTGGTCGAGTTCACAGGTTGCGCGGCTCCTTTCCCTTCCATTTTCGCCAGGGCGGCGAGCGTGGCAGTCGAAACGACGCTGGCTACGCTGCCGGTCACGAGAGTGGAAGCCAACAATTGCACGGGTTTCATGACTGGCCTGAGTTCAATTCGATCGCGACGACAAGTGCAAAGCGCTTGCATACGTTCCTGACGCCCGCCCTGCTCCGAGCGCACCAGTTCCGTCTCAAGGAACGATCGCAGCCACCCCGCTTTATCCGTCGGCGCATTTTGCCATGGAGACCTGACATGGGGCCCGTGGAGGTCCTGAGGGCGATGTTGATGTATTTTGTCCTTCCGCTTTGGCTGGCCGCCGGCTTTTCCGATTACCTCTGCCATCGCGCAACCCACATCGAAAAGACCAGCGGCTGGAAAGAGTCGGTTCTGCATCTCGCCCAATTTGCCGAAATGGCCGTTCCGGTGCTGGCTGCATTTTCCTCGAAATCACTTCGGGTGTGATTCTCGTGATGATGGTGTTTTTGGTCTTGCATGAAGCCACGGCCATCTGGGACGTCAGCTACGCGTCGACAAGGCGTGAAGTTTCGCCAACCGAGCAGCACGTGCACAGCGTTCTCGAGATGCTTCCCTTAACCGGATTGTTGCTCGTCATCGCGCTTCACTGGCCGGCATTTGCAGCATTATTCGGCTATGGAACGCCCGACTTTTCATTCAGGCTCAAGCAATCGCCGCTACCCCTGACTTACATTGTAACGATGCTGGCATTGACTGCCCTGTTCGAGGTTCTGCGGTACCTCGAGGAATTGATCCGCGGTCTGCGATACCGCGGCCTCCGAAGGAAGGAGTAGTCGTTGCGTATCCTTCTCGTTGGCCGCACTGGCCTTATCGGCTCGGCGATTAGTGCAAGGCTGTCCGCCGAAGGGCATGAATGCGTGTTGGTGTCGCGTCATCCCACAGCTACGCCTGGTACGCATCACATCGTGTTCGATATGGCACGGACGACCGATGCTTCGAGATGGAAGGGCATTCTTGCTGGTGTCGATGCCGTCATCAATGCAGCGGGCGCCCTGCAGGGACAGGACATGCAAGGCGTTCATGTCGCCGGTAGCGCGACGCTCTATTCGGCCTGCGAAAGCGCTGGTATCCGCCGCGTGATCCTGTTCTCGGCGATTGGCACCGACCGCGATGCGCGCAGCGATTTCTCCCGGACAAAGCAGGAAGGCGAAGCCGCCTTGATGGCGCGGAATCTTGATTGGGTCGTGCTGCGGCCTTCCGTCGTGGTGGGCCGGCCCGCCTATGGTGGCAGCGCGCTGTTGCGCGGGCTTGCGTCACTACCAGCGCTGCCTGACATGCCCGACACGGCGGCCATTCAACCGGTGTATCTCGACGACGTCGTCGAAACGGTTCTATTCTTTCTGCAACCGGGCGCGCCTTCACGCATCGCGCTGGATCTCGCCGGTCCGCGGCAGATGGCATTCAGCGATGCCGTCGCGCTGTTTCGCCGCTGGCTGCGCTGGCGACCCGCCCACCGTCTGCACCTGCCCGCGTGGGCGGCCCTGGCGTTTATCGTGCAGGAGACGTGGCGCAAAGGCTCGGCTGGCGCACGCCCGTCAATTCGACGGCGCAGGCGGAAATGCGGCGCGGTGCGACCGGCGATCCCGGACCCTGGCGTCAGGCGACCGGCGTCGTGCCACGCGATCTTGCAGCCGCGCTCGCCAGCGAGCCGGCCTCGGTGCAGGAACGCTGGTTTGCGCAGCTATACGCGCTGAAGCCGTTAATATTTGGCGTTTTGGGATTGTTCTGGATCGTCACGGGCATCATCTCCCTGGGGCCAGGCTGGGAGATCGGCATGTCCTATGTCCGGGAAGGCGGACTGGGAGAAACATTCGCTGCGCTCACCGTGATCGCGGGTGCCCTCGCCGACATCGTCATCGGCCTCGCCATTCTTTGGCGTCCCGCGAGCCGCTATGGCCTCTGGGCAGCGCTGATCATCTCGCTGACCTATGTCGTGATCGGCACGACACTGGTGCCGCGGCTGTGGGCCGATCCGCTCGGACCGATGCTGAAGATCTGGCCGGTGTTGATGCTCAATTTGGTCGCCATGGCGATCCGGGACGATCGTTGATGTTCTTCTTCCTTCTCAAGATGGTACATATCATCGGCGCCGCCGTCCTGCTCGGGAGCGCGGGCATCGCCTTCTTCATGCTGGTGGCGCATCTGCGCGGCGATCCGCGCAGCGGACGGTCGTGCTGGCCGATTTCCTGTTTACAGCGAGTGCCGTGACCCTTCAGCCGATCACCGGCACCTGGCTCGCCTGGTCGAGCGGGTATTCTCTTCGCGACGGATGGATTGCAGCATCCATCGCACTCTATGTGGTGACCGGCGCCTTCTGGCTGCCAGTGGTGTGGATGCAGATGCAGATGCGTGATCTTGCCGTTCGTGCGGTCGAGACGAACGCCAAGCTGCCTGCCGAGTACCACCGTCTTTTCCGCTGGTGGTTCGCTTTCGGATTTCCGGCGTTCGCGGCGGTGCTGGCAATCTTCTGGCTGATGATCGCCCGACCACCTATTCCATACTGGGATTAGGGCGCGTACTCATAAACCCGTCTCGTCGCCTTTGAGGCGCAAGCCGGAAAAGTGCGATAAATCTCAGCCTTACCGCTTTGACCTTTTACGGACCAGAGCCTGCGCCTGCGACCAAATGCGCATCCGTCATAATCACCGGAAGGGGCTCCGTCTCCGCCGCAAGAAACGATACCGCGGCAGACCACACAGCTGTGCGGCGGATCACGGCAAAGCGCCTGATCTGCTGTGGGAGGCGTTAATTTACTCGAGAGCGGTTTTTGGGCCTGGCTACTTCCGAGCTTAAGCCGAAATCTTTTGAGTGAGCGCCTTCTTCGGCCTCTTCGAAGCCCTCTGCCACCAATCCACGCTTGAGTAATTCTCGCACCGCTGACGCGCGGCTCGGCATGCGCTTCAAGAATCGCCAATTGTCGACCAGCTTCAATTCGGCTGATTTCAACATGATCTGAAGGCGTATCTCTCGGTTGAGCACACCCATTGTCCTCTCCTGCGTGTGCAAAAACTTACTCACTAGAAGTACAATGCATCAATAACGTTCCTAACTAATTAGGAGGCTTAAGGTGCTCAGCCGCTAAAGCCGTATAAACGGCTGCTAACTCATTGCGCGCATTAAGATTTATTTGATTGAGTCGCCTGCCGGACGGACCTGGCGTGCATGGCTGGATACCGTCGAACCATCACCGCGGGGCCTCGCTGCATTCATCCGAGATGAGAAGCAAAGAAGGCTCCCGCCATCATCCAATAGTGGAGCTGGGCATGATCATCAAGCGTCGCCGTTTCAAGCAAACTCAATCCCTTGAGGAGCGTCTTGCCCAAGACACAGCGCAACTACTCGAGCAAGCTAAGGTGCTGCCGTCCGGACCCGACAGGCGGCATGTCATGAGCAGGATCAGACAGAACGAGACTGCCACTCATATGAGCGAATTGCTTCGCTCGCCACCGTTGCAGCCTACCAAGTAACGGAGTTTTGGGTGGTCAAGTATCAGGCGTACTTTGTCGGTGCAGACGGGCAATTCACGCTGTGCCGCGCGTTTGCGTGCTATACGGACGAGCAAGCTATCGAGTGGACGAAGCAACTAATGGACGAGCGGCCGGGCGGATCTTCGATGCGGCGCGCGAGTGGTGAAGCGTCTCTCCTCCGGACGATAAACAGTCCATCACACAATTATCGCTTGTGATCTAGGTTCATGCGCATGAAAAAGGTCTATGCCATTATGGCCTTCACGTTCGCGGCGCTGATTTCGATGAGTCTTTGGGTAGGGCTCAACGACATGGGCGTGACTAGAAATCTGACCGCCGACGACAGCAACAGTGCCACGAGCGGCCAGGGACGATAGTCTTTATCAGGATTCCGCCCATGGCCCCAAGCTGACCAACTTCGTCGCCTGCCGCTAATCTGGTATTGAGGGCAGTCCAGACTTCGCATCAACGATCCTTCGAAAAGCTGCGGTCCTGGCAACGGATGCGGTAAGCAGTTCGCCAGCCGAATTTACCGACCGCATCAAGGAGGACTTGAAGGCATGGAGCGATGTGGCGAAGTTAACGAATGTACCTTCAATTGAAGCCGAAGTGCTCCGCCAACGTCACCCGTCGCTATGGGCGCGACGAGGTGCATTCGCCACGCGCAGCATAACGCGAAGTCGCTTATCCGACGATCTGAGAGAAGCGTGCGCTACCCGGGCGACACGCGGCCGGGATGGCGCCTCCGTCATCGCCTGCCGGACGCCGACGGCAGGGCACGGATCGGCCCAACAAAAAACACAGCCTGCCGATTAAAACACCCGATTCCGAATATCTTATCGATGCTCCTGCATTCTCAGAGCACCATGGTCGCGAATGGCCGACGAACAAGACCACAGATATTTATCTCTCCGCGATCAATCGGCAACGATCCCCCTTCAACACCTCCGATATGCGGTTGTTTCCGCTGAGTATGGAAGCTTCCGGCGGGCTGCAGAAGCGTTGTTGACGCAGCAGTCAACTCTGAGCCGCGGCATTCGGGAACTCGAGGAATCAATAGGCGTGATTGTGTTCGAGCGATCGAGCGGCGGCGTCTGCGCCACGTCGGCGGGCCGGGATTTTCTCCGTACGGCGCGGTCGATTCTCGAACAAATGGATGCGCTGGTTACGTACAGCCAAGTCTAACGGACGCGGCGAGGCTGGGCGGCTGTCTGTGGGATTCTATACG
>NZ_LLXZ01000155.1:637-20351 GCF_001440395.1 Bradyrhizobium jicamae | reverse complement strand
GCATGCAGCTTCTCGATCAGGTCTTCGTCGGTGCCCTCGGGCTCGGTCTCGGTGGCCTCTAAGCCGGCGAGGATTTCCTTGATGCGGTCGATCGAGGACAGGATCAGCGTCACGGCTTCGGCCTTCACCGGCATGCCGTCGCGGAATTTGCCCATCAACGTCTCGCCGGCATGGGCGAGCGCTTCCAGCCGCGGCAGGCCTAGAAAGCCGCAGGTGCCCTTGATGGTGTGGACCAGACGGAAGATGTTATCGAGAATCTTCGCGTCGCTCGGGTCCTGCTCGAACCGCACCAACTGATTGTCGACCGTATCCAGGCTTTCGTTGGTCTCCGTCAGGAACTCCCGCAACAGGTCATCCATATGAGCACGCCTTCAAAAAAAATCGGATATCGGCCTTCTGAAAAAGTAACCCTCGGGTTTCACGGCAGCGTTAATTTCACGGTCCGTGCTAATACGGAGATGGTGAATAATTTGATGAGCCATGCGCCGCGCCGATTGCGGAACATCGTTCGTGCAAACAGGCGTCGGATATGCCGCCATCGCGGCTTCAGCGATTTTGAAACGAAGAAGGCGGCGGGGTTTCTCCCGCCGCCTTTATCGTTGAGATTGTCGTCCCGCTTAGCGGAGCAGCTGCAGCACGCTCTGCTGCGACTGGTTGGCCAGCGCCAGCGCGGACACTGCGATCGACTGGCGGGTCGACAGCGCCTGGCTGTTGGCCGCTTCCTCGTTGGTGTCGGCCAGCGTCAGGTTGGACGAGCCGGTCTGCAGCACGTTGATCAGGTTCTTCGAGAAGTCCTGACGGATCTGCACGATCGACAGGTTCGAACCGAAGGCCGAAGCCTGGGAACGAAGCGACGAGCTGGCGTTGTTCAGCGCAGTCAGCACCTTTTGCGTCGACGAGTTGTCGATGAAGTCGGTGCCCTGGGCCAGCGACGAGAGGCCGAGGCCAGCCGGATCGAAGTTGACGCCGGAGATGGTCAGCGTCGACTTGCCGGTCTCGTTGAAGGTCAGCTTCAACGTATCGCCATTGAGCAGGTTGACGCCGTTGAAGGACGAGTCCTGCGCGGTGGTCTTGATCTGCTCGATGGTCTGGTTGTACTGGGCAACCAAGCTGGCGCGCGTGGCCTGCGAGTTCGGATCCGCAACCGCGTTGACGACCGCCACGCCTGCGAAAGCGCCGCCCGGATCGGTAGCCGTTCCGCCCAACAGACCGATGTTGAACGAAGCGGCCGCGTTGGTGGTGGTCAGGGTGATCTGGCCGGTGGTGTTGATCGAAGCCTGGAGGTTGTTCGCCGCCAGCGCCGCGTTCAGTTCGTTCAGGTCGGAGACCTCACCGGCATTGGAGCCGAAGGTGATGTTGGTGGCAACGCCGCCGCCGGTCGAGCCGATGGTCAGTGTCTTGCCCGAGAGGCCGGGGTTTGCCGGGGTGCTCGCGGCCGTGGTGCCGGCGGTGAGGCCGAGCTTGGCCAGACCCGAACCGCTGATGGCGAGAGCAGCCGTGGTGCCCGCATTGAGCGTCACGCGGCCGCCGCTGACGGCCGAACCCGTACCGCCGCTGTAAGCGTCGATTTGGGTCAGGACGTTGGCAACCGTCGCGGTCGAGAGGTCCAGGTAGGTGGTGTTGGCGGCAACGCCGGCAGTTTCGCCAAGGGTGGAGTCGTAGAACGCGATCGTCTTGGTGTTGACGACGATCTGGTCGCCCGACGTGAAGTTGCTGGTCAGCGAGTTGGAGCCGACATTGCCCTTCAGCGTGGTGGCGCCGGTGATCTGAGCCGGTGTCGCCGGAGCAGAGGTACGGGTGATGGTGCCCGCGGCGAGGCCGAGCTTGGCCAGGCCGGAGCCGGCGACGGTGACGTCGGCGGCCGTACCCGTCGTGATGGTGAGTTGGCCCGTGCCGCTCACCGTCAAGGTACCGCCGCTCGCGGCATCGAATTCGGTCTTCAACGTGTTGAGCGTGGCGCTCGCGAGATCGATATACTTTTGGGTCGCGGTCGTCGGGCCCTGTTGCGGAACGGAATTGCCCGAGTCGAAGAAGTTGATCGTGACACCGTTGACGACGATCGTGTCCGAGGTCGTGAACTGGTTCGCGGTAGCGAGCGCGTCGGAGGTCGGGCTGGCGGCGCCGGCCAGCCGGGTCGCAAGCGTGACCGGGGCAGGCGTGGTGGCAGCGTTGGTACGAGCATAGGTGCCGGCGGTCAGGCCGAATGAGGCAAGCGCGCCGCCCGTGTCGCTGATGACCAGGTCAGCCGTGGTGCTGCCCGTCAGGGTGATCGCACCGCCAGCCGAGATGCTGGACGAACCGCCCGAAGCGGTATTGATCGCCGTGAGCAAGTCGCCGACCGTATCGTCGAGACGAATGTGGGTCGCGTCCTGCTGACCGGTGCCCGCGGTCGTGAAGGTGATGGTGGTACCGTTGACAACGATCGTTTCGCCGACCGTCGGGGGCGATGAAAGGTTGTCCGAGCCAGCGCCCGCGGCGCCGGAGATGACGGTGGCGGCAGTGATGGGCGCGGCGGTGGTGGTGTTGTCGTTCAGGACCGGGGTGCCTGCGCCGGTCGTGCCGGCAATGTAGGCGCCGAGGTGGTTGTTGTTCCGCACGGCGCCAGCAGCGCCGGGGGTCGCGGAGTAGATCTGCGACACGTTGTTGAATTGGACCGAACCGTTGACCGAGCTATTCACCTGGGGGGTGCCGGCAAGCAGGTCGGAAGCGGTTGCGCTCGAGGTCGCACTGGTCGCGTTCGACTTGACGTAGCCGACGGGCGTCTGCAGCGCCTGGTTGGCGATCGACTTCGCGCTGTCGACCAGCTTCTGCAGCGAGGTGATGCCGGTGTTGGCAGCCTGCAGCACCTGCACGCCGTTGCCGATACCATCGAGCAGGTTGTTGATGTCGCTGGCGCGCGAGTCGAGCGAGGACGCCGTGAAGAAGTTGGTCGGGTTGTCGAGGGCCGAGTTCACCTTCTTGCCGGTGGCAAGGCGATTCTGCGTGGTGGCGAGCAGATCAGCGGTGGACTGCAGGGAGAGGAGGTTCTGGCGAACCGACGATGAAAGAACAATACCGGACATGTCGTTTCCTTCTGGGTTTGAGGTCAATTCTTTGACCGTCGCATCGATACCCGCCAGAATTTAACAAGGCCTCAACGCGCAGGCTCACATTCTATGGAACGGGGTGAGACCCGTACTGGTACGGTAACGGTATCGCGGCTTGCTTAACGAATGGATAAGCGGCAGTCCGTCGGAACGGACGATGCGACGGGAGTGACGAAATCAAGATTCTCCGAGCATGCGCTCGATCGCAGTGGGCGCCTGCGTTCGCGCGCTGCGGCGATGGAGCCGGCCTTTGCCAGCTCAGCAACCGCGCGTCGCAATGAACAACCCTTTGGGCTTTTGCGCCGAAGGATACGAGCAAGTCCAAGCATCTGCCCTCCGCGCTTGGCCACCTCCATCTCGACGCCGCTCTTTCGGCCCTTCACCTTACGCTCCCGCCACTCGCTTCCTGTCTCGGGCCACTTTCAGCTTCGCTGGCAAGGCACGCTGTCGTGCTGGTGAAAAGAGAATCCCCTCAGTCATCAGTGCGACCTGGGTATGGTTAACGAAATCTAAAGAAGAACGTGGGGGGCCCGCTGCCTCAATCTTCCGCGCGCCTGGCTCATTCGACCGGGCAATACCGCTGAAGCGGGCTCGCGCTTCGGCGAGGCACTCGTTGACGACCGCCAACAGCGCCCTTGGCCGTGAACGGCTTGCACAGGCAGCGCGCGGCAACCGAGTTCGGGCGCCATGCGGCAGGAAATCCGGCCTTGACAGCCCCCCGACGGCGGCGCCGCCAGCCTTGCCGTATTTCTTCCATGCCGGTTCCGGTTGCTTCAGGCCGCCGGGCCACTCGGTCTGCCCGTTACAGTGCATAAGGTCGGATTCGCCGCTCGCCCGGCCGCAATCGATCCAAGGCTCCCCAGCTTCTTCTTTTGACGCACCCCCGGGACGCGCCCGCTCCGCATCGATTGCTTGCAGATCCCATCGGCGGTGGGGGCTCGCATCGCGGCGTCCACGAAACGTCGGCCCGTCACAGGGTGCTCGCCCTGGCCGGGGCGCCGGTGAATGAATCTCCGTTTGCCCGACCGCGGCGCCTTGATGATGCGATCATTGATCCGCACGATTTTGTCGGGAAGCCCTCGCGATCAACGCCGGCCAAAGCGCCCGTCGCAGCATCTCGGGCACGGCCGGACGCTGCAGATTTTCGCGTCATCGACGAGAGCAGCGCATCGAAAACCCTGTCACGGCAAGAGCAGGCCTTGGCGATGCAGGCGCGGCAGCGCCAAACCTGTGCGTCCTTTTGGCAATTTTTCTTGCCAATGAAGTATGCAAGGATCATCCTGCATTTCGGATAGTAGGCAGCAGAGACCGGCTTGGCCCGTAAGGCAGGAGGCTGTTTTGGATTCAGCCCCTCGTTCTCCGAATGGATTTCTGTCCTCGCTGACCGCGGACGATTTTGAGTTGATTCGTCCTCATCTCCGCGCCGCCGACCTCAGTCCCGACATGGTCCTGGTCGAAGTCGACGAAGCGCTCAAGCGCGCGTATCTTCCGCACAAGGGCGTTATCTCGCTGGTCGTGAAGCTGGCGCGCGGCGAGCATGTCCAGGTCGCGATGATCGGTCGCGACAGCATCTTCGGTGCATTCTCCGCGCTTGGCGACGCCGTTGCGCTCAACAGCGCCGTGGTGTTGGTGCCCGGCACCGCTTCGACGATCGATCTCGACCAACTCCGGATCGCAGCCGACCAGAGCACGACGTTCCGCACCGAACTGGTACGGCACGGCCTCGCCGTCTATGCACAGATCCAGCAGACGGCAGGCTGCAACGCCTCGCACACGGTGGAATCGCGGCTGGCGCGATGCCTGTTGCATACGCGCGACCTCTCCGGCAGCGACAAGATCGTCCTGACCCAGGAAGCGATGGCCCAGATGATCGGCGCGCGCCGCAACAGCGTTTCGCTGGTGGCCAACACGCTGCAGCATGCAAACTTCATCCATTACAGCCGCGGGCACATCGAAATCACCAATGTGGACGGCCTGATCAAGACCTCCTGCGAGTGCTACGCGACGGTCAAGGCGCAATACACGCGGCTGCTGCATCCGCGCATCCACTGCGCGGCCGCATGACGGCTTTCCGCGATCGACGACCGCTGCGGCCCGATCTGTGATACGCATCGCAGTACCGTTGCGCGCAATGATTGCGCCATTCCCGCGGTATCTCACCGTATTACTACGCTAATCGCGGCCCTGCGGCGTTTCCGCCGGTCCCGAATTAACGCGCTGTTCAACGACCCCTGATAGTTGTCACGGTGCTGACGGGTGCGGGTTCGAAAGGCAATCGAGACTCTTTCGCGTGCAACGCGCATTCACCTGTGTTCGGCGGCTTGCTGCTTGCGCGGAGTAAAACATGGCTTTTGACCTGTCGATGCCGATCCTGGTGGTCGATGACTACAGCACCATGATCCGCATCATCCGTAACCTTCTCAAGCAGCTCGGATTCGAGAATGTCGACGAGGCCAGCGATGGATCGGCCGCGCTCGCCAAGATGCAGACCAAGCGATACGGCCTCGTGATCTCCGACTGGAACATGGAGCCGATGACCGGTTACGACCTGCTCAAGGAAGTCCGCGCCAGCCCTGAATTTTCCAAGACGCCCTTCATCATGATCACGGCGGAATCCAAGACTGAAAACGTCATTGCTGCGAAGAAGGCCGGCGTCAACAATTACATCGTCAAGCCGTTCAACGCCGCGACGCTGAAGACCAAGATGGAAGCAGTATTCCCGGACGCAGCCGGCTGACATCGCTCGAAAGGCGCCGCCAACCGCAAGGCTGCGCCTGCATCCGCTCGTGCTCCTCGATGCCGATGCCACGACATGCATGCGGCGCTCCTCACGAGAATCCCTTTCGACAGCCGAGCCGGTTCGCTCCGCCGCGCAGTTAGCCGTACTTCTACGGTTAGAGATTTTCACCTCCGGATAACGTTGACTGAGGATAGTTGCGTGGACGAAGGAGTCCCCTCATGTTCACGTTTGAAACGAGCGATCAGAAAGAAGTGCGGCGTTTCCGTATCGCGCAGTTCAATGGCAGGACCGCCACCGTGCGCGCGGCCGGATCGGCGGTTACCGGCCACGTTCGATCCATCGTGGAAAACAAGTCGAGTGTTCCGGCGGCGTGGACCATCACGATCATCCCGGAAGAGCCCAGGCCGACGCCCGCGCTGCGGCCCGCGCCCCGCGGCCGTCCCTTCATGGAAGACCTCTGCTGAACGGCTGAACGGGCGATCTTAAGATCGCCGGCATGTCCACTACCCCACATCGATAGCTTGAGGCCGCGCGCTCAGCCGCGCTTCACGGATATTGCGTCGGGAAAGATCAGGCGGGCTGCAGCAGCGCCTTGCGAACCAGATCCGCGGTATTGCGGGCGCCAAGCTTGCGCATGGCCTCGGCGCGATGACTCTCGAACGTCCTTGGGCTGATGTTCATCCGCAGGGCGCCCTGCTTGTTGGAGCAACCCTCGCTGATCAGGCTGAGCACCTCGCGCTCGCGCTTGGTCAGTGGCTTCTGGCCGGACTCCAGCGCAAGCGCCTGGCCCGGCTTGCGGGCGCCATCCGCGGGCCGGCGGACCTGACCCTCGCCTGCCTGCCTGCAAAGGACATCGGAGGTGGCCGCCGGATGACTGTCCGACATCTGCTTCACCAGGGCGCAGACACGTTCGGTCTGCTGAAGCGCGTTCTCCACCACCCGCTGCAGATAGAGCCGGTTGCCGGGTGACTGAGAAAACTGGTGGCTGTGCTGCTTGATCTCATTCATGTAGAGCAGCAACGCCGTCAGCGGCCCGTTCAACTGCCGGGCAATCGCCGCGCCCGCCTCCTCCGCGGCCCGCGAGCGCGCAGCGGACAATTGGACGATGTCAGAGCTCTCTTCGAAGGGCGTGACGCTTTCCATCCACGTGGTGAAGTGCGAATCAGCGGCTCGATGGTCTTGTCCTGACATATAACTATTTTATCGGTTCCATCCTTTATCATGGTTAATTTCGGGCACAGTAAGAATACGGAGAAATCCAGCAATGCCAGCAGCGGAAAGAAGTGAATCTGCCCAAATTGCGCGAAATCGTCAGGGAAGCTGGCCGTCTTGAACCAAATGGCGTGAATCGCTCTTAAGAATTGGACCGCTTCCGCCCCGTATTTTCACGGTACCTTCATTTACTTTGTTAATGGATCACAACCGCTTTCGTCCGCTTTCCGGGCCGGCCGGCGTCCGAACCGGCGCCCCGCGGACATGCCGCCGTGCCCTTCCCGGCGACGACGTCCGCCCGCGATCTTCGGCTCAAGTGTCGGAACGGCTGCCGTCGCGGCGCCCAATCAAGAGCGGCGCAGCTTGAGGAACTTCTCGAGAAATCGTCCCGAGAGGACAAATCTGAACCACCAATAGGCCATCCGCCGCGTCGTCATGGTTCGATCCTTGCTGGCTGGGCGGGCCACGCTTCAGGGCGGATTAGCGCAAACGCTTTCGCGTGGGTGTGAATTGCCTCACAACCGGCCGCGAAGACGCCGGCTCATGCCGCCAATTTGATCGATTCCGATTTACGGGCTGGCGCAGCGTCGCGGCGCACGAAAAGGCAGCAGCAATAAGCGTCAGGCCGTCAACAGCGCCTTCCGCCGGCCAACCCGCGCGATGGATTGCTCTATCGCCGACGCGGACAGGATTCTATCGCGCAGGCTTTCACCGATGTGCTCGGCGACTGCGGCCATTTCCTGTTCCTGATCGAACAGGTTGTTGCCGATGCAGAGCATATCCATGCCCGCCTTGAGCGATTGCAGGGTGGCTTCTTTCGTGCCGAGCGCCTTCTGCAATCCCTGCATCTGCATGTCGTCGGTGATCAGGAGCGTATCCGGAAGACGCTTGCGCAAACGGCCGAGCCCTGCCGCCGACAGCGTCATCGGGCGCTCCCGATCCCATTGCCTGACGATCGCGTGGCTGACCAGCACCGCATCGCCGAACATTTTTGACGCAAGCGAATAGAACAGCTCTTCCTGCTCCGGCCGCAGCGTATCCGAAATATCCATGAAGTCCTGATGCGAATCCACCATCGCGCCGCCGATGCCGGGGAAATGCTTGAGGCAAAGACCTATGCGCTGCGCCCGCGCCACCTCGCTTGCCAGCAGCGCATTGGCTTCCACCTCCGCGATGTCAGCGGAATAGGAACGCTTGATCTTGCCAATGTTCGGATTATCGGGATTGTAGTCGACGTCGATGACAGGCGCGAAATCATAGTGAATGCCGAGCCGCCGCATCTCGGCAAAGCTCGCGGTGAGAAGCGCGCGCTTGTGATCCGGCGCGAGTTGGTTGAATTCCTTGGCGCTCGGCAACGGCGCAAAGCCGCGGCCTTCCTTCAGCCGCCGCACCAGGCCGCCCTCCTGATCGATGAACACCATCGGCTCCGACGGCAGCGCCGAAATCTCCGCGCAGAGGCGCTGCACCTGTTCGGGTGAACAGATGTTGTTGTCGTATCGTTGCGTCCGGCAGGAATAGTCGAACAGGATGACGCCGCCGAGGCCGTAGCGGGTGGCGAATTGCTTCAGCCAATCGGGAACGGACTTGCCGAAGAAGCCGAGAATGAAGAGCTCGCCGATGCGCATGGCCTTACGTATCGCATTTCAGGTGCGGCCGGTTTGGTAAATCAGCGGACCCCGCCATGAGGCGCCGGTCACCGGGCCGTGCGTGACGTTGGTCACATTGCGCCGCGAGGAGAGTTCCTATGGTTGCAGCAAGGCAGAGCGATCCCCGCGCTGCACACGACGCCCAGGAGACTCTCCATGACTAGCATCACGAAAATCATTCCGGCCGCTATCGGCGCTCTGGCGCTGGCCGCGGCATCTCTGACGATCCCGAGCCAGGCTTTCGCCGGTGGTCACGGCCATGGTCATGGCCACGGTCACGGCCATCACCATCATGGTCATTTCGGACATGGCCACGGCCACTGGCACGGCCATCACCATCATTTCCGCCCTCACTTCCATGTTTATAACAGCTGCTGGAAGTGGACCCCCTACGGCAGGGTCAACGTCTGCTACGTCTATTGATTCGTAACCGAAGAAAAAGCTCGTCCGGGCCTCGCTCGGGCGAGCTTCTCGATACGTCTGATGTCGCGCGGCTCCGGGACCAAATTGCGCGTGCCAACGCCGAAGTCACCCGCTGTGCCTGCGCCCGCAAATTCTCCATAACGTCTGCAAATCCGGGGCAAACCCGGCACACCCGCGGCTAGCGCTCTCGCGGAGGCGTGCTCGCAACATCCGCACGCGCAATAACAACCTCCTTCAGCAATCCGGCACGGCTGAAAGGAAGCAGGCGCCGCTCGACATCGTGCAGCATTGCATTGACCTTGTTGCCGAGCACCGCGGGCGAAGAACCTGAGAATGTGAGCATGCGGCTGGCCAAATCTCTTGCGCTTAGTTCGTGGCTACTTTCTGCCGCGATCGGCTCGCCAAGGTGAAATCGTGTGCCGGCAAGAATGGCCGCGAGATCGGAACGATAGCGCCTGTGGTCTGTCCGCGCCCCAGACCAAAATCGTCGCGCCTCATCATATGCCTCAAGCCAACCGTTGCGGCCATCGGCCGCGGAGCGCGCCGAGCAGACGAGAACCACGCCGCCCGGAGCGACCAGCCGTTCCAGGAGCGGACCAATGAGGTCGCGATCCATTCCAGTGCAGCGCGCGACCGATCGTGACGACGTCGAACGATCCAACGTCGCGCGGCAGCGCCTCGGCCGCGCTTTCTATCAGCGCAAGTTCATGGCCTGCGCGAGCCGCGGCCCGTCCTGTGACCTCGACCATGGCCGGCTCCGGATCCACCCCCACGATCCGTCCGACATACGGGGCAAAGCCGAGAGCGATGAGGCCGGGCCCCGTGCCGAGGTCGATCACAGCATGCTGCTTGCCAAGTCTCAGACGTTCCGCGACAGCCCGGAAGAATTCGGGCGGATAGGGTGGACGAAATTGCGCGTACAGTGCGGCGGTTGTGGCGAAACGACCCATGCCGGAAATCTGTGGCGTCGCACCGGACGTGACCAGCTTGCGCGGATCACGTTTGGCGGAGGAAGCGCGTAAAGCCCGGCATGATCAAACAATCGTGCACGGATCCCCGCTTGAAGTGATTGGGCTCTTGCGCCGCGGTTTTCTAGCTTTCCCCTACGCGGGCTTCCGATAGTCAACCTTCAGATCGCGGGCTCATTTGCCCGCGTGTGGCAATTTCGCATGCAGGTCCGGATGGCGGCGGCTTCAACGAGATCGTGGCTTTGCCGCTCAAGCGCAGCTCTGGGTCTCTCGCTGGTACTTCTGCTCGGCGGGGCGCAGGCCATTCGTGCGGATCCTGAGATGGACGCGCATGTAAGAGAGATCGTCACCGAGAACCTTGCTCCGCTGACGACGGCCGACCATCCGGGCGGCGTCGCCGCCGCCGCTTACGTCGCCGGTCGGATACAGTTTTTCAATTTCGGCTTCGCCGATGAGGCCGGGAAGCGGCCCGTCACGTCGGACACGCTGTTCAATGTCGCTTCGGTGCGAAAGCCGTTTGAGGCCACGCTCGTCGCGCTCGGCGAACTCCGCGGCGAATTGAGCCTGAACGATCCCGTCAACAAATACGTTCCCGAATTGCACGGCGACTATATCGGTCGGGTCACACTCGGCCAGCTCACGACCCACACATCCGGTCTGTTGCTGCCGACGGATCATCCGCCGTGGCCAAACGCCTCGTATTCGCTGGCTGAGTTCATCGGCATGCTCAACGCCTGGACGCCGCACGCCGGCGATGCGCCCGGCAAGCAGCGCATCTATACGCATGCGGGCTACGTCCTGCTCCAGCTCGCACTCGAGCGTCGCTATGGCGTTCCGATCCGACAGCTTGTCGAAACCCGCATTCTGACGCCGCTCGGCATGCATTCCACGGTGATGCCGGAACGCGGGCCGGACAACCATGCGATCATGCCGCCGGAACTGTTGCAAAAAACCGTCCAGGGCTATTCCGAGCTGGGCACGCCGATCGGCGCTCCCGGAAACCAGCAGGGCTATTTCGATTTCCCGGGCACCGGACAGATGTTCTCGACTGCGCGGGACCTCGCCACCTTCATGGCGGCCTGCATCGACGGCAACGTGGCCGATCCGCAGTTACGCGAGGCCTTGCGAATGACCCAGCGCGAGGCATTCCGTATCGACCAGCAGTTCGGGCAAGCGATGGCCTGGGAAAATATCACTTTCAGCGGAATTGACATCGTCGACAAACCGGGCGGCCTCAACAATGCGTCCGCCTATGTCGGACTGGTACCGAAGCAAAGGATCGGCTTGCTTCTCCTGGTGAACCGCGGCGAATTTTCTCATGAGATCGGCCGCTATCACATCCTCCCGGCGTTGGCGCGGTAGCAGGCTGAGGGATTCGATTCCCGCGCGAGGTGCCGCATCCTTGATGCGCATTGCCTTCCTCAGGCCGGCGCGGGTCGGCCGGAACTGACGAAGAAAACCGGGTTCCGACAGCAACAAACGCAATATGTGACAGGCCGCACATTTGCCCCCGCGCAAGTGAGCTAGGGTTCAGTTCACGAGAGGCGCTGTGGGGGGACTACCCGCGTTGGCCGCTCGACGACTTTCCGGCGTAACAGAACCAAGCTGAAAGCGTGTACGATGCAGCGCATCTCCAGTTTCCAATCCATGAAACGGGCAGCCGTCGTTGTTGCCTGTTGCCTCACCGTGCTGACCGGCCTCCCCGCTGCTGCGCTTGCCGACTCCGCGTCCGATCGTGAGATGGCCAATCGCTACGAACAGGCGGCGCAGGCGGGCGATGATGAGGCCCAGTTCTATACCGGGGCACTCTATTCAGCGGGCGTCGGCCGTCCGCGCAGCGACCAGGAGGCATTTCGCTGGTTCTCGCGCGCGACCGACCAGGGACACGCCCACGCCATGCTGATCGTTGCCGGCCTCTACGCCAGCGGGCGCGGCACACCGAAGGATAATGTAAAGGCCTATAGCTGGGCCCATATCGTCGCGTCCGCGAGCAAGCTCGACGAGGACCGCAACGGCGCGCGGCAACTGATGTCGCTGCTGATGAAGAAGATGACGAGCGACGAGATCGGCCGCGCCGTGGTGGCTGCAAGAGCCTGGCGCGCCGTCCGGGTTGCCGGCATCACCAGGGATTCGGTCAAGGCTTCGAACAAGGCTTCAATTATCGAAAGGGCTGGCGACGAAGCGTCGGACCAACTGGCGGCTGCGCCTCCACCGGCACCAGTGCCTGCACAAGCGGCCGTGCAGCCAGCGCCCGCAACCGCGCCGGCGGCGGCGATCGCGCAGCCGGTGCCATCCAACGTCACGACGTTGCCGGCATCACCCAAGGTCTCGTCGGCAACTCCGGCGAAGAACGCCAAGAGAGACGATGTTCGTGACCTGATGGACCAGGTTCCCTCGGGTCTGCGCAAGCGGTTCGGCTTCTGATTGACAGGACGCGCCATGAAATTGAAGCATCTCATCGCAACCGGCATTCTGACGATCGCTGCGGCCGGGGCCGGCTATTACGCCTATTCCCATTTCCTCCATGCGCCGCTGGTGACCACCAGCATCGCAAGTCTCGCGCCGGTTTCCGAAGCGGTTTACGGCACGGGCACCGTCGAGCCCGAGCGCTGGGCCAAGGTGGTGCCGCTGCAGCGCCGCCGCCTGGTCGAGCTGTGCCGATGCGAGGGACAGGTAATCAAATCAGGCCAGATCCTCGGCCGCCAGGACGACGCCGAAGAGCGCAGCGCGCTGGAGCAGATGGAAATCAATCGGGGCCAGCTCGAACGTGACCTGTCGCGCGCCGAGAAGGATCGCGACAAGAACGACGCCACGCGGACCGAATACGAGCAGCGCTGGACCAAGCTCGAGGATGCAAAATCGCGGATCGCCGCGCAGAAGGTGCGGCTCGACTCGCTGGTGCTGCGAGCGCCGCTCGACGGCATGGTGTTGCGGCGCGACGGCGAGGTCGGCGAGATCGCAGGCCCCACCGACGTCCTGTTCACGGTCGGACCGCCGGCCCCGATGCATGTGGTTGCCGAAATCAACGAGGAGGAGATCAACCGGATCGCGGCCGGCCAGAAGGCCTTTCTGCGCAGCGAGGCGTTTCCCGGCAAGGCGCTGCGCGCCAACGTCTCCCAGATCACGCCGAAGGGCGACCCGACCCGCAAGACCTTCCGGGTTTATCTGCGACTGCCACAGGATACGCCGCTGCGCATCGGCATGTCGGTCGAGGTCAACATCATCTTCCGCGAGAAGCAGGCAGCGGTGGTCGTGCCGGCCGAAGCCGTCGCGGGCGATTCGGTTCAGACGGTCGATGACGGCCGGATCCGGCGCGTGCCGGTGAAAGTCGGCATCCGCGGCAACCGCAATATCGAGGTCATCGGCGATCTGTCCAAGGGCACATCAGTGCTTTCGCCCGCCCGCATCGATCTCGCCGATGGCGCCAGGATTCGCATCGACAGCAGCAGCCTGACCAGGGCAATGGAACCGGCGCCCGCGAGTGAACCGGCCGATCAGCCTGCCGCGACGCCCGAGGCCGACGTCGTCGCCTCCGCCACTACAGCTCGTGCGGACCCGGATGATGCGGTGATTTCGGCAGCTATCACCGCCCACATCGATTCCGTCGTCAACGACGCGCGCCGTAACCTCATCAGCAACAGCCGGTAGTCGCCGTGAAGCTTATATTCAACATCGCATGGACCCATGTCAGCACCCGCGTGCGGCAGACCCTCGTCGGCATGGCCGGCGTGTCGATGGGCGTCGGCTTCACCATCATGATGGCGGGCCTGATGCAGGGCTCGCAGCTCGACTTCCTGCGGCAGCTTGTCGACACCATGCCGCATATCACGATCGAGGATGAGCGGCGCTCCGTGCCGACGCAGCCTGCCGAGCAGGAATATGGGGCGGTGCAGATGGCCGACATCGCCAATGTCAGCAAACGTCCCGGCATCAAATATCCTGAGACGGTGATGAATTCGCTGCGCTCCTGGATACCAGGAGACGTAGCTCCCTCGGCGAAGACCACCGCGATCATCAATCACGGCGGCGCGCGCATCGGCATCACCTTGACCGGCATTGACCCCCGCCGTGAGGTTCAAGTCTCGAAACTCGCCTCGCAAATGCGTGAGGGAAAAATCGATGACCTCTCACGTGCGCCGAACGGCATCATCATGGGCGAGGCTTTGGCCGAGAAACTCGGCGTGAAAGCCGGTGACACCGTTCTCCTGATTGGCGGCCAGGGCATTCAATTGAATTCGACGGTGGCCGGGCTGTATCGCTCCGGCATGAAGCGCGTCGATGAGAGCCAGATCTATTCGCTGATGGGGCCGGCGCAGGTCATGATGGGGCAGAACGGCGTCGTCAACCAGCTACGGCTGCGGTTGAACGATCCGATGTTGGCGCAAAAGGTCGCCGCGCAGGTCGAAGCGCAGACCGGCTACAAGTCGGTGTCCTGGCAGGAAGCCAATGCCGACCTGCTGTCATCCTTTACCGTGCGCGATTTCATCGTGCTGACGGTGATGGGCGCGATGCTGCTGACCTCGTCCTTCGCCACCTACAACATCATTTCGACCATCACGCACGAGAAACGGCAGGACATCGCGATCATGAAGTCGCTGGGCATGCGCGAATATGCGGTCCGACGCATCTTCATCATCGAAGCCGCCATCATCGGCATTGTCGGCATCCTGTTCGGTTGGGTCCTGGGTTACCTGCTCTGCTACGGCTGGTCGAAGATCACGATCTTCAGTCCGCTGACGGGCACCACCACGCCGATATCGATCCATTATTCAGCGATGCACTATGTGGTCGTCGGCGCCATATCGCTGCTGTGCTGCGCAGGCGCGGCCTACTTCCCGGCACGCAAGGCAACGCGGGTTCATCCAGTTGAAATCATCCGGGGAGCGTCATGACCGAAGTTGCCTTGCAGGCGGTAGATCTCGTTCGTCGCATCGAAGGCGATGTTTCTCACACCCTCGTCAACGGCATCGATCTGGCGGTGAACAAGGGCGAATTCGTCGCCATCACCGGGCCGTCGGGATCTGGCAAATCGTCACTGCTTTATCTGCTGGGCCTGCTCGACGCTCCCAGCGAGGGTGAGATCATGATCTGCGGCCAGCCGACTTCGAAACTGTCGGAATCCGAGCGCGCCGATGTCCGCCTGACCAAATGCGGTTTCGTGTTCCAGTTTCACTTCCTGCTGCCGGAGTTCACCTCGCTCGACAATGTGCTGCTGCCGATGCGCGCCGCGGGCGTGATGGCCGAAGGCGCGATGCGCGAGCGCGGCCTTGCGCTGCTCGGCTCGCTCGGGCTTGCCGAGCACGCCAACAAGCGTCCCAACCAGCTCTCCGGCGGCCAGCGCCAGCGCGTCGCGATCGCCCGCGCGCTGGCCAACCGCCCCGAGATCATCGTGGCCGACGAGCCGACCGGCGCGCTCGATACCAAATCGACGGAACAGGTGTTCTCGATCCTTCGCGACATCGCCGACAACGGCCAGACCGTGATCGTGGTGACCCACGACCCGGCCCTCGCCGCCCGCGCCGACCGCCGCGTCCATATCGTCGACGGCAAGATCGCCGAGATTACGGAGCGGGGCGGAGCTGAGCTGGTTTCGCCGTCCATCGCGCCGTGTGAAATCTCGCACGCGTGAACAGGGCGCCATCGACAAGAAGAGGCTGCTGCTCACTCCCGCAATCGTCTATCTGCGTGGCACGAGGATGGGCACGGCTCCGCTGATAGAACGGCGCTGGTTGACGTTCGTGAGCACAAGAACGAATTCGGGCAAATCGAAACTCAAATTGATCCCCCCGATTTTCTTGAAGCGCGGTAGCGAAACGATTTGGGCGGTACCGTCCGGACCAATGCGGTAAATGCCGTCGATACCGACCGCCCATAGAGTATCAACGTCACGAGCGAGCCCAAAGAAGGCTACGGCGCTGAAAGGCTCATCGTCCTTGGTACTGCCACCTGAAGGCTTGTCACGATACGGTTTGTAATAAAGCCGTTTCACCTGATCACCGCAAACCTCGACCACGCGACCGTGCGGCCGAAAGTGAACGAGGCCGACTGCGGCGGCAATGCAGCCAGGTTTCCAGGGCACCGAGACGATACCATTGACTGGATCGCACGCCGTATTGAGTGGCCCCCCGCATAACTCTCCGGTCGCGTTGTGCTCAATCACTGTAACCTTGCCGCTATGCCGATCTATGCGACGCAATCCACCGCCCCATTCACCGACATTGATACCGACGAAGAATTGGTCGGGCGTTCCATGGGGTGTATTGACCAGCCCGCCGTTCAGCGGCTCGGACAGCGTCACCGTACTCTGTCTGTTGCCGTCGAGGTCAATAAGTCGGCGCGTGGTCAGGAGCGTGACCCGGTTCGCGGCGCAATCCATAGCGAGTAATAGGTCGCCCTCTGCCTTTATCGTGGCCGCGACGGACCATGCGCCCTCGGCACGCCGGCGAAGCGTCCATTCAGAGCCGCTGCCGTTCGTGTAAGTGATCACCATCGGATGCCGGTCGAACACGCATAGGTCGAAGGCCTTTTCGGGGAGCTTTTCTACAACCCGTGTGTCCTGCCCCTCCGTGACGGACGAGAGAGTGCCAGCATCCGAAAGAATCCAGAGGCGCCCGTCCGCAAAGACAGCACGTGTCAGAAAGGCTTCATGGCCCGGGTGCTCGGGTTCGATGGCGGACGCCGGGGCCGGGAGAACGGTGGCGCCCCCGAGGAAGAGCAAGCCAGCGAGCGTCGACAGCGGACGCGCGAGGCCTGCTTCGGCCCTCCGACCTTGCAAAGCCGAAATGGTGCTTTGCATGCGTCTGATAAAGGCTCGAATGATCATGATTTCCTAACACGTCGAGAGATTGAGGCTGCCTGACCTGACATCCTATACAATCAAATCTCGCAGGTTTCGCGCTGCAATTCCAGGGTGCGCGACGAAGTCGACGAGGGCATTTGGCTCGCATCCTTCCTGCACGACGATCCCAGATGCTTCGATTGGATTCTCGCCGAGCACTTGCACGGCAAACGCGCCCGCACGAACGGCTCTGGTCCGCGCGCTCGTGCGGCTTATGTTCATGCCGACGTGCGCGAGGCACAGCTGCAGTTGCAGCTGTGCCCCATTACGGCAAACACCCAAGGCCTTAGCGTTACAGCAATCCGACCTTGTGCATGATCTCCCGAATCTGCGCCGGGTTGGGATCCATCATGGTTGGGGCTGATGTCGCGCCCGTCGTTTGGGCCGGACCGCGCGCGACGTGGCTCGCACCGTTCTGCATCGGCTGGGCGGACTGCGGCGCCATTGCACCGGCCGGAATCATGCTCGGTGCGTCGACCTGCGCCAGTCCCAGCAGACGACGGAGCGTATCCAGCGAGGGATCGGCTACAGGCGCGGCGGCGCCCGGGGCGACGCCCGTTTCGAGGCCCAGCGCCCGCATCGCGTTCGGCAATCCGGCGCCGGTACGGTTTGGATCACCGAATTGCAGCGGCGTCGCTGTTTCCTTCAGGATCTGGAACAGCCGCTCCACGCGGCGTCCGTCGCGATTCTGGAACGCACCCTTGAAGTCGGGGTGATGCGCCAGCACCAGCGCGGCCAGGCCCGTGACGTGCGGTGTCGCCATCGAGGTGCCGTCCCATGCGCCGAAGCCATCAGCCGGGAGCGACGAGACGATGCCGACGCCGGGCGCGCAGACGTCGATCTCCGGCCCGAAGCAGCTGAACTTTGCCGGGAAATATCCGTCGCGACTCCGGAAGCCATCCAACGCCTGCTGCGCATGGTAGCTGTCCTCGGGGAATTCGCCCCATTTGCCCATCGCAGCGACCGCCAGGCAATGCGGCGTCGAAGCCGGAAACTGTACCGGCCCCGAGGAGTTTCCGGCCGCGATGATGCAGGCCATGCCCAATTGCTTGGCCCGAACGATGCGATCCTCGATGATCTTCGAAGGCTCGCCGCCACCCAGGCTCATGTTGGCGACGTCGATGCCCTGCTCCATGCAGTAATCGAGCGCCGAGACCAGATCGCTGAACCGACCACCGGGGAAGATTCGGCAGACATGGATCTCCGCCGCGGGCGCGAAGCCGCGAATGCCGCCACCGCCGGGGACCGGCCCGCCGGCGATGATCCCGGCGCAATGCGAGCCGTGACCGATCGTATCGACGGTCCAGGCCATTTTATCATTGCCGACGATGCTGGTGCCGCGCGTGACGCCGCGCAAATTGCGATGGGTGGGCGCCGTGCCGGAATCGATGACCGCGATTTTCACACCGGCGCCATCATAGCCCGGGGGCACACGATCAAGACCCATCGCGCGCTCACCCCAGCCCATCAACTGCCGGCCGGGGAAGTCGCGCAGCGACGCAGCGAGGGCTCTCACGACGATCCGGTTGACACTATTGGGAACGAGCTGCGGGCGATCGAGCCAGAAAGTCCAGTAGTCGACCTTCGCCTTGACGAGGATCGACCGGATCGTATCCGGCCTTTCGCCTTGAATGCTCAGCGTGACGCGGCCGGCGGCGTCGGTGACACCCTGTGTCGGCCACATGCTGCCGAACACATAGACTTCGGCGTCCGACAGCGGGCCGGTCTGGCCCAGCACCTCGATCGTCGTCGAGAAGCCATCCGCCAACGGCGTGAGCACCCCGGGATTGGGCATTTGCGGCGTGGTCGGGTCGAGCATGTAGCTCAGCCGCTCATCGCGTTCCACCGCCAGACGTGTTCCCGCCTGGGTCTGCAACAGCTTGGCCTTGTCGGGCGCCATGCGGGCGAGTACCAGCGGACTGAGTGGCGCTTGTCCAAGTTCCGCGCTCTGAAATCCGAACAGGCGCGGCGGCTGCACCGTCTTCACCACCTCGATGTCGGGACTGTTGGTGAGCTGCTGGACCACAAAATCGGCACTGAAGGTAGCTACTCCGCTTTGCTGCTGCGGCGCGATCATGAATTGCGCCGGGCGCGGTGCGATCGTTGCGGCCTCCTGCCCTGATGGTGGGGCCGTCGCACCTCCGCCATTTGACGCCGATGCAGCCGGCGCGCCGTTATCGCTTGCTGCGGCGTCGGCCGTTTCATCATGATCACTGTGGCCCGGTGTTCCTGACTTGCTTCGTGCGGCCATATGCGGCCTCCTTGATGTTTTGCGAGTTATGGCTTGCCCACCGAAATCAGTCGGCGTCGAATTGCTTCAGCGTTGAGTTCGGCTCCACCACGATCGTGGTGAATGCCGATTTGAGGCGATTGGCCTGCGTGTTCGTCATGGAAAGGATGACGACGTCGGGCGCTATTTGCGCGACCCGTTTGACGCTGGGTTCGCGCTTCAAGTGATCGGCAAGCTGACCGGATTTGACCGGCTCTCCTTGCACGATGAATTCCTGCGGCGCGTTTGGATCCGCCATCTAGGCTCCATTCCCATCTGCTGCGCGAAGGGCGGACTTGCGTCCGCCCTTCGCCGTCAGGTCTAATGCATCGTGCCGCCGGGCTGACCGGCATCGAAGACGCCCAGTTTGCGACCGATATCCAAGCCGGTCTGCGCACCCTGGCCAATCTTTTTCAGCACGCTCCAGAAGCTCTGCAGCTCCATGTCCGTCGGCGGTGCTTCTGCCGCCGGCTGGAAGCCGGGCTGGCCGGCACTGAAAATGCCCAGTTGCTTGCCGATATCCAGGCCGGTC
>NZ_LLXZ01000155.1:0-539 GCF_001440395.1 Bradyrhizobium jicamae | reverse complement strand
CTCTGCAGCTCCATGTCCGTCGGCGGTGCTTCTGCCGCCGGCTGGAAGCCGGGCTGACCGGCATCGAAGACGCCCAGTTGCTTGCCGACATTCACGCCGGTCTGCACACCCTGGCCGATCTTCTTCAGCACGCTCCAGAAGCTCTGCAGCTCCATGTCCGTCGGCGGTGCTTCCGCGGCGGGCTGGAAGCCGGGCTGACCAGCGTCGAAGACGCCCAGTTGCTTGCCGACATTCACGCCGGTCTGCACACCCCGGCCGATCTTCTTCAGCACGCTCCAGAAACTCTGCAGCTCCATGTCCGTCGGCGGTGCTTCCGCGGCGGGCTGGAAGCCGGGCTGACCAGCGTCGAAGACGCCCAGTTGCTTGCCGACATTCACGCCGGTCTGCACACCCCGGCCGATCTTCTTCAGCACGCTCCAGAAGCTCTGCAGCTCCATGTCTGTCGGCGGTGCTTCCGCGGCCGACTGGAAGCCGGGCTGACCGGCGTCGAAGACGCCCAGTTGCTTGCCGACATTCACGCCGGTCTGCACACCCCGGCC
>NZ_LLXZ01000154.1 GCF_001440395.1 Bradyrhizobium jicamae | reverse complement strand
ATAGCGCTGCGAAGCTCTCGCTCGATCTGGATGCGCCGGTCGACATGCATGTCCATCTCTGGCTCGAAAAAGCGCACACACGACCTTCCATCGCCTTGTGCGCGATAAAGTGCACGTTCTGCGCGCCTGACCAATTCGTGGAGATTGACGCCGTCAATCGGAGCGATGGCGATGCCAATTCCAACCACAAGCTCGGCTGCCCCCGTCTCGATCGCGAAAGTTTCGGTGGCGGACGCCACAATGCGTCGCGCCAGATTGATAGGAACCTCAAGAGAGCTGATGTCTGGTAGGACAATGCCGAGTTCGTCGCCTCCAATCCTCGCCAGGACGCCATCCTTGCGCAAGATGTCGGCGACCCTGTTAGCAAATTCGCATAGCGCCTTGTCCTCCGCTGCGTGGCCATGCCTGTCCTTGATCCTCCTGAAGCCATCAAGGCCAAGCAGTAGAACCGCCACCTGGTGCGTGTCGCGGGCGAGGCCAAGGCACGCGTCAAGTTTTTCATCAAACAGGCGACGGTTTGGCAGGCCGGTCAATGGATCGTGTCGCGCGAGGTCGCGCGCTTCTCCTTCCGCAATGGCTCGCGCTTTGGTTTCGCGGGCGAGATCTCGATAGCGGCGGAAACTGAAAATTGTCAACGCAACGCACAGGAAGAACGCGACAAATATGATGTCATCGAACGCCGAATCCGCATAGCCCCGTCCCAGCTGAAACAGAAGAGGACTAAGCTCATAGACATGCACTAAGATCGAGGCGAGAACGACGCCCCCAAGGAGAGCAATGAAATCCCTTGTGGCAGAACTACACCAATCGAACCAATCAGCGTGCAATACACGTGATCGTGGAGTTGACAAACTCATCACAGTCGAACCTTCGCTAAGGCCGGTTGTTCCAGAGTGAGTTTCTTACAGGTAGCATAGACGTTAACTGAACGCCAGATGTTGTGTGCTGATCGTCAAAGTTCGATTAACGCTTCGCAAGCAACGCGCCTTCGGATCGCGATAGTCGTTCCCGGCAAGAGTGTTTTGAACGACCCGGCAAGTTCGCCCATCGCTAACGCGGCCGAAGCCACGATTTACGCTCTCAAGATGCCGCTTCAAGACTTTGAGCGCTGTGGGCCGCGCGCGTCGCAAGAGCGAACGAACGGCGCTCAAGAATTATCCCCGTTTAGCCGCGCTCCCGCAGCCGGAGCCACCGAGGAGGCGCCTGCATCCGCTTATATGGGGCAGCGCGGCTTAGACGACCTCAAGCAGCTGCATGTTCCTGCTTTGAGCAACGAAGAATGCAGCGCGTCGGCTCGAGCTGCTTTAGCGAACCTTGCCGACCGCGAAGCCATTGTCCTGCTTGCGACGTTGATCGATAAAGCGGCTCGCTCGACCGCGTACAGCAAGACGCGATCTACGTTTTGTTCGCAGCCACGATGGTCAGGGACAGCACCAACACCATGGTCGCGACCCAGGAGCCTTTCTCGCTGTCGCGATGGTCGACGAAGAATTTGCCGGTGTCGTGGACAAGAAGCTTAGAAGTCGGCCACCGCCGGCTCGCTCACACTAAGCGGGCTTTGCGACATCCGCGACCAGATCCGCTAGGATCTTGTCCCAGTGGCCCTCCGATCCGGACCTTGACGGCGTCGACGAACCGCGTTCTCCGGACCTCGCGATCGAGCACCGTCGCTTCGCCCCGCCCAAAGAGGGCGGCCTGCGATCGTGACAAGCTGCTCGCCCTGGATTGGCGGAAACGCCATCTCGCCGTCGACGTCGATCGTCGGCATGAAGATCTCGCGCGTCGCGCCAACGCAGAGGTCACCCAAATGCGCGACGGAACGAAAGCTGTTAACAACGCCGTACCAATCATCGACAGGGCAATTCACCGCAAGCGGCTTACGCGACAATCACACGATTGCGACCTTCAAATTTTGCGCGATAGAGCCGCTGATCGGCGACGTTCAGGAATCCATCAAGCGTGTCTCCATCGCGCCCGAACTCCGATACCCCAACACTGATGGTGACGCCGACAGACGGTTGGGCTCCGACATCGAATGCAGCGCTTTCGATGGCCGATCGAAGGCGCTCGGCTACCGCGCAAGCCGCATCGAGCGTCGCCCCCGGCAGCAACACCATAAATTCTTCACCGCCCACGCGCGCGACAGAGTCGTAAGGGCGGATCGCCTCCAGACACTTTCGCACAAATGCGCGGAGGACTTCATCGCCGGCACTGTGACCACGTGAGTCATTGATATACTTGAAATGATCGAGGTCGATCGACAGCAGAGACAATGGAGCACCGCTTCGTTTGGCCCGCGCGATCTCGTCGCCGATATGCTCGATGAAGTGGCGCCGATTTCCGGCACCGGTTAGCGGGTCGGTGGCGGCAAGGCGTTCCAACCGTTGATTGCTCAGTTGCAGTTGCTGTAGCGCCTTTTGGGTGTCGGCCATCGATTGGGCCAGGCGGGCCGTCATTTCTTCCTGGCTATAGATGGTCGAGAATGATTTCGTCGTTCGGAAAGCCTGGACAACGCCATAGCTGAGCAGGAAGAACCCGCCAGCAAAGATCCCGTGGGCGAGCCACCACATATGGTTCCACGGCGTCGCCAGAATGAACGCGAGCGACGATAGCGAAAACCATGCGACGGAAATGCCGAAAATAAGCATCAGCGGCGAGTGAATCCGCCGCATCAGCATGGCCGCGACGTTCAGCGCGCTGAACAC
>NZ_LLXZ01000153.1 GCF_001440395.1 Bradyrhizobium jicamae | reverse complement strand
CAAAGGCTTCGTAGTTTCCGCTGCTATAATACATGGCATGTTCTCCGATTGGCCGGCACGTCGGTTGATGTCACGAAAACATGTTCTCCAGCGCCGCGCATTTATGCGGGACCCCGATAGTCAAGCCGCCATCGAGCACAATCTCGGTACCGGTCATGTAACTGGACGCGTCGCTAAGCAGGAACGCGACCGCCTGAGACACTTCCAGCGGATTGGCTGCCCGGCCCAATGGAATAGGAAACAGTGCAGGATCCAAGTTCTCACTCATCGCCGTGGTGACGAGCCCAGGATGAATCGAGTTAACGCGCACGCCGGAGGCCGCGCATTCCAGCGCGGCAGACTTGGTGACACCACGCACGCCGAACTTGGACGCGACATAAGCATGAAGGCCAGGGCTGCCTCGCAGCCCCTCGATCGATGACACGTTGACGATAGAACCTCCGCCCGCGCGCCGGATTGCTGGTAGAGCGGCCTGGATGCCGAGGAATACGCCGGTCAAATTAACTGCCAGAGTCCTGTTCCATTGATAGAGCGAGAGCTGCTCGATAGGAGCCATGCTGGCGATGCCGGCATTGTTGACTAGCCCATGTAAGGCGCCAAAGGTGCTCACTGCGGCCCCGATCGCCGTTGCCCAGGATTTCGGTTCGCTGACATCCTGGTGCACGTAGATCGCGGCGTTGCCCAGTTCGGACGCGAGAGTCTCTCCATCTGCATCAAGGACATCGGTGACTACGACTCGAGCGCCCTCCGAAACCAGCAAGCGGGCATGGGCCGCTCCCATCCCGCGCGCAGCACCAGTCACCAGAATGACTTTATCGTTCACACGTCCCATGACACAGTCCTCGCCGGGGCCATCGATCAATGAAGTAGATTGTTGGAAGAGGCGCGGCGCATCGTGCTGCCCTTAGACAGTCGCGAAACTCGGCGCTTTGCGCCGAAGAACAATCATCGTAAGCTCTCGGAACTGGCAGAGGAGGCGATCGCCGTCAGCTATACCGGTGAGACAACTATTGCCAGACGCAATTGGCTCTGCTCGACACAGCACGACGACACAAACGTACATGACGCTCTCCCCGCGAAATAGTTGAAGATGAGAGCTCGTTTCAATCCCCAATAGTAGGCCAGTGAGCCAAGACCAGTTCGGATGCAGCGCGATGCTCCCGCCAGAGCCAGTGCAGCCTCGAACAGCTTCGGAGTTCTGCCGCAGTATGGGATGCCTTCTCATGCTCCACTGCTCTCCTCTTACCTTGGTACGGCGCTGCCAACGATCGTGCGACAAACCAATACGAGCAATGCGCATGCCAGGAGCAGACAGGTTGTTTAAACGTCTCTGGCAACTAGGGCTGACGTGTTACAGCGGTCAAGTCGGCCTTCGCGTTAGATTTCCGACATTATGGGCTGAACCAGACATTGGTTGAGACAGGGGCAACAAGCAAAGCGCGGCTCGGGCGGGACTCAGTCGCCCGGATTGCAAGCTGCCTTCCGAACGGAAAGGGGTGATCCCAACTCCCATCCTCTCAAGCTACCATCATCGGCTGTTTATGGTCAAAGCGTTCTCTTCAGCAACGGCGGTTCACGCGTTCGAAAGAAGATCGACAACCTGCAGCCTGGAATCGTACTCCTCGTACGTGCCAAGCATGATCTGGCCAACGGCCAAA